>MNRS01000020.1 GCA_001916065.1 Clostridium sp. 28_17
GATGTTTCTTTTATTGCATCTCCATATTTTGTATTCTTTTTATAGTTTGCTTCATTTGTTTTTAATAAATTTTCGTCTGTCCATGAAACTCCAGTATTGTCAACAGAAGTATCTGTTTCATAAACTGTTACATATTCAGAGCTTTTTCCATCTTTTAAAGAATACATCAACGAACTACCAAACTCATTTAATCTACTGTTACCGTTATTAACTAAAGAAGCAGATCTTTCCCATGTTCCACCAGACATATCATATATTCCGTATATTGTTCCAGTTGTACTTGCCAATTCTCCTCCAGTTTGATTCCAAGCTATCGCATCTGTATTTGTTGTATTTGCAGCATCTTCCTCTTTTGCTGCATATCCTGTCATTGCATATACAAAATTACTATTATCTCCCATATTTACATTGTTGATTCTAATATTTTTATTATACAATCCATATTGGCTTTGTCCTAAATATGCTACTGCTCCCCATTCACTGTTTTTTATTAAATGGCTATCTGTTGAATTACTTTTTAATCCATATATGTTATTAGAATCTCCTGCAATTGCCTTTGATATATTAAAAGCATCATTATGATTAATATAATTCATTGAATATTTACCACCCTGGAATGTTGGATATTTTATTGCTGTTGTTTTTGATCCATAAACTCCATCAAGATAATTTCTTGCATCCTCATTCTTTGCTGCTGGAGTATATCCATATGTTTGCGAATAATTTACTGAACTTGAATATTTTTCTTTATCTGCATCAACTAAATTTTTATCAAAATACCCTGCTTCAAATTTTGAAGCCAATGTTACTTTCATTTGTAAATGCTGGATGTACTGTATATGCTTCGCCATCTGTTTTTATTGTTTGTCCATTAGACGTTTGTCTTTGCGCTGTTTGAACTTTACCATCTTTATCATAATAATTATCTGATGTACCTATTAAAAAAACTATGTCACAAGTTTTCGTACTTTTATTAATTCTGTATGCATACCTTGGTATCCATACCCACATACTTCCATCTTCTGTTTGAGCATTTGCCCATTCTTTATCATTATAACTATACCATTTATCTTTATCAGTATTTCCTACCTTTGTTGCTTTGTTATTGTCAAAATATATGGCACTCATCCCTGACATTAAATCTGGTTTATTTACCTTTCCATCCCATATACCTTCTGCATCTTGTTTTACAATTTCCTTTTCATATTCAGAAATTAGTCTATCCTCCTCTTTTTGTGCATTTTCTGATTTTTGTTTTGCTTCTTTTGCTTTTTCAAATATGCCAGTATTTGTCAAAGTCGATATTGATATTCCTGCCAATATCAATAAAATAATAATGGTAATCACTAGGGCCACCAGTGTTATACCTTTTGTGCTTTTGTACCTTTTAAACATAATAAAATCTTCCTTTCATTTGTATTTTATGAAACTATTCTACATCATTCAACAATTTTTGTCAACAAAAACTGTGAATAAAATTAATTATTTTTTATTATATTATTATTAATATTATATTTTTTAATTAATATTGCTCACTTTTTATTATTTTAACTTAATGATATTATTTTTAAAATAAGAAAGTAGGTGTTAAATTTGTTAATAAAAAATGATGATGTTTTAAACGTAATCGGGAAGAAAATCAAACAAATACGTTTATCAAAAAAATTCACTCAAGAATATGTTGCAGAAAATGTTGATATTTCTATAGACTTATTACGTAATATAGAAAATGGAAGAAACATTGGAAGTGTTCCTACACTCTTAAATTTATGTAATTTTTTAAAGATTTCTCCAAATTTTTTGTTTTCTGAATTATTAACTTTTAAGGAAGACACTTTGGACACTTATTTAACATCTTCAATAAAAAGCATTTCAAAAGAAGATAAAGAATTATTAAAAAATATAATTATTCATATTGATAAAAACTATTAAAAATAGTTTTTATTTTTTTCTTTATTTTTTTATATTTTTATTATATAATACACACTGAACGGAGAGTGAAACATATGATTAATCATGAAGAAAACCCTGAATATTTAAATTCATTTTTAGATTATACAATGACAATTTTAAACAAATCCCCTAACACAATAAAAGAATATAACTACGACCTAGCAATGTTTTTAAAATTTATAAAAACAAGATTTAGATTAACAGATGAAGAAGATTATTCAATGATAGAAATAAAAGATATTAGTCTTGATACCATAAAACAAATTAAATTAGACGATATTCACGCTTTTTTAAGCTATCTAACAACTACGTACCACAGTAAAGCAGCAACAAGAGCAAGGAAGGCTTCCAGCATACGTGTTTTTTTCAATTATTTATGTGCAAAAGCAAACTTGATTGATAGTAACCCTGCTCAAAATTTGGAAACCCCAAAATTAGATAAACGTCTTCCCAAATATTTAAGTCTAGAAGATAGTCAAAAACTTCTAGAAGTAACAGAAAATGAAGATAACAGAAATTATCAAAGAGATTATGCTATTATTACCTTGTTTTTAAATTGTGGTATGCGTTTATCTGAATTAGTTGGAATAAATATAAATGATATAGATTTTTCTGAAAATAAAATGACCGTCATTGGAAAAGGTAATAAAGAAAGAACAATTTATCTTAATAAAGCCTGTGTAAGGGCAATTGGAAATTATTTAGAAGTTAGACCTAAAGATGGTATTAAGACTGACAAATTAAATTCAAGAAAAGCCCTATTTTTAAGTGAACGACGCGAACGAATTAGTAAACGAACTGTTCAACATATAGTAGACAAACAACTTATGGCAGCAGGACTTGATACAAAAAAATACTCTACTCACAAATTAAGACATACTGCCGCTACATTAATGTATCAATATGGAAAAGTTGATATAAGGGCTTTACAGGAAGTCTTAGGACATGAAAGTATTTCTACTACAGAAATTTATACCCATGTTGCAAATCAACAAGCAAGAAATGCTATTGAAAGTAATCCATTAGCAGATTTCAATAAATAAAAAGGTGTTCTAATTAAAGGACACCTTCTTTTATATATTAGAAAAGCCACATGACATTTCTAATATATAAAAATATATTGCATAGATTCTATAATGTTTTATATATAATTCAACGTTTCCCTTTAAAAACTGGGGATTTTTAATTTGTCTCCTTCTTTTAAGTTTGCACTTGCTAAATTATTTACATTTTTTAATTCATTAACAACATATCTTATATCTTTACCTTCAAAGTATTTATTATTTTCTAATTCTTCTTGAGCTATTGACCACAATGTATCTCCAGTACACACGTATTCCTCTTTATATTTTGTTTCTACATTTGAATATGTTTTGGTTGCAAAAATTACTATTGAACTTATTAAAATTGCTAATATTACATTACTTCTTATAAATTTTGTTTTATTTACTATTCTCATTATAATTACCTCCGATTTGTATTAAGAATATTTGTTTGCTTTATAAGGTAATTATATACGAACATTTATTCTTTGTCAATAGTTTTTAGAAAAAATGTTCGTATTCTTTTTATATATTACAATTCACATCTCATAAAATTATTTTTTAAAATTAAATTTATAATAATATGGCTGAATATCACTAAGTAAATTATCCATATAAATCATATTTCCATCAACATCTTGTACTTTCAAATTTGGAAATGTTCTTAGCATTTTTCTATCTCCCCAATGTTTATAAACAAATTTAGATAATTTTTCGTCACCATATATGTCTTCATACTTTTTAGCAACAATCTCTTTATTTGCTACATTAATATCATAATTGTAAACCATTCTAACTAAGAAAAATGATAGTGCTATTCCAGTTACAACACAATCAATAAGTAATAATGTAGTGACAGTTGTTGTAAGAATTTTTAATGCTTTTACAGAAAGTTTGCTTTTTATCCAATTTATTAATCTATCTATTCTTGGATTAAATGATGCTATCAAGTATAATGCCAAAAATCCCCAAAATATTGAAAAATATACACATATTCTTCCATTAATATTAAGTGGCATATTTGAATAGTCCCACCATTTTACTCCTAATAGTATCTCCCCTATCCAACTAACTAGATATTCAACAATTGAACCTACTATAAAACCTCCAATAAATAATCGTGTATAGTTTTTGGAATATTTATGTAGGAATATTATCATTATTGCCGCTCCAAGTCCATATATAGCACAAAATGGTCCATATAAGAAACTTTGTCTGCTTTCCCATGTTCCTTTTGTTATTATTCCAAATATTGTCTCTATTATATACCCTACTACACTATATATTATGAAGTATGCCAATATTCTCCATACTGACAACCCCATAATTGTAAATTTTTTCTTTTGTTCTGTAGTTTTATTATTTATTTGTTCTGCTTTGTTTTTTATCTCCACTTCTTTATTGCTTCTTTTTAATATGTTTTTTGTCTCCGCTTCTTTATTGCTTTTTTCTATTACATTTTTTATTCTATTCTTTTTCATAATATATCGTTCACTCATTTCATTTATTATTATCTATTTAATATCATTTTAGTAACCGACGTCTTAAAGTAACATTTTTAATTCTTTTATCTTCTGGTTATAAAATTCTATAGCACTCTTATACGTATCTTTGCTTTCTAAATCTACATCAACCATTTTTAGTAAATCAATTGATTTTTTAGAACATCCCTGTTTAAGCATTTCAATATATTTTTCAACAAAACCTGGTTCTTTACTCAATATTTTAGATGCAATGGCAATAGCAGAAGAAACACCTGTACAATATTTATACACATAAAAATCACTGTAAAAATGAGGGATTCTTGCCCATTCATATTTGATTTGTTCATCTATATTAACATCTGGTCCAAAATATTTTTGATTTAATTTATAATACATATCATTTAAATCATCTGCAGAAAGCATAACATTATTTTCAATTTTATCATGTACATCTTTTTCAAATTCAGCAAACATAGCTTGTCTAAATAAAGTTGCTCTAATCATTTCTAATAGTTCATATAACAATTCAGCTTTTTTCTTATTATCTTTTTCATTTTTGATTTGATAATCACTTAATAAAATTTCATTAACTGTTGATGCTACTTCTGCAACCATTATTGTATAATCAGCATTTATAACATTTTGTTCTCTATTTGAATAATATGAATGCATACTATGGCCTAGCTCATGTGCAATAGTGCTTATATCTCTCTTACTATTTACAAAATTAGTCAATACAAATGGATGTACTCCATATACTCCCATACTATATGCTCCACCTCTTTTATTTGGCTTTGCATATACATCTATCCATCTATTATCAAAAGCCTCTTCTAATTTGTTTATATATTCTTTACCTAATATTTGTAATGCATTTAAAACTTCTTGTTTTGCATCCTCAAATGTTATTTCATCTTTTCCTTGTTCACATGGATTTACATATAAATCATACATATGCATTTCATCTAAATTAAGCATTTCCTTTTTTAATTTTATGAATTCGTAATTTACATTCATATCTTCATTAACCGCTTCTATTAAGCTTTCATATACTTTAAGACTTGCATCATCATGTTCAACAGCTTCCTCTAAACTTGAATTGTACTTTCTTAACTTTGCAGTTGTAGCTTTTGCTTTTACATTTGAAATATACATTTCTGTAATTGTATTTATAAACTCACTGTATTTTTTATACATTAAATCAAAAGCTTGTTTTCTTACATTTCTATCTTTATTTTTTAGGAATAATGTATATGTACTATCTGTCATTTCAACTTCTTTTCCATTTTCGTCAATTAAAGTACCAAATTTAAACTCCGCATTTGTTAATGTATCAAATGTGTTTTCTGGAGCAGATACTGTTTCTGAAAAGTTTGCAAGTATATTTTCCTCTTCTTTACTTAGTACATGTTTTTTCTCATTAAGTATATCCTTGATATCTCTTTCATATCCTTTTAATCTTTCTTCTTTGATATACTCTTTTATTGTGTTTTCATCTGCATATGTTATTTCTGGTGTCATAAATGATGTTGCAACACTAAATTCTGTTCCAAGTCCTTCTACTTCTTTAAATATTTTTATTCCTTCTTGGTTTGACATGTCTAAATGATATTTTAACATTCCATAAGCATATACTTTTTCAAATTTTTCTAGTGCTTGTTCATATAGTTTATAGCAGTTATATAAGTTTTCTGATGTATTACATAGTATTCCTTGATATGTTTTAATTTTTTCTAATATGTCTGCTATTTCTCCTTTTTCTTTTTTGAATTGTTCTTCGTTTTCGAAGATGTCTTGTAAATTCCAGTTGTATTTTTCTTTCATTATTATCATCCTTTCTTTTGCAATTTATATTTGAATTGTATCACATTATTAATTAGTTTACTAGATTTATTTTATAAATTATTTTTTTATAAGCACAAAATATGGGAACCAATTTCCATTAATTCCCATACTTTATATTAACATTTGTCCATTTAGTAATATCTTAAAGCAATATTGGTTGAATTTGTTTTCCATCCAAAGCAGATTCAATAGTCTTTATAAGATAGTCAAAATCAAAAACAACAGAACGTGGTTTAGTAATCGGATTATCCTGCCTAAAAGGAACAAAATAATAATTTTTTTTATTAAGTAATGTACCGATATTAGATGCATTGCCGACTCAAAGCATTATTAGTAGAAGCAGCAATAACAACAGGCAAATTATTTCTTAAGTGAGATTTGACTGCCATTGTAGCAGGAGTATCAATAATATCATTTGCAAGTTTAGCCATTGTATTACCGGAACAAGGAGCAACAACCATAATATCTGTTAAATGTTTAGGCCCAATTGGTTCCGCTTCTTGTATAGTATGAATAATTTTTTTACCAGTAATTTCTTCAATTTCATTTATAAAATCTTTGGCTTTTCCAAATTTTGTATCTAAATTGTAGGCGTTATATGACATAATTGGAATAACCTCAGAACCCATTTGAATTAATTCTTTCATCTTAGGAATTGTTTTACTAAAAGTACAGAATGAACCTGTTAAAACAAATCCTATTTTTTTATGTTCAAGTTCCAAAATCTACAAAACCTCCCTTCATTCGACATTTGTATATTATATGAAGTTTAGTTGGGTTTTGTTGTAATATTTTCAAAAGATAAAATATATATTTACATAATTATGGAAATTGTTAGTTTTTTATATTATTTATGTGCTAAAATTTATGAAATAAATTTTCTGTGCAATGTAATTTTGGTAATTATATTTTTACCAAAGCACATCGAAATCCTACTGAATAGTCAGAACCTCCTGGATTCCATGCAAAAATGAATAATCCGCAACTATTCATATCAACAATATTTCCTCCTCTGTGAAAAAAAGGATTATTTAATGCTGGGTACAATGACCAAGTTGTATCATACCAAGAAAGCGCATCCCAAGCTCCTAACTTAGAAGTTTCCCTAATAGCATCCCCATATATTTCTGTATTTTTATTATAATTTGCTTTGCTAACAGTAAATAAATTGCTAAAATTTTTGTTATCAAAACTTAAATCAAATGGATATGTCATTACATACTGGCTTCTTTCTGCGGCTGTAATTAACGCATTTCCATTTTTAGTTAAAACTACATTATTATTCTGAATATATGCAGCCATTTTTTCTGATGTTCCGCCTGCCATATCATAGATTCCATATATAGTCCCTGTAGTACTAGCCTTTGTTCCATTTTTTTGATTCCATACATAAACATTTTTTACCGTTCTGTTATTAATATCATCTATAGTTGTTTTTACTGTTTCTTTGGCATCAATTTCTGATGATGCACATCCAGTAACCGCATATACACTTTGTTTACTATTATTTAAATCAACATTATTTAAATAAATTTTTGTTCCGTTTAATCCATACTTACTTTCACTTAAATAATCAACCATTCCCCACTCACTATTTTTCATTAAATGGCTATCTGTTATATTTTTATTGAATCCATATATGTTATCATCTTCAGTTAAATGTCTTGAAATATTATAAGCATCATTATTATTTATATAATTCATTGAATATGTTGTTCCCTGAAAAGTAGGATATTTAATACTTGTTTGCGTTGAACCATATATTCCATCAAGATAATTTCTAGCTGATTGTCCAGAGGCATTGGATCCAGTTTCAGCACCAGCAACCCACCCAACAGTTGCAGTGTAATTTATTGAACTTGCTTGCACACTTGCCTTATTATTTCCAGAAGCATAACCCGCTTCAAATTTTGCTATCCATATTCCTGTTACTTCTTTATTCCACCCTCCATTTGCATATCCTATTTTACTTTCATTTGTAAATGCAGGATGCACTGTATATTGGTCTGTTTTTGTTGAATCTGTTTCTATTACTTGATTTTTATCTGTTTGTCTTTGAGCAGTTTGTAAATTACCATTAGCATCTATATAATTATCTGTTGTACCAATTAAAAAAACAATATCAGATATTCCACCTTTTGATTTATCATTTGGATCATTATATATAATTTTATAAGCATATCTTGGAATCCATACCCACATACTTCCATCTTCTGTTTGCGCGTTTGCCCATTTTTTAATATCATAATTATACCATTCGTCTTTATTGATATCTTCAACCTTTTTTATACTCCCTTCTGTATTTTCAGTTGGATCACTAAACTGTATTGCCGTCATTCCTTCCATTAATTCTGGTTTATTTACTTTGCCATCCCATCTGTCATTATCTGTATATTTGCCCAATTCGTCTTCATATTCAGTCAATAATATTTTCTCTTGTTCTTGTGCAATTTTGCTTTTTTCCTTTGCTTCTTTTGTTCTACCAAAAAATCCTATATTGGTCAATATAGATATTGATATTCCAGCCAAAATAAGTAATAGTACAATTGTTATAACTAATACAACAAGGGTAATAGCTCTTTCTTTTTTTACATTTAAAATTTTCATACATTTTTCTCCTTTGTTTTTATTTGTAACCCCATTTGGAGCACAAAAAAATAATACACCAAATGGAGTAAAAAGTCAACACCAAATGGAGTATTTTATATAATAATACAAGGAGTGATAAATATGTTAAGATTAAAAGATTTAAGAGAAGACCATGAATTAACACAAGCACAATGTGCAAAAATAGGATATATTGCTAAAAATTCATATATTAGATATGAAAAAGAAGAAAGAATTATACCTTTAGACACTTTAATTTATTATGCAAAATATTATAATACCTCTTTAGATTATATAGCTGGATTAACAAATATATCAAAACCATATCCAAAAGAAAAATAAAAGACATTTCCATATTCGAAGTGTCTTTTACATATTCTATTTTCCTAAAATTTCTTTCAATTCTTCATTACGTTTAACTTTCTTAGTAGTAGTCTTAATAAGTTCTTTATCAGTCAAAATCATATTCATAATATGTTTATATCTAGGGACAGTAGTATTAACCTCATTCTTAATCCTATCCCAAATAATATCTCTAATCTCATCAAAAGAAATATCACCATATTTTTGAATTACTTCATCTTTATTATAAACAACCTTAACAGAAAGTTTAACATCATTTTTATCAACTTCATCTGGCATACCAAATACCATACATTCTTCTACTAAATCAATTCTATTAACCAAAGTTTCAATTTCCTCTGGGAAGATTTTTTTACCATTTTTAAGAACAATCATATTCTTTTGTCTACCTGTTATAAAAATAAAACCATCTTTATCAATATAGCCTAAATCGCCTGTATAAAACCAACCATCTTTAAGTACTTTATTTGTTTCATCATCGTTTTCATAGTAACCAAGCATTACATTAGGCCCTTTGGCACGTAACTCCCCTATTCCATTATTGTCTTTATTTACAATTTCAACAGTCACATTTTCCATCGGAACTCCTATTGAACCTGTTCTTGATTTGTACATATTTTCTGCTGCTATAACTGGTGATGTTTCTGTAAGTCCATATCCTTGAACCATATCTATTCCTAAATCTATAAATCCTTTTTGGATTTTAGGGTCTAATGGTGCACCACCTGAAATTACAAATCTCATTTTTCCACCTAATTGATCAATTATCGGTTTGAATAATTTTCTTCTAATGTCTATATGTAATTTTAATAAAAAGTTACTAACTCTTATAGCATTTTTTATAAGTTTTGTTTTTCCTTGTTTATCTATTTCTTTTACAACTTTATTGTAAATTGCTTCTACCAATAGTGGTACACCGACAAATAAAGATACCTCATATTCTTTTAAGTTTTGTGCAACATATCTTAACCCATCTGGGAATGATGTTCTAACACCACATGCTAACATTACAATTAGACATGTTGAACCAAATATATGATGCATTGGTAAAAATGCTAAATTTGAATCTGTACTTTTGATGTCTTCAACTCTTTGCATTGCATACACATTTGATGCAATATTTTTTTGTGATAACATTACCGCTTTTGATTTTGATGTAGTTCCTGATGTGAATAATAAAATATTCATTACATTTTCATCTATTTTTGCTGATATATATTCTTTGTTTCCTTCTTCTAATAATTTTTGTCCTTCTTCTTTTAATGTATGTATATCATCATATCCTGCTAATTTTGACATACAAATATATTCTTTTACATTTGTATTATTTCTATTTTTTATTTCCTCTATTTTTTCTATGTATTTTTCGTCAAAATAAATTGCATCTGTTTTACTTCTTATTAATGAATTTTCTAGTTCATCTACTTGTAAATCTTTGTCTAATGGAACTGATATTATCCCACCTAACAAACTTGTCAAGTGTCCTAATGCCCATTCATATCTATTTCGTCCCAAAATGGCTATTCTTTTATTTTTTAATCCCATACTGTATAATTTAGTACCTAATGCGTTTATTTGTTCTAAAAGCATTTTATAAGTTATATTTTCGTATGTTTTGTTTTTGCCTTCTTGGTGTTTTACTACAAATGCTATATTGTTTGCATATGTTTTTGCTGAATTGTATATTAGTTCTTTTATGTCCTTGAACTCTTGGACTATTTTTTCTTTTTTCATATTTTTTTCCTTTCTCAAAATATAAAATTTTCAAAAATTTCTTTAAATAAATTTTATATTATTTTTATTAGTAATTGCATTATATCACAAATACTCTATAATAATATACCTTTTTTTAAAAAAAGTCATTAGCCTTAGTGGTCAGTTATTATTTTTAAATTTCTGCATATTCATTAAAGAGGTGAAATTATTTGAGACAAAAAAGTAAACTATTCCTAATAAACGGAGCAATACTAACAAGTACATCATTACTTATGAAATTTGCAGCACTTATTTTTAATATATACATATCAAATCAAATAGGCTCAGAAGCGGTTGGCGTTTTTAGTTTAGTTATGGCTGTATATCTATTTTTCATAACTGTTGCAACATCTGGATTAAATATTGCAGTAACCGTAATTGTTTCTGAAAAATTTGCCTTAAATAAAAACCAACAAGCCATAAAAGCAATACGTACTTGCATATTTTTTAGTTTATTGTTAGGAATAGCTGCAGGTGGACTGATTTTACTTTTTTCTAATTTTATTACAAGCAAATGTTTGCATAATATGGTTTCTTCTAGGCCTTTATTTTATATTGCCATTGGATTGCCTTTTATTGCAATGTCTTCGTGCATTAGCAGTTATTTTGCAACAATACGAAAAGCCTATAAAAATGCTATTTCTCAAGTTTTTGAATTTACAATTAAAATGTTTGCAACAATAATATTACTAAAAATAAATATTTCTAATGGCGTAGAAGCGATTTGCATTTCACTTATTTTGGCTGATGTAATCTCAGAAATATGCTCTTTTACATTGATTTTTATTTTATATATTATAGATATAAAACTTAAGAAATTAGAAGATATTCGTTCATTTGGACAAAGAATTAATATTTTAAAAATTGCTTTTCCTGTAGCAGTTACATCATATATACGTTCTGGGCTTTCTACTTTAAAGCAGTTAATAATTCCTACTCAACTTGAAAAGTCAGGCATTTCTTGTAGTAGAGCTCTCTCACAATATGGAATGATTAACGGTATGGTCCTTCCCGTTATAACTTTTCCAACTGTTTTTACCGATTCGTATAGTATGCTTTTGATACCGGAATTTTCTACATATGTGGCTCAAAAAAATTATAAAGCAATTAATTATATAGCAAATAAGATTTTTAAGATTACCTGTGCTTTTACAATGTGTATTTGCAGTATATTTTTCATTTTTTCTAATGATTTGGGGCTTGCTATTTATAACAATATTGAGATCGGATATTATTTTAAAATATTTACTCCTTTCATTTTTTTTATGTACATGGATCATATTATAGATTGTATTTTAAAGGGTTTGAATAAACAGTTTGGCGTTATGTGTTGCAATATTTTGGATTTAAGTATTACTACCTGCTTTATTTATTTTTTACTTCCTGTTTTAGGAATTAAGGGCTATGTTCTTTCTATCTTTTTTAGTGAGGTTTTGAATTTTAGTATTAGTCTTTTTCAGTTGTTTAAGTATTCTGGGATTAAACCTAATTTGATAGATTGGATTGTTGTTCCTTTATTTTGTAGTTTGGTTGGATTTTTTGTGGTTAATATTTGGAGATTTAATTTTGTCGGTTTGGTTGGTAATTTGATTTTTAATGTTTTTCTTTTTGTTTTGGTTTATGGTGTTACTTTTTTTATTATAAATTTTTCTAATTTAAGATATAAAAATTAGTTGTTTAAGAAATTTGTCTATTAAACTTTTGCTTAATAGTGTGAATTAATCTTAAACAACTATTCTTTTATTTTTTAAAAGCAAAAAACTTACTAATAAAAAAGTTTAAAATTATAATTATAACATTCATTGCAAGTTTGCTTACAATTGCAGGTATTGGAGTTTTAAATAATAACATACATCCAAAAAATTCAATAAACATTGTTAAAGCTCTTCCTGATATGAATTTTATAAATTCGTAAAAATTGGCTTTAAATCCTTTTGCTTCTGTGTGAAATACCCATTTTCTATTTGTAAAATAAGCAAATATAATTGATAACGGTATTGCAATTAAATTAGCAATATTTTCGTTCATATGTATTAAACTACTTAAAATATAAAATGTTACTAAATTTACAAGTGTTGTTAATACTCCAAATACTATATATAATATTACATCTTTATTTAGTACTTTTTTAATTAGTTCTTTTAGTTTGTCCATATAGTCTTCCTCCAAATATTTATTTTTCTGTATTTATTTCTTTATTTATAATATATTGTGGTCTACCTTTACTTTCATCATAAATTCTTGATATATATTCACCTATCATCCATAATGAAATTAGTATAATTCCACTAAAAAATGTAATTGCAACCATTAATGAAGTCCATCCTGGTGTTAAATTATTCCATTTAAATATAAATGATAATAATGCATATATTAAAATCACAAATGAGATACATATTGTTAAAACGCCAAGTCCTCCAACCATTTTTAGTGGTTTTGTTGAAAATCCAATAATTCCATCTGAAGCCAATTTTAACATTTTCTTTAATGGATATTTTGTTTTTCCTGCAAATCTTTCCTTTCTTTCATATTCAAATGCTTTTTGTTCAAATCCTACCCAACTAAACAATCCTCTTAAAAATTTATTATGTTCAGGTAATGAATTAACAACATCAACAACCTTTCTATCTACAAGTCTAAAATCTCCTGTATCTTTAGGTATTTCTACATCAGATAAAGCATTTAATGTATTATAAAACATTTTTGCAGTTAATAATTTAA
Source organism: Clostridium sp. 28_17 (assembly GCA_001916065.1). Classification (GTDB taxonomy): domain Bacteria; phylum Bacillota; class Clostridia; order TANB77; family CAG-508; genus CAG-269. The sequence goes on from MNRS01000020.1 coordinate 13,772, forward strand.
ATTTTGATTCGCCTTTTCTTGTTTTTCTCTTACCATAAATTACTTCATTTCCATCTTCCCATAATTTTAGCATATCAGGTATCAATTCCGGGGGATCTTGTAAATCTGCATCAATTATAACTACAGCATCACCAGTTACATATTTTAAGCCCGCTGTTACAGCACATTGATGTCCAAAATTTCTTGAAAATGAAATAACTTTAACTTTTTTATCATTTTCTGCAATTTTTTCTAATATTGATAGTGTTTTATCTTTACTACCATCATTTACACAAATTATTTCATATTCATAATCTTTTATATTTGATAAAACTTGTGTCATTTTATTATAACATTCTTGTACTACTTCTTCTTCGTAATACATTGGTATAATTACTGATATTTTTTTCACTTTAATCTGTTCCTTTCAAATTTATTCCAAATTAAGAATTATTGTTTTCAAAATATCTACATTAGAAATTTTTCCTTTAGAATTTGTAGATATTTCCAAAATAGTACTATTATCATTTTTATATACTTCCATTATTTGATTAGGATCCATTTTCTCGAATGGATATTCCACAATATCTCCTGACATTTCATCTCTAACATAACATGTTCCAGAAATATCAATTATAAATTGTTTATCTGATTTTATAATATTATCTAATTTTTTTGACATTTCATTATTTTTCTTTTCAGTTTCAAATAAATATCCGGATTCATCAATAGAAAAATTAGTTAAATTATTATCAATTAATATTTTTTCAAAAGAATCTCTAGACTTTTTTGAAATCCATACGCCTGTATTTGTAGGTTTATTTTTTAGGATGCTATCAATTTCATTATTAGCAGGAGTTCCTTCTATCAGTACACCTGCTAATACTGTATCAAATTGAATATTAGGTTTTATTTGGAGAGTATGTCTTCCATCATATTCATCTTCTACTTGATATATATTTGTATCTGCAGTACTATTTATTTCAGCTTTTATCTGATTTATTATATTTGCATCATTTTCATCTGTAATATTTTCACTATAATTATCCACATCTCTTTTATTTCTAAGTGCTATTACAACAAAAACAATAGCTATTATAAGTATTGTAATTAAAATAACAATAATGATTTTTTTCTTATTTATTTTTTTCATATAAACCTCATTTTTTCAAGATATAAATATTTTTAAATTTCCTTTAATAACTGCATAGTTGCATTTATAAATTTTTGTGCATAATTTCTGTTTACTGTTTCATGATGGCTTTTTATTTCTGGAAGTTCAATCAATGTTGCTCTAGCATTATATAATGACATTCTAGCCCAATTATCTAAATAACCTCTACCATAAGAATAAATATGATTACCATTAGAAATTTCAAATTGTCTTCTATAATATGAACTTATTCCATAATCTCCAATAGTTTCATTAAGCCATCCATGTGTATCTATTAAAATATTTTTATTTCCTTGATGTTTTAATAAGAAATCTCTCAAATATCTTGCTTCATACGCTTGAAATCCTGATGTTCCATTATAATTTCTATTATCCTTATAAGTAATATAACTTTCTCCACTTGTAGACCAATTTCTATTCATATCAATTCCCTTATTTTGTGGAGCATCACTATATAAAGTTGTTCTACCTGGTCCATTATTTGTCCATCCATATTTTTGTCCATCTGGATTTAAATTTGGGAAAATATATATTGTCCAGTTATTTACAATATCTTCCGGAATATTATATTGCAAATAGTTTCTAAACTCATTTGCAATATATGTTAATTCAGCACCATCATTATTATACGAATCTTCAAATCCATGTATTGAAAACGTTGAAAATAAAACTTCGTTTCCCTTGCCTATTTTATAATATTTTAAGTCTGTTCCTCTCCAATCACCTTTTACTGCTAATCCAGATTTTCCATAGCTTCCTTCTTCATAAAATTTTCTAAACCCAGTTACAAATTTAAATTTCTGTGCATCAGAATTATTTAATTTATATGTTTGAACATTTTGTCCATTTTTATTTTCTGCATTTACAATGTCAATTACCAACCCATTTGCCTTTGAAATAATATTATAATATCCATTTCCACACTCTTTTATAATCCATTTTTGGTTATCATTTTCAGTATAAGATGACTGAAATACATTTCTTGAAGAAATATCTACAGTTAATGCTTTATTTGAATTCTTAGATATTATTTTATAAGTATCAGTAGATAATGCCTCTATTTTAAATCTTTGTTGATTTACATTATCAGCATTCCATATTTGGACATTAGCACCATCTTGAGTTGAACCATAAGAAATATCTAACACTTTATTTTCATCAATTTTTGATTCTATTTCATACATATTATTTTCTATTATATTTATAGGAACTAATTTAAATTTCTGTGCATTTGTTCCATTTCTATAATATAATTGAATATTTGCACCATTATTGTTTATTTTTCCATCTGCAACATCTAATACCAATCCATTTGCTTTCGAAACAATATTATAATATCCATTTCCACAATCACGTAAATACCAATATTGATTACTCGTTCCATTTGGCATATATTGTTGTATATTTGTGCCTAATTTTATATTTCCATCTTGTACATCCACTGCCTTAGCTGAATTTATAGCAGTTATTTGATAATAATTTGTATCTTTTACTTTTGATATTCGGAATTTTTGCTGTTGTACTTTATCATTATTCCAAATTTGTACATTTGCTGAATCCCCATAAGCACCACCGGAAATATCAAGTACTTTATTACTTGTAGTTGTTATTTGATATATTCCATCTGTTACTTGTTTGATATTTTCTGTAGGTGTTTCATTTATAAAAATAAATCTTTGATTATCAAAATCGTTTTCATATTTTAATTGTATTGATGAGTTATTATATTCTAAATACATACCTCCACATTTAGAAATTATACAAAACACACTTTCTGCTGATTTTTTTAATATCCACTTTTGTGTATCTAAATCTTTATCATCCTGTTTTAAAATTTTGCTTCCAGCCTTTGGATCATTATTTTCCACAGTTAATACTTTTCCAGTGCTTTTTGATTTTATTTTATAATATCCATTAGAAACATACTTAATTTCAAACTTATCATTTTCTACTAATTTATTTGTATTTGTTAAATTATATATTCTGTACAAGCCATCATCAGTAGATTTTGTTCCTTTTTCTTCATTGCATAATTCAAACGTAAATTTCTGTGCATTTGTACCATTAAAATGATATGTTTGAATATTGGCTCCTGCTTTACTACTTCCACTTTCAATATCTAAAAATAATCCATTAGATTTTGACATAATTGAATATGTATTATCATTATTTTTTATAATAACCCATTTCTGTGCATCTGTACCATTTGAAGTATATTGCTGAACTTTTGTTAAATTTCTTTTTGATGCATCTTTTACATCCAATACTTTAGAAGAATGTAATGCTGTAATTGTATATGTTCCATCACTATTATATGAAAATTTAAATTTTTGATTTGCCTTATTATTAGGATTTGATGCTTCTAACACTGTTTCACTGTTTATATTATTATTAGGAACTTCTAGTATTCTATTATTCGTTACTTTTGAATAAATATTATATATACCATCATTCAAAGTTCTATTTGCTTTTCTCTCTTTAACTTCTAATAATTTAAATTTTTGTGCATTTGTACCATTTCCCATATATACTTGTAAATTTTGTTCATTGTTTGCTAGGCCTTGATTAATATCCAAATATAGTCCATTTAATTTTGAAACAATATTGTAATAACCATTTCCACATGATTTCAATATCCATTTTTGTGCATCTGTATTGTTTCTATTATATTGCCACACATTGGTTCCTGCTTCTTTTGCACCATCTTTTACATCCAAAACCTTATTAGAATGTGTTGCAATAATTGTATATGTTCCATCATTATTTGAAACAAATTTAAATTTTTGTTGTGGTACATCGTCTCTTTCATATATTTGAACATTAGCCATATCATTTTTACTTCCATATTGTATATCTATAGTTTTTGTATCACTAACTCCAGTATATATTTCATAAATTCCATTTAAATTTTTTGTATCGTCTGAAGTAGCCTTTGATACAGTATATGTATTAAATAACCCGCACATTAAAAAATTAATAAAAGTCATTATAACCAAAAACCTATTTTTCAAAACTCCACTCCCCCTATTTTGAATTTTCTTTTGTTTAATTATTTATCATTCATTTCTTTTTCATCATTGTATTCATTTACCAAATATAATGGTCTATTTTTAGTTTCTTTGAATATTCTTCCTAAGTATTCACCTAATATTCCAAATAATAATATTTGTACTCCTGAGAAAAATAATATTAATAATATTATAGCTTGGAAAGCTTGTATTGCTTCATGTATTATACAACTTTTAGCAATAACATATATAAAATATACAAATAACACCAAAAATGTAGGAATCGCAATATATGTAGATAATCTTAATGGAGATGTTGTAAAAGAAGTAATTCCATCTATTGCCAAATCTATTAACTTTATATAATTCCATTTAGTTGTTCCAGCAACTCTTGGATCTCTATCATAAAGTACCTCTTTCTTTTTGTAGCCTATCCAACTAAACATACTTTTTGTATTTCTTTCTGATTCTCTAATTTTTCTAAGTGCATTAACACATCTTCTATCTAATAATCTAAAATCTCCTGTATCTTTTTGTATTTCTATTCTAGTTGTTTTTTGTAAAACCTTGTAATACATTTTTGATGTGAATTTTTTAAGCCATGTTTCTCCTTTTCTAGAACGTCTCTTAGCATATACATCATCATAGCCTTCTTCCCAATATTTAACAAGTTCAGGTATTAATTCTGGTGGATCTTGTAAATCAGCATCCATAAATATAACACAGTCTCCTGTCGCATAATCTAGTCCAGCTATCATTGCTATTTCTTTTCCAAAATTTCTAGAAAAATCCACATAACTAATTCTTTTATCTTTTTCCCTTAATTCTTTTATTATGCTTATTGTTTTGTCTTTGCTACCATCATTTACAAATAAAATTTCAAAGTCATAATTTTTCATATCTCCCATCAGTTTGTCCAATCTTTCATATAAAAATGGTAATGATTCTTCCTCATTATATGCAGGAATTATAATAGTTATTTTTTTCATCTCTTACTCCCTCTTTCCTTTATTAATTACTTTTTTGTTTTTCAACGCTTATACTATTTCCTTGGCAAATTTTTTTGATTTTCTTCTTTGAAAAATCAATCTGTACGGATGCTAAAGGAATTAGAATTACAATATATGGAATAACATATCTTGATTTTCCTTCCCATAATATATGGAATAAGAAGCCTCCAATAAAACATAATAACAACAACATTGCTTCATTTGATATGTCTTTTCTATTTATTATCAAAAATATTAATATATTTCCAAATACAATAATTAACCACGCTTTTAAAAATATTTGTGCACAATTTCTTTTTGAAATAATTAATTCATCTTTTTTATTTACCTGATCTATATCAATTTCACCAGTATTAATTTTTTCTTCATCAAAATTAAAATTAAAACTTAAATTTTGCCAAATGGATTCTTGTAATGGATCTGCCCACATTGATATTATTTTACCTTCATAAAATCTAAATGTATACTTTATGTCTGATAAGAAATATTTTATTCGTTCTTTTATCATAGAAACATATTCTTCACTTTCGACTCTTCTTTTCCACCCTAAATCTCCTGTATCATTATACCATCCATTTGCTCTAAATCCTTCTTGCATTCCCATTGCAATATATCTAGTAGATGGTAATTCTTTATCTGGATCAACTTCATATTTATTCTGTAAATTCATTTTAAATATTTTTGTTCCAGCTAAAGATATAATAACGAACATTAATAACACAGCAATGTATCTTAATATTATTTTTTTACTTTTTTTATTACTTATAATTAATTTAATTTCATCTATTAAATTAAAACATAAATAAATTGAATTTGCAATCAAAAATATTAAATTATTCATTCTTAAAGCAATAGCAATTAATATAGTAATACATGATAAAACTATGTTTCTAATTTTTTTATTTTCAGCATATTTCATATTAAAATATATACTAAAAATTGCAAATGTCAAACTTACTAAATCACCATATAATAAATTAACAAGCAATATAATTGGTATATAACTAAATGCTAAGAAAAAGAACAATATTTTATTAATTTTGTATTTTTTTGAAAGCATTTTTGTAATTAAATATAATCCACAAATACTTAAGCAATTTGACACAACATTTAAATATTTTATTATAATTTGATTACTTGAATTTACTATTTTAAATATAATTGAAAAACAATATGATAAAGTTAAATTTTGAGGATTATATTCAAAATAAAATAAATCATTAATTTTATTTCCTTTATACATATCTACCGCAGCATTATAAACTCTTAATGAATCCGCAATTGGGTATGATTCTCTAAAATTAATCCAATAAGCCTCAAATCCAATATATCCAATAAAACTTATTAGAATTGCTATTATAAAAATTTTTTTTCTGTTTATTTTCTTGTCTCTGTTAATTAATTTATTTAAAATAAAACAAATTATTTCTATAGCATATTAAAATAGATATTGCTATATGTAATATTGTATAATTTGTTATTGTTGCTGTTTCTTGCCAGCTATCAATTATATTAACTATATATCTTATATTAACAATAAAACAAATTGCTATTAAAATTATTCCTATTGTCAATATTATATTTTTTATAATTTTCATTTTCTTGTCCTACTTTTATTAATATTTAAAGAAGTATCCCTCTCTACTATTGTCAATTTTTTCTTTTATTGTATAATTTTTTACACCCAAATCATCTAAAGTATAAAGTGCCCCTTGAACTCCACTATGATTTAATTCTATTTCAACATTATCTGTTGATCTATAATATTCTAAAAATTCATTTAATCTATTTCCTACATATTGGTCATTATTTCTAGTACTTTTTGTATTTACATATAAAACAATAAATGCATTTGCAAACATAATAAGTGCAATTATTATTCCAATTACAAATTCTATTTTTTTATTTTTATCCCACAATAAATAAGCAAGCGTTAATATTGGTACTGAATAAAAATATGGTATATATCTAGCCCAGTAATTTCCATCTAATGCTAATATTAAAACAACAGTAACTCCTAATATTAATAAATATGGCACTAATAAATTCCAATTTTTATTTTTAATAAATTTTACCACTATATATATAGTCGCAATTATTGAAATAATAAATATTCCACTAAATAATGGTCCAAAACCACCAACTCTAATGTCTGGTATAGAATAATTTGATATTTCTCCATCCATTATTGTAAATGGTATTTTCAATGTTGGTTGTACATTTTCACTAGAGTAAGATGGAGATACATTTTCTCCCTTTGAAAACATTGATATTAAAAAGATTTGTAGATGATTTTTATCACTAAAAGATGTAGGTTGTTCTTTTAATACCATATTATCAACATGTCCTTTTCCTGATAATGGATATAATGGATGTCCATGATCTATCATATTTCTTGTATATGATGAAAATCCAACAATTCCAATAGCCACAACAACAGTAACTATATAAAATATTGTATATTTTTTAAATTCTTCAAAAAATTGTTCTTTACCTTGTTTAAATGCTTTTATTATCCAATATACATAAAATACGAAACAGAATATTCCAGCAAAAGCAAGACCTGTAAATTTAATATTTATACACAATATTATGTTGCACGCTAATAAAAGTAAATTCTCTCTTTCATTTTCATTAGTTCTAGTACTTTGAACAATTAAACTATATATTATAAGCAATGTAGTAATTAATAATGCTCCATCTACATAATAATTAAATATTTGTACAGCCGTTATAGCATTAAATGGTACCAAAATAGCTATTGCTAAACTTGTAAATAAGTTTCTTTTTTTGTCTTTATACAAATATGAAAATAATATTCCAAATGCTATATACATAAGTATTACAGTATATCCTTTTCCAGTTTCCATATTTCCTGTAAAAGCATATATAACTGCTGCATATATTTCTGTTCCTTTAGCATAATGGTCTATCCATAAAGTATTTATATTATCTTCTGAAGTATCAAATGGATTTCCATTTTCTTTTTTTCTGTCTTTACTATCTTCATAATCAGGGTTCCATCCATTTTTTAAACTTCCAATTGCTAATTTATGATATGTATTTCCATCAGCTGTAGTATCATATACCTTTCCTTCTATTAACGTAGTTACAGATAATATTATTAATCCTATAACAATAGCTGTTGAATTTATTTTAATATCATCTTTTTTATAAAACAATAATGTAGCTATTATAGTAATTATTGTAATTATTGGTAGATGCCACTTCGTAATAGTTACACCAACAAAAAATAATAATGTTGTTATTACTAATATTAATGTTATTTCCATTAATAGAAATATTGCTGATTTTTTTATTACCTCAGTAATTTTATCTTTCATTTTTTATTCTTCCTTCCTCAAGATATAAATTTTATTATAATTGTTCTGCAAAGCCTTTCTGTAGTTTATTAAATATTAAATATCCAATAATGCAAAGTGCTACAGATATTATAATCAAAATAAATAATGGTTGGATATTTATCATTGTTTGATTATAAAAAATATCTCTATAAGCTTCAATTATATATGTCATAGGATTCAAATTTAAAATCCATTTTAGATTATCTGGTATAACATTTGCAGAATATACAATTGGAGTTGCATAAAAGAATAATTGTAATGCTACTCCTATTAAGTGTTGTAAATCCCTTACATATACTGATATACTTGATACTATAAGTGAAATTCCAATTAACAATATATATTGTGCAATTAGTACTAATGGATAAAATACAATATATTTACTAAGTCCAACTCCACCAAATATTACAAAAGCAATAATTATAATTGTAGATATTAGAAAATTAACTGCTTCACTTGTAACAATTGATATTGGTAATATTTCTCTTGGGAAATATACTTTCTTTAATAAATTTCCATTTTCAACCATTGTAAACGCTGCTCTACTAATTGTAGAGGAAAAGAATGTCCATGGTATTAACCCACAACAAATAAAAATTGCATAATTTTCTTGTGGATTTTTTAATATAATTTGAAACACAATTGCATATACTGCTATTTGCAATAATGGATTTAAAAATGACCATAATACACCTAAAAAAGAATTTTTATATTTCCCTCTTATTTCTTTTTTTACATTAGTTTTTAATAATTCTCTGTAATTATATAAATCTTTAAATACCTTTTTCATTTTAACTCCTTCAGTTTTTTATATGATTTTTCTTATTTTTTCTTTAATACCTGTATTTTTAATTAATTTTGTAACACCTATTGCTTGCAAAAACTTTATAAATCCTCTATATATAGGATTTTTCCATAGTTTACCTTTTATCATTGAAATTTTATAGTTTCTAACACTTGCCATTTCAAAATCATTTCCGCCTTCTTGTGGGAAATAATTTCTTCTGTCTACCTGATTATATAAAACTATATATTGTTTATATAAGTCTTTATTAGATACACATAAAGGATTTATTGAAGTTCCATTTTTAGCAAAATTTTCAAATTCTTTTTCAAATGTTTTAACCATATTATTAACTGTAAATCCATTTAATATCTTTTCTCTACAATTATCTTTTATCTTTGAATCCTTTAACACTTCCTCTAATGCATTTGCATATCTTTCTATTTCCTCTGACGAATAATTTCTATTGTACATTCCATTTTTTGCAGTTTGAATATTTCGAACTACTCTACCACAAGTATCATCTACTAATTCTTTCTGTCCACCTACATCTGCTGTAACTACAGGTGTTCCCATAGACAATGATTCATAAGTAGTAATTGTTAATCCTTCTACTAAAGAGCATATAACACTTACATCTGCAACTTTATAAAATGGCTTTACATTACTTTGCATTCCGAAAAAAATCACATTATCAGTAATTCCATCTTTTTGTGCAGTTTTTTTCATTTCTGCCAAAACCGGACCATCACCTACTACCATCAAAATAATATTAGGATCCTTTTCTAACATTTTTTTAAGCACTTTTAGGATAAATATTGGTCGTTTTTCTTCTGATATTCTACATAAAAACAAGATTGCTTTCTTTCCTTTTATTTTTTCTAATTGATTTGCCAAGTCTTTGTTACTTTTTATATCAACTTTTTCACTATCAAATTCTTTTTCATCAACACCAATATATACTGTTTCTACATTGTCTATAGTTCTGCCCAAGTCCTCTTTCATTATTTTTCTCAATATTTTTGTACATGTATATGTTTTATCTAAAAATCCATCTATTGCAACTGAATCTCTTGGATATTCACCATTTCTCCAACCCCAGTTAACACTATGTAAATAGTCAGTAAAGACAACTTCAGGAAATTCAGATTTTAACCAAGGTATAGCATAAAAGCCAAAATAACTACTTGATTGCATTACTATATCTATATTTCTTGATTTTATTAAATAATGTATAAATGCTGGCCAATCTTGTCTATTTAAAAAGCTTGTTAAGTCAAATACTTCTGCATATTTTTCAAATTTTTGTCTCCAAACATATTCTGAGTATTCTGTTGTAACAATTGTGATATCAAATTTATTTTTATCTAATCTTTCAATTAAATCCAAATTAAATTTATCAGCTCCTCCAACTTTAAACCAAGGAAATAAGAATAATAATCTTATTTTTTCACCTTTATTGTTAATTGGTTTACGATTCCAGTCAAATACATATGGGTATGAATCATAATTACATTTTGTAGTTGTCGGAAATTGTACAGCATATACTTCATTTTCAATTTTTTGTGCTTGTTTTTCTATTTCTTTTCTTGCATGTTCATCTCTTTTTTTATCATTATTAATTGAGTCTAATATTCCGCCTTCTTTTTTCTTTCTATACCAAAATCCATAATAATTCATTCTTATTGGAAAATATCCTTTTTCAAGCATTCTAAGCCATAAATGCCAGTCTTCGTGTACATCATTATCTACAACTCCATATCCTCCAACATCAAGTAATACTTCTTTTTTTATCAATGAACAAACAGGAATAATATTTTCTTTTTTTTCTACACTACAATCAAAAATTTTTCTCCACAAAAATTCTTGCCCATCAAAATTAACCAAATCTGCATATACCCAAGATGCTTTTGGATTAGTTTTTAATGTCCAATAACAACATTCTAACATAGTTCTGTCTATTACATCATCCGCATCTAATATGAATAACAAATCACAATTAGATTTTGCAATTGCTGTATCTCTTGCCAAAATCCTTCCTTGATTTTTTTCATTATATACTTTTATTCTACAATCTAGTTTTTCAATTTCTTTTAATGTTTCTTCTGTCCCTTCTTCTGTACTTCCATCATTTATAATTATCCATTCCCAATATGGAAAAGTTTGATTTATTATAGAATTTGCTGTCTGTCTTATATAATTTTTACAATTATAATACCCTGTTATTATACTTATTAATGGTTTTCCATCATTAATTGATTTATTTTTTAATATTTCTTTTCCGGGAACCATACTGTAATCAAAATATTTTTCTTCTTCGTTCATTAATTATACTCTCCTTTATTTTGTCTCTTTTATATATTCATCTACAACTTCCTCTGTGTTGCCATCCATTTTTATTTTACCATCTTTAAGCCATACTGCTCTATCACATAATCTTTTTACAGATTCCATACTGTGCGTAACAAATACCATTGTTTTTCCTTCATTTTTAAGTTCTAGCATTTTATTAAAGCATTTATTTTGGAAGTGTTCGTCTCCAACAGACAAAATTTCATCAATTAACAAAATATCTGCATCAACATTTATTGCTACAGAAAATGCAAGTCTCATATACATTCCTGATGAATATGTTCTTACTGGGTTATCTATAAAATCCCTTAATTCAGAGAAATCTATTATATCTTCTAATCTATCGTCTATTTCTTTTCTAGTTAATCCAAATATGGATGCATTAAAATATATATTTTCTCTTCCAGAAAAATCAGGATGAAATCCAGCTCCCAATTCTAATAAAGATGTTAATTTCCCTTTTGTTTCTATTTTTCCTTTATTTGGATATATTATTTTTGTCATTAATTTTAGTAAAGTGGATTTTCCACTTCCATTTGTTCCAATTAACGCTACTACTTCACCTTTTTTTACTGTTAAGTTAATGCCTTTCAAAACTTCTCTTTTTTCTTTTCTATTTCTACTAAACAAAAATAATAATTTTTCTTTAATAGTGTTTGCCTTGTCTAAATACACATTAAATGTTTTATATACATTATCTACCACAATGCTATATTCTTCATTATTTTTTTTCATTTTAAGTCATTTTCCTTTCTAATTTTTCTAATTATATCATAAAATTATAATTTGTAAACATTTGTTGTATTTATTTTTTATGTTTTGCACTCTTTTTTTTAGTGAAAAATTTTATTATAACTATTAAAACAATAAATATTAGTGCTATTACCACAATCATTTTTTTATTTAAATTTATTTTATTATTTTCTTCTTGATTTTCAATTTCATTAATTATAGCTTTATCTGTAAGAGTCGTTTGCATATCATTTATTGTAGAATTTTCATCAACATTTGTAACGGTACTAGAATTATCGTCTTGCGTTATTTTTATTATATATGTCCTTACCGTTCCAGACTCTGCAGTAACATCAACTCTAAATTTATTTTGATTCTTATTTATTTTTATATTTCCAGTTCCTGTTACAGTTGCCTTGCTGTCATCTGCTATTGCTTTTATATTGATTTCACTTTCTTTTATTTTCTTATTTAAAGTATATTCTAGGGTTTGTTTATCAAATTCAGGTGATAGCTCATATCCTTCCACACTTAAACTTGACAAATAATTATTGTTTGATTTTAATGTATCAAACTTCTTATTTTGTTCTTGTTCCATTTTTTCTGTTTGATTTCTCGCATCGCCATCAGTAAAGTCAGCAAAACTTCCATATACATTATAAAAGTTTATATAAAAAATTGTTGTTATACAAAATACAATTAAAAATTTTATAATTTTTTTCATGTTAATCATTCCCTTCTACATACAAAAAATAGGTCGGAAAAGAATTGAATTTCACTCTAATTTTCCAACCTTTTTTCCATTTATTTTAAGTATTTTATAGGCATAAATGCCTGTCTACCATCTGATAATTGAATCCTGCACCAATCATATCCATCTATATTATTATATCTTCCTTTATCAATTACCCTTACCTCTGTTCCATCTGATAATGCCGTTATTTGGTCTAAGTAGATACTTGGTCCTACTCTTATTTTACAACCACTTCCGTCATTTGTTTTAACTTTTGCAGTATAATAACAATTTGTAACATCATTAACAACACTCAAATATGTTCCTGACATATAACCTATTACTCCATCCTCAGTTATTACTTTTTGCCAATTGCTATTAATTCCCCTCTGCACTGATAAAATAACAGTTCCTTGTGGTATTAATCTTAATTGTTTAGAACTTGTATTTGCACTTTCTCTTAAATACAATCCACCATTTGCAGTAACCTTTACATTAATTGGTGATATTTCTGAGTTATTTACTGGCATTGCATATGCTGTTGTATTCATTTTTTCATATACTGGTATTATAAATGTAAAGTTAGCGTCTGTTTTTCCTGTATTAGCATACATTGATTTTAATGTTCTTGCTTCACTATATGCTCCCATTAAATTTTGCATATATTGATGTTCATATAATGCTGTTCCATTTCGAGTATCTATATCAAATTTATTTTGATATAATGTGTTTTGATAATTTTCTAACCAGTTCTTTTTGCAAAAATCAATTCCACCTTCAAGTGCTTTTTCCATCGTGTCCCACCCATAAGATTTTGCTGTTGCTAATGCATTTTTATATATTTCCGTCCAACCATTTCCTGATGCACCTATATTAAATGGATTATAGTATGTTTTTCCATCCCCTCCATTCATTCCTTTTCCTATAGTTGTACCAGCATTGCCTTGTTCTTGCAACAATCTAGCTACTATGTAATATGAATTTACATTTTTATTTCTACACGCTGTGTCTATATCATTAGCATAATTTTGTAAAAATGTACCACTCACTTTACTTTTTACTCCTTCTAAAGAGCATACACCATTTAAATAACTATTTAAATTTTGAAATTGAAATACATTTGTTTCATCTAAGAAGTTTCTCGGATCCATATAATATGCTATTGCTTTTTCTGATGCACAATACCATCCACTATCATATAAAGTTGTTCCACATACTGAGCATATCCATTCTCCACCATATGAAGTTGGTACTAGATTTCTTGAATGTACTCTATATTCTCCCGCAACAACATTATCAAATTTTAAACCTGTATATAATAATTCAAAATTCCAATTTGGATGTTTATCAATTAAGTCTTGTATTTTTTCTTTATATCCAGGATATTTTGTCTCATCTATATTTATATTGTTTTTAGATTCAACAAAAACAAACTTTTGTGCTTTTGTTCCGTTTCCACTATACATTTGAATATTTCTGTTATTACCAGCAATACCATCTTTTACATCCATATATAAATTATTGCATTTAGAAACAATTGAATATGTACCATCACTATTTTTTGCAATTATCCATTTTTGTGCGTCTGAATTGTTTGATGAATATTGTTGTACATTTGTACCATTTGTTTTTCCAGCATTTGAAACATCCAAAACTCTACCAGAGTGTGCAGCCGTTATAGAATAATATCCATCACCTAAATATTTTACTTTAAATCTTTGTTGACCTACTGTAGAATCTTGGTATAATTGTAAATTACCATAATTCTGAGTTGATCCCCAAGCTATATCAAATACATATTTTGTATTTAATGATGATTTTATAGTATATGTTCCATCTGCTATTGTTTTTTGTGGTTTCACATTGTTACTTTCTGAATTGTTTGTTACAACTTCAAATTTAAATTTTTGTGCTCTAGTTCCATTTTCCCCATATACTTGAATATTTTTTCCACTACTTGCAATACCATCTTTTACATCTAAATACAAATTATTGCATTTTGATACTATTGAATAAGTACCATCAGTATTTTTAGCAATTATCCATTTTTGTGCATCTGTATTGTTAGCCCCATATTGTTGCACATTTGTTCCTTGATTTTTTCCTGCATTATCCACATCTAATACTTTTCCAGAATTTACAGATTCAATTGTATAATAACCATTATTTAAATATTTCACTTTAAATTGTACATTTGCACCATTTGATTTGGATGCATTGTCTATGTCTAATACAAATTTATCATTTATAGCTGATTTTATGCATTGTCTATGTCTAATACAAATTTATCATTTATAGCTGATTTTATAGTATATGTACCATCAGAAATTGTTTTTTCTGCTTTTTCACTATAATTTATAGAATCTGCAACTTTTTCAAATTTAAACTTTTGTGCTTTAGTTCCATTTCCTCCATATACCTGTATATTTCTGCTATTACTTGCAATTCCATCTTTTACATCCATATACAAATTATTGCATTTTGATACAAGTGAATAAGTTCCATCACTATTCTTTTTTATAGTCCATTTCTGTGCATCAGTATTATTTGAATCGTATTGTTGTACATTAGTTCCCTGTGTCTTTTTAGCATCATCTACATCTAATACTTTTCCAGAATTTACAGATTCAATTGTATAATAACCATTGTTTAAATATTTTACTTTAAATTTTTGTGCATTTGTTCCATTACTTTGGTATATTTGTAAATTTGCCCCATTTGCTTTTGATGCATCTTCAATATCTAATACAAATTTATCATTTATAGCTGATTTTATAACATATGTTCCCTCTTCAATAGTCTTTGTATTTTCTGTTGCCAATGATTCCTTTATATTAAATGTAACAAATATAACAGACATAGCCGCCAAAATATATGTTACAATTTTAAGTTTTTCTTTAATATTCTTCATAATTCTTCATCCTTTCGTATATCTACTACACCATAATTTTATCACATTTTGTCAAATAATAAAATATTTTTAATATTACATTTATATTACATTTTATTTTTAGTTTACTTAAATAATTTATGATAAATTTTATAAAATCTGCTATTATATATTTTTTCTAATTTGCTATTTAATTCATTATTTTCTTCTTTCAATTTGTTTATTCGACTTTCCAATTCTTGTTGTCTTATTTTACTTTGATTAATTAACCATTGTTTAGCATCTTCATTTTTTCTATAATTTTCATGTAATTGCTCATTTGTTTTAACATATAAATTTTGTAATTCAATAATTGATTCTATAAATTCTTTTGAACAATTTTTCATTTTACTTTCTTTAATTATATAAATAGAATCATTAGAATTTAAATTTTTATAAGCATAATCATAATTTTCTTTTACAATTTTATCTATGTCATCTTGGTTTAATTTTTCTACTAAATCAACTATTTTTCTTTCTTCAATAGTTTCAAAGTCTATTGCGGCAAAATTTGTATTTGCAACTTTTTCTATAATATCTGGAGTTAAAATACATTTTATTCCATTATAACTACTTATTAATGCAATTTTTTTCATTGCAACCGCTTCTAAGATACATCGTCCCATTCCTATAACCATATCATTTTCTGCCATAATTTCAGCAACATTATTTATTTGTCCCAGCATAATAACAGATTTTTTTATGTCTTCTATCCATTCTTCTACTTCTTTCCTTTTTTCACCATCTCCTACTATTGTTAACACTGAATTAGGATGTTTTTCATTATATATTCTAAACATAGCTATTGCATTTTTTATCGAGTCTAATTTTTCGGTGCACAGTCTACTAATCAACAAAATTTTTTCAATTTTCTCAGGATTTTTTTTACCATTAAAGTTATCAAAATCTATACTGTTTTTCATAACTAAATATTTATTATCTTGTATATTATACTTTGTTTTATTTTCCTCTTTTACTGCTTCTGTTATTGTTATTATTTTTTGAGCCAACTCAAAATACAAATTAAACATTATATTATAAGAAAGATAATTTTTTTCAAACCAATCATATGTTCCTTTTATTTCTGAGTGAATATATGCAACATATGGCACTTTGCAAAAAACACATGCAGGAAACACTACACTTATACAATCTATTTGATGAATATTAACTTGTTCAATATTATATTTTTTTATAATATCACATATATGTTGTATTTTAGTAGTATCAACTTCATTTTGAATAATAAATTCAAAATCTATACATGTTGCCCCTACTTTTTCAAACTGTTCTTTATAAATTCCATTTTTTGCTAATACTACAACTTTATAACCTTTTTTTATTAATTGAGACGTTTGACTTAAAACTGCTGTTTCAATTCCACCTATTCCAAGTTGGTTTAAACATAACATTATTGTTTTCAAACTATTACCCCCTCATTTTCAAATAAAAATTTATATCATATTTTAAAATTATTTTTTTTATAAGTTGTTTTAAATTTCTAGCCCTAATATTTTTATATAATTTTCTTTTTTTAAGTTCTGCCAAATATTTATTTTTGTCCTCTTCTTTCAGTTCATACATTTTCAATATAAGTGCATTTGTATAATAAATTTTTGCATTTTCATCAGTTCTTTTATTTAAATTCATTTTGTTTATCTCTATAATTGCATTATCATAATGTTTTATAACATCTTCCACTCTTTTTAAAGTTTTTTCATAATCATTGTTTCTAGTTATACTGTTATCTGCTTGAACATAATAATACAAATATTCTGGTAATGACACAAAGCTCTTTGCTTTTAATAAAATTAAAGGTATTAAACCAAAGTCCTCATGGTAAGTTTCTTTAAATTTAAAATTATTTTGTATAAATAATTCTTTTTTCATTATATAAACACATGGAGAATCAATTAAAACATCTTCACTAAATAATGTATCAAATGCTTTTTGTCCAGATGTTTTTGCAAACGTAGGTCCATCAACTTTTTCTAAAATCTCACCTTGTTCATTTACTCTTTGTAATTTAAATTTGATAATATCAACATCATCATCCATATATGGTTTTAATTTTTTTATTGTATTTGTATCTATATAATCATCCGCATCAACAAAAAATATATAATTTGAAGTAGCCTTTTCAATTCCAAAATTCCTTGTTTTTGCCACTCCTTCATTTTTTTTTGAATAAAATTTAATATATTCACTATATTTTTCCACATATTTATTTATAATTTGTTCAGAATCATCTGTTGAACCATCATTTATAACAATAATTTCTATATCTTTTTCAGTCTGATTAACCAAAGATTCCAAACATCTTTCTAACTTTATTCCGGCATTATATACAGGAACAATTATGCTTACTCTACTCATATTAATTCCTCTCTATTTCTTGATATTTTTTAAATACCAAAACAACAAAAAATGTTTAATTGCATACAATCTCTTTTTAAAAAGAACACCCTTCATATTTTTATGTAAAATTTCTTTAAAATACATATAATAACCAAAAGGATACTTCTTAAACTGCTCCATAATATTTTGAGTATATCCCTCATCCTGATACTCACAAATCATAATTGGTTCATTAATGCATGCCATTTTATAATTTTCATCCATTTTATGATACATTCTAGCCTCAGTAACAAACTTTTCGCCATGTTCCAACTCATGTTTAAATTGTTTTCTAATATTTGAATAAAACACAAGAGCCTTTTCGCCATCTTCTCCCTCTTTAAAATACAAATCAAACATTGTAGTCTTCTCATTCTTAAATAGTTGTCCCATATTTTGTCCTTTAGTATCATATTTTAAAAAACACATTCCATATAATTCTTGGTTTTCATTTGGATATTTTTCATAAGATTCCTTAATTATCTTGAATGCATCATCAGAAAAATAATCATCAGAGTCACAATCGACTATCAATTCTCCAGTTGTTTTTTCTACTAAATTATTAATTGCAACCATTTTGCCTTGGTTTTCTTGTTTAAAATATTTTATATCTATTTTGTTTTGTTTTATAAAATTTTCAACTACACTTTGTGTGTTATCTGTTGAACCATCATCCATTATAAGCCATTCTATTTCTAAACCATAATTTAAATTTTTAACAAGGCTATTGTATAAATTTGTTAATAAATTTGCTCTATTATATGTTGGTGTTAATATTGAAATTTTCACTTTGTGCTCCTTTCATTTTTATTCTTCTAATAATTTTTCTACTTTTTCAATTATTTTTTTATTATCATAATTTTGTTGTATATTATTTTGATTTATTTTTCCTTTTTTAATAACCTCTTTCAAAGTTTGATATATATTTTCTTCATCATTTGGGATTACAACTGCCTGTCCATAATTTTCTACTGCTTCTCTTGCAGCAGTATCAGTTATCAAAATGTTTTTTCCTAATATTTTTGCCTCTTCCAAAACCATACCATATCCCTCAAATTTTGACAAAAGGCAAAAATAATTTGCTTTTTTTATGTAAGGATATGGATTTTCTTTTTTACCTAATAAGTGAAAAGTATTTTGAATTTGATTTTCATCTATCTTATTTTCCAATTTTTTTTGTTCTGGCCCCTCACCTATTACATAAAAATTATGTTCAAAACCATTTTGTATAAGTTTTGTATGTACATCTATAATTCTGTCAATTGCCTTTTGTGGTACAAGTCTTGCGACAGTTACAAAATTTAAAGTTTTATTATCAAATTCAATATCCATATTTTCATTTGATTTTTTTATTACCAATTCTTTGTCCAAATAATTATATATTACATCTTTTTTTACAGGTTCTAATTCTGCATTTCTTAAATCTGGATATTGTTCAACAAATTTTTTCAAATTATCTCTACTTACAAAAATAATTTTATTGTATTTTGAATATATTTTTCTATCTGTTTTCTTTTTCATTTTGGCCTTTAAGCCATTTCCAAAAACTAATGAAATATCGTTATGTACCCATGCAATTTTTCTTGTTTTCTTGTTCTTAACACTAAATAAACGTGTTATAGGTCCTTCCAAAAAAGCAATCTCTACATCATAATCTTTTTTTATATATTTTTTATAGATTCTATTTTTCATTAATAAAACTTTTAGTGGAATTACCTTTTTCTTAAAGTTTGATAAATCATTATATTTTTGTTTATACAATGTTACGTGTTTTACTTTTGTGTATAATTGTCCTTCTAATTCTCCATTTCCATACAAAGTAAAGATTGTAACATCATATTTTTTTGATAATTCATTTGCTAAATCTACTAGTACTCTTTCTGCTCCACCGAAGAGTTAAACCTGTTATCCCAAATAATATTTTTTTCATAAATTTTCCTTTCGCTATAATCAATTTCTTGATTTAGTATTTTTCAATAAACTAACTTTTATATTCTTTCATCTTTTTCATCAAATTTGTGCTTATAGACACAATTATTATCATTGATGATAAATTAAAAAATGTGTAACCAGATAATAATGATAAAGCAAATGCCATTGCTAAACCAAACCACAAGAATGCGTATTGACTGTCTATCACCTTTCTATATTTTATTCCATAATATAGACCAGCAAATAATATTGCAATAAAAGGTCCCATATATAATGCAAATCCTACAATTCCAAAGTTTAACAGCATTGAAATTAATTCCATTTCCAATACAAGTTCACTAAAATTTGCAACATATCCATTACCAAACAATATTAATAATATATTTTTTTGATTTTTAACAAGTGCTAAATTATATATTAATTGTTGCATTCTTTGGTCATTGTTTTTTACCTGCAATTTATTAGCAATATTATATAAGTCCATAATTGATTGTTTTTGTGATTCAGACATATATCCTTCTACAATCTCATTATTTTCTATTTGTTCTTTAATTCTTAAAGTGCTTCCTGTTATATGTGCATTTTCTTGACTTGACTCATCTATAATATCTGATTCAATATCTTTTAAGTGTTTTCTTCTTTGTATTGTTGTTGAACCAAACCCAATAACCACTAATATAACAATTGCAAGTCCTGTTATTCCAATTATCAAAAATTTTTTGTCTATTTTCTTGTTTCGGATTATATTAAATAAAACTTCTATTCCCATATAAAGTGCTATTACAAGTATGAATCCAAATAACCCTGCTCGTGTTCCTATCAACATACTTAAAAATGCACCTACTAAAATTATTATAGAAATTATAAGTTTTCTGTATCTTTTATCTTTCACATATGGCAAATATATAAACATTGTAAGTAATAATATTGAACTTATGCTATTTCCAGACTCGAACCAGCCTTTATATCCCATTCCTTCTATGTATGTGTGTGATGATGTTTTTGTTAGTATTGCAATATAGATTGATCCAATATATATTCCTGTTGATATTAAAATGCTTTTGTTTAATTTTTCTACATTTTCATTTTTAAATACTGTTGTAAATACTATTAAATTTATTATCATAAATGTGTAGTTTATTATGTACTGCAATTCATGCGTTTCTGAGCCAAAACTCATACCTGTTTTTATTTTACTAAACAAATATATATGTATAGCCGCATATACCGCATAAATTGTTCCTACAATAATCATATTTTTTTTGAATTTTCTGTCTTTTTTTATAAATAAAAATAATATTGCAATTGCTGGTATTATTGGTCTAATAATTGTTGATGGTGATATTTTCGTGCTAAATGTATTTCTAAATACAAAACTTGCTATATCTAATATTGGACATAATATAATAAATACACACATTATATTTTCAAGTTTTATTTTATGTTTCATGTCTTGCTTTTTCCTTCCTATATTACTTTTCTTCCTATATTGCAAATATTTTAGAATATATTTTATATGTAATTTTATTTATTGATTTTAAATACAGATTTTTTTTACTTTTTTCTGTTTTTAATATCCTATTGTTTTTCCAATTTGGAAATTTTGTGTTAACATTATTCCAAGTTATATCCAATAATTCATTTCTAATTTTCTTATCTTTTATTTTTACAATTCTTAAAAAAGAACTACAAAAAGCATATCGAGCATATACATATTCTAATTCTTGATAATATTCCTCATATAAACCTTTTTCTTTGTAAAAGTCTATTACATGTTGCATCACATCAAAAATTTCTGCATTTCTTTTATTTTGAACATTAGATATTGAACCTTCTCTTTGGATATAATGTATCATTGGTGTTTTACAAAATGATATTTTTTCTAAAAATGGTATTAATTTATATGTAAATTCAACATCCTCATATCTATATCCTTTCGGAAATTGTACTTTGGACTTTTCTAATATTTCTCTTTTAATTAATTTATTCCATGCGACCACTCTTACTTTTTCTAACATTTCATGTTTGCCATTATATGTTGTTCCTACATCTATTCTGGATTTATTTGGATATTCCCAAATAAAATTACATTCTACCATATCACTATTTTGTTTTTTTGCAATCTCATACATTTCTTGATACATATTTGTTTCAACATAATCATCAGAATCTAAAAAAGCAACATATTCTCCTTTTGCATATGGAATAGCGTAATTTCTAGCATCAGAAAGTCCACCATTTTCTTTTTCAAGATATTTTATTTTTTGTGGATATTGTTCTTGATATTTTTTTGCTATTTCTTCTGTTCCGTCTTGTGAACCGTCATTTACCAATATTATTTCAATATCTGCTAATGTTTGATTTACTAATGTTTGCAAACATTTTTCTATGTATTTTTCAACATTATAAAATGGTACTATTATACTTACTTTTGGCATTTTGTTTTCCTTTCATCATTAATTTGACAATCATTAATTTGACATGAGTTTTAAAATAAATCCTCAATTTTTTTAAGTATTTCTTCATTATATTTTTTATAGTCAAATTTTTCTTTTATTTCAAATCCGTTTAAAATAAAATTCTTCATTTTTTCATATATGTCCTTAGTATCTTTTTCAGTTACAAATCCATATTTATTTTCAACTTCTTTATAATCTGACACCTTTGTTGTAATAATTGGTTTTTCTAATATAAAACTCTCTAAAAATACTACAGGATACCCTTCATAATCTGATGTTAAAACAACACAATCTGCTATTTTAAAATATGGATATGGATTTTGTTTTTTTCCTAAAAATATAATATTATTTTCCAATTGATTATTTTTTACTTGTTTTTTATATTCTTCAGTTTCTGGTCCGTCACCTATAAATATAATTTTAAAATTCATATTGTCTTTTTTTAACATAGTTGCTGCTTCTATTAATCTACTTAATTTTTTTTGTTTTTCTTGATGTCTTCCTACATTTATAAATATTGTTGTTTCTTTTTTGGTATTTTCCAATTTATTTATTTTTGATAAATCTTCTTCTGGTATTTTTTCTTTTGAAAGTTCTAATATTTTGTTTGCATCTATTAAGTTATTACATACCATTGTTTTTTCTTTCATTTCAGGGAATACTTTTATAAAACTGTCTTTTCCCTCTTTAGAAACAAAAATTATTTTTTTAAATTTATCGAAATTTCTTTCTATAAAAAATTCTTTCATTTTTTCTGCATTTCCATCAAATAATGTTAAATAATCAGCATGTCCCCACAAATAACAATTTTTTGACGCAGTTCTTGCAATAAATGATGCTGGTAAAGAATATGTTGCAAAACTTGCAGAAAAGTCATATTTGTTTTTGTATTTTAATGTAAATTTTATTCTTTTAATTAGATTAATTATTTTTCTTTGTATTTTATTTTTGCTATTTGATGGTGCATATTCTATTATTTTTATTTTTGGATCTATTTCGTTTAAAAATATTCCTTGTTTTTTTTCTAATACAAGTGTTATGTCATATCCCTTTTCTTGTAGTTTGTTTACAAGTATTACTAATGCTTTTTCTATTCCGCCTATGTCTAATGAATATGCTCCAAATAGTAGTTTTTTCATATTTTGTTTTCTCCTTCTAGATTATATAAAGGTTTTATTTTTGTTGTTTGTTTTTTATTGTAATTGTCTGTCTAATTTTATACTTTTTTTGCTTATTAATCAATACTTTTACTATTATTTTACTTAAAATATTTATACTTTTAAGAGCAAAAAAGTAACAGAATTTAAATATCTGCTACTTTTTTATTTTATTTTACTAATCTCAAAGTTTCTTTAGCTATCATTAATTCCTCATTTGTAGGAATAACATAAACTTTAATTTTAGAATCAGGAGTAGAAATAACTTTTTCTTCACCTCTCATATTATTTGCGTCAACATCTAATTTAACACCCATAAACTCTAATTTTTCACAAATTCCTTTACGGATATTAATTTGATTTTCACCAATTCCTCCTGTAAATATAATATAATCAACACCATTCATTGCAACAGCATATTTTGCAACATAACTTGCAATTGTGTAATTGAAGTTTTCAACTGCTATTTTAGCATCTGGTTGTCCTTCATTTGATGCAATTTCTATTTCTCTAAAATCAGGAACTAAATTAGACATACCAGAAAGTCCTGATTTTTTATTTAATAAATCTTCCATTTGTGCAGGTGTTAGGCTTTCTTTTTTCATTATATATGTTACAACTGATGGGTCTAAATCCCCACTTCTTGTAACCATTGGAAGTCCACCAAGTGGTGTTAATCCCATACTTGTATCTACTGATTTTCCATCTTTTATAGCACATATACTTGAACCTTGTCCTAAGTGACACGTTACAATTTTTGTACCTTCTAATGGTCTGTTTTCAATTTCAGCAAGTCTTTGTGATACAAACATATGTGATGTTCCATGAAATCCGTATTTTCTTACTCCATATTTTTTGTAATATTCATATGGTATTGGATAAATAAATTTATCTTTTGGCATTGTTTGATGGAATGCTGTATCAAATACACCTACCATTGGTTTTCCAGGCATAACTTCTTGACATGCCTTTATTCCTAATATACAAGCCGGATTGTGTAAAGGTGCTAAATCTGTATATTCTTCTAGAACTTTTACAACATTGTCGTCAATTACAACTGATTCTGCAATTTTTTCTCCGCCATGAACTAATCTGTGTCCAATTGCATTTATTTCGTCCAAACTATCTATTACTTTATATTCTGGATTTGTAAATTGTTTTAATGTGAAGTCTATTGCTTCTGAATGATTATATGCTGGATTTTTTATTTCTATTTTTTGTCCATTTACTTTATGTGTTATAAAAGCCTCTGCTTCTCCTATTCTTTCATATTTTCCAGAAGCCATTACCTCTTCTGTTTCCATGTTTATTAATTGATATTTTAGTGATGAACTACCACAATTTAATACTAATATTTTCATTTTATCCTCTCGCTTTCTTTTTAGGGATTGGGGGACGGGTCTCCAATCCCGATTTTTTTTTGTTTTTTTTCGGGATTGGAGACCCGTCCCCTAATCCCTAATTTTTATCTACTATGTTTTTTGTTTCTCTTGCTATCATTAATTCCTCGTTTGTTGGAATCACATAGACTTTTACTTTTGAGTCTTCTGCGGATATTTCAACTTCTTCGCCTCTTATTTTGTTTTTTTCTTCATCAATTTTTACTCCAAAGAATTCTAATTGCTCACAAATTGCTTTTCTTGATATTGGTCCTTTTTCGCCAACACCTGCAGTAAATGTAAGTACATCTATTCCACCCATAGCTACTGCACATTTTGCCACATATGATGCAGTTAAATAATGATATATATCTAAAGCCATTTGAGCATGTGTTCCGCCTGCTAGTGCTTCATTTTCAATGTCCCTAAAGTCCACAGATATTCCTCTTGACATGCCATAAACTCCAGATTTTTTGTTTAATATATTCTCCATTTCTTGTGGTGTTAGTTTTTCCTTTTTCATTAAATACGTTACAACTGATGGGTCAAGGTCACCAGAACGAGTTCCCATTGGTATTCCTCCAAGTGGTGTAAGTCCCATACTTGTTTCTACTGATTTACCATTTTGAATTGCGCATACACTTGCACCTTGTCCTAAATGACAATTTACTATTTTCAAGTCTTTAATATCTTTTCCCATAATTTCTGCAACTCTATATGCAACATATTCATGTGATGTACCATGTGCTCCATATTTTCTAATTCCATATTTTTTGTAATATTCATATGGTATTGGATAAATATATCTCTCTTTTGGTATTGATTGATGGAATGCCGTATCAAATACTGCTACCATTGGAATATTTGGTGCTATTTTTTTACAAGCGTTTATTCCTAAAATTGCTGCAGGATTGTGCAATGGTGCTAAATCACTACATTTTTCAATCTCTGCTATAACATCATCTGTAATAAGAACTGGTTGAGAATATTTTTCTCCTCCTTGAACAACTCTGTGCCCAATTCCACCTAATTCATTTAAATCTTTTATAACTCCATAATGGTCATTTGTTAATCTTGTAAATACAAATTTTAATGCTTGTTCATGGTTTGCTACACTTTTTTCAAATTTGTGTTTTATTCCATTTACCTTATGTGTTAGAAAAGAATTTTGTTGTCCTATTCTTTCAAAATATCCTTTTACCAACATTTCTTCTGTATCCATATCAATTACTTGATATTTTAATGATGAACTTCCTGAATTCAAAACTAGTATTTTCATAGAAGACCTCCTTTTAATATTATCTTATGAACCAATTTAATAATGTTCCATTGGCTTCTGTTTATTTTTGGGCTTGGACTGCTGTTATTGCAATAACACCTGCAATATCTTGATAACTACATCCTCTTGATAAATCATTTACAGGTTTTGCAATTCCTTGGCATAATGGTCCATATGCTTCGGCCTTTGCAAGTCTTTGAACCAACTTATATCCAATATTTCCAGCGTCTAAATCTGGGAATATTAAAACATTTGCTTCTCCTGCTACTGTACTTTCTGGTGCCTTTGATTTTGCAACTTCTGGTATTATGGCTGCATCTAATTGGAGTTCTCCATCTGCTTTCAAATCTGGTTCTTTTTCTTTTAATAATTTTGTTGCATCAATAACTTTTTGCGTTAATTCTGATTTTGCACTTCCCATTGTAGAATATGAAAGCATTGCAACTTTTGGTTCTTTACCAACTAATTGTTCAAAACTTTTACTTGATGATATTGCTATTTCCGATAATTCTTCAGGATTTGGATTTGCATTTAATCCCGCATCTCCAAATATAAATGTTCCATTTGAACCATATTCGCAGTCTGGAACAACCATAACAAAAAATGCTGAAACTAATTTTGTATCTGGTGCAGTTTTTAAAATTTGAAGTGCAGGTCTTAATGTATCTGCAGTTGAATGTGCCGCACCTGAAACAAGTCCATCTGCAGTTGTTTCTTCATCTTTTACCATCAACATTCCAAAATATACTGGATTTAATGCTATTTCTTTTGCTTGTTCTATTGTCATTCCTTTATGTTTTCTTAATTCGTATAATAAATTTGCATATTTTTCGTAATCAGGTGATGTTTGTGGATCTATTATTTTTGCACCATCAATATTCACATTATTTGTTTCTGCTTTTTCTTTTATTTTTTTTTCATTTCCGACTAAAATTATATTTGCATATTTTTCTTTTAGTGCTACTTCTGTTGCTTTTAATGTTCGTATATCTTCTGCTTCTGGTAGTACTATTGTTTTTATTTCTTGTCTTGCTCTTTCTTTTATTGTTTCTATAAAGTTCATTTTTTCTCTCTTCCTCCAAAATTTTATATCATTTATGTCATTATTATATATATAAAATGAAAAAAATACAAGTAAAATCTGTAACAAATTTAAAAAGATAGCAACTACCATGTTACTATCTTTCTATACTTTATATATTATCGTTTCTAATAGTTTCTATAATATTTTGTTTATTAATCTTACTCATAGAATATCTCATAATAATACCAATAACAATAGCCACAAATATCACAGCAACCACAATTGATTTATAAGGTAATACATATTCAATTTCCATACTATTTCTAAACACATTATACATACCATAAGATAACACTAATCCAATTGGTATACCAATAACCAAAGATTTAACACCATAAAAAATACTTTCTAATCTAATCATTCTATTAAATTCTTTTTTGGTCATTCCTATTGATTTAAGCATTGCAAATTCTTTTTTTCTTAAATTCATATTTGTTGTTATAGTATTGAAAATGTTTGTTATTCCTATTAATGTAATTACTCCAATAAATCCGTATAAGAATATTGAGATAACTAATACAACTGCATTTTCAGCCCTTATTGATTCTTCCATATTGAATGCATTTAAGTCAGAATTAGTAAAGCTATTTTCAGTTTTATATTGTTCAACTTCTTCATCTAATTTATCAGTGTCGTTTGATTGTGCATATAAAGCTGCTGATTTAAATCCTGTTTTGTTTATAAATTCTTCACTTACAATAAAATATGCCTCAGTATTATATAGATTTTCAACTCCATTTGGTCTTTCTTCTGTCTTTGATACTATTTTTATGCTATATTCTTTGTCATCTATTTTTCCTGTAACAGTGTCTCCTTTTTTCCAAGTATACATACTGCCTTGAATTCTTTTTCCATTATCATCTACATTAATATTGTTATCAACTAAAATTGCTCCATCTTTGTATGTTTCGTAATTTCCACCTATATTTTTCACATAGTTTTCATATGAACTTTTATTTAATGAAATAATATTAATGTTATCTATTAAATTTCCATTTTTGTCTTCTGCATAATATCTATTTTTTATGTTTTTTCCATATTCAGTTAATTCTGATTTATGCTTATCATCCATGTTCATTTCAAATATATTACTTTTATTAATTGAATATTCTCCAATATCTGGTAAATTAGATATGTCTGTTAAGATTTCTGCTGTACGAGCATATACTACATAATTATAATTTCTTTCTGTATAATATGCACTTGACATTTTGAATCCGTATTGTATAAAACTTGATATTGCAATAAATATTACTACGCTGACAATTATAGATATTACTGTTGTTCTATATTTTTTCTTGCTTCTTTTTAAGTTTTTGTATGCAATTTCTCCACCTGTTTTAAATATTTTTGTTATGATTTTTGGACATTTTATTTTCTTAGCTTTTAATTTTACATCTTCTGAACTTCTTATTGCTTCAATTGGTGTTATTTTTGATGCCTTTTTAGCAGACCTTCTGCAAGATAGCCATATTGTTACAATTGATACAATTATACTTACAACTATTGCAGTCCATGATATTCCATATGTTAATAAAGTTCCACTTGATACATAATCTTTTAATATGTAATTTACTACATTTACTAATATATAAATTGCAAATATTCCACTTAAAATTCCTAGAGGTATTCCTATAATTCCTAATATAAAGCCTTCAAAATAAACACTTTTTTTGATTTGTTTTTTTGTTGCTCCAATGCTTGAAAGCATTCCATATTGTTTTAATCTTTCTGTTATTGATATTGCAAATCCATTTCTAATAACAAATACACTTGATACTAGAACAATTCCCATTATAAAAGCTCCTAGTCCATAAATTGTTCTTAATGTGTCGTCATCTAGACTTGCTCCTTGATATGCTAATAATTCTTTATTTATTTTTATCTTATATTTATAACTTTTATATGTTTTATCTAACCCGCTAACTCTATTAAAATCATTTTCTTTTGTTCCAGATTTTGCGGTTACCATTTGGTTTATGCTTTCTGTATTTTTTACATAATCATTTGGTTTTGAATATAAAACTGCTATGTTTGCTTTTTTATTTATTGTTTGCATTTTTGTGATAACTGTAAACCATTCTGCTTCATAAGGTTCAATTGCAACAGTTGGTCTTTCTATTATTCCAACAATTTTATATGTTTTTGAAGTTACGTTAACAATTTCATTTTCAGTTGTTTGTTCTGCTCCATCTGTTTTTTTGATTCGTTCTTCATCATAATAATTGGCATTTTGATTCTCTAAAGTTCCTTTTAATTCTCCAACATTTAATGTTATAGTATCTCCAACTTTGTAATTTGTCTTAAATTTTTCATTTATTCTAGTTGAAATTGCAAGTTCACCATCATTTTCTGGTAATCTACCATCTTTTATATTTATAGCCATATTATTTAAAAACTTGTCATTCATTGAAATAACATTAACAAGCGGCTTTTCTTCTTCCTCTGTTGATGTATTTCCATTTGATAAATAACTATATCCTAATTCTTCTGATAAATAGTAGTCTTCAACACTTCTATTTTCTTCAATATATTTAAGCTCATCTTTTGGAACATTATAAAAAATTGCATGATAATTCCCTTGACTGTTTTTTGCAGTTTCTACAAATGTCCTTTGAAAACTTGTTATAAGCCCTGCAACTCCACAGATTAAAGCTGTTGATAAAATAATACCAATTATAATTACAATTGACCTTTTTTTATTTAGCCTTAAATCCTTTACACTTAACTCATTTAAAACCTTCATTATTTTCCAGTCCTTTCATCTTTAATTATTTTTCCATCATCAATTGTTATAATTCTATCTGCTTCTAATGCAATTTTTTCGTCATGTGTTATAACTATAACGGTTTGATTATACTTTTTATTTGAAAGTCTTAATAATGAAATAATCTCTTCACTTGCCTTTGAATCTAAGTTCCCAGTTGGTTCATCTGCAAGCATTAATGCAGGTTCATTCATCATAGCTCTACCAATAGAAACTCTTTGTTGTTGACCACCTGATAATTGGTTTGGTAAATTGTATTTTCTTTTTTCAAGCCCTAATGTTTTTAATAAATCATTTAGTCTTCTTTCGTCAACATCTCTACCATCTAATTTTGTTGGTAATGTAATATTTTCTGCAACATTTAGAACTGGTATTAAATTATAAAATTGGTAAATTAACCCAATTTGTCTTCTTCTAAAAATAGCAAGATTATCGTCATTTAAAGTGTAAATATCTTTTCCATCTATAAAAACTTTTCCTGATGTTGGTCTGTCTACTCCACCAATTAAATGTAACAATGTAGACTTTCCGCTTCCACTTGCTCCGATTATTGCTACAAATTCTCCTTTTTGTACAGAAAACGATACATTGTCTACTGCTTTTACTTGATTTTCTCCTTTTCCATATGTTTTGTTTAAGTTTTCTACTCTTAATATTTCCATATTCTTCCTCACTTTCTTTTTTCGGCCACTGGGGACGTTCTTAAATTAGTTGAAAATTATTATTTGTTATATTTAGTATAATTTTTGAAAGTGACTTTTAGGTGACTTTTTTACTATAAATTTTGTCACTTTTAATTTTTTAGGATAGAAAAAAACTATGAAAACTTTTACATTTTCATAGTATATTTTAAGCATTATTATTTATCATACACTCTGTATTTTCATCTATTTTTTCTAATTCAATTCTATAAATAACACTTCTAATATAAAAATCAACAAAGTTAACTACTCCAAAGACAAACAAAGCAATATCAGATTTGCAAAATGCTAAACAAATTAAAACTCTAATAAAACTTCCTATTGTAGAACCTAATAACAATATTTTAGGCTTTTCTTGCATAATACATAATGTTTTGTAATTTTCGTAATGATACAATCCAAATACTCCAAATGTATAAAAAATAATATATGGAAAGCATTTTTCCAATGGTAGACTTCCATGTTGTATTACTAAGTATCCTATTGCAAATATATAATTTAATAATATTAAAACTGGATAACAACTTTTTTTCATATCTATTATTACTTGTTTTTGATTTTTATAAGATTCATTTGTTGGTATTTTTATCATTAATGTGGCTTGATATGCATTTGTTATTAATTCCAAACTTACACATACAGCATAACATACTGTATGAATTGAATATTTTTCTGTACCCATATGACTTGCTATTACTCCATATATTAAAATAAATATACGTGAAAATAATCTTTCTAAAGCGGTTGGTATTCCATATTTTTTCACATTTTCTATGACTTCTTTATCTGGCAATTTCATTTTTAATTTTAAACTATTTAACATATATACAATTGATATTATCCATGAAATCATTGTTGCTACAAATAACATCTCCAGGTTATGTGTTGTTAAATATGCAATAGTATCTAGTCCGATTAATATAATATAATATACAATCAAACTTTTTCTATAAAGTTTTAATTTTCCTTTTAGCCTAACCATCTCAAATAGTGCATTTGCTAATCTTCCTAAAACTAAATAGCCTATATATAATATTAAAATACTAGATAATAACTGTTTTTGTATATCAGTTAAGCCAAAAATATTTACTATATAATTTCTTCCTGCAAATACTATTATTCCTAGTAGAAAACTTACTATTACATTTAATATTAAATATGATGTTTCGTCTTTTCTTGCCGTTCTATATGTATGTGTGCCTATATTACTAAACGATCTTAGTATTGAGTCTATTGAAAACAAACTCCCGCACACTACTATTGCATCTATACTGATTGCGTTGTTGAATGCTGAGTCTATGCTTTCTGCTACTCCCATAAATACGAAACTTATTAGTATTGATATAAATTCTTTCATTAGTCCTCCTATATTTCCTCTATTAATTCACTAACACTTTTTACAATTTTCCCGTTGCAAATTTTTAATAATTCTTGTACAGATTCTTCCATACAATATCCATTATAATTTTTTATCATTTCTATGTCACTATACCCATCACCTATTGTAAAAATTTCTTCTTGGTTAATATTTTCAATTTGCACTATTTCTTCTATAGCATATGATTTACACGTTTTATTTGATATTATTTCAACAGCGTTTCCTGATACCAAATAACAATTAACAAACTCTGAATATTTTTTATTTATTAGAGAATTTATTTGTTCTGCTTTATCCTTTTCATATTTTGCATAAATTTTTGTTAAGTCTTTATCATTAAAATCTGTTCTGCTATTTTCTAATTTACAGCAAAAATGGTTTATTGATTTTTCAATTTCTAAATCTTTTTCAATATTTTTTATTATATTATTATCTATAGTATAATTTGAAATAATATTGTTGTTTTTGTCTAGTATTGTTGCTCCATGGTTTATTATTAAATAGTCCCATTTTAATTTGTATTGTTCCGCCTTGTTCATAAAATCAAAATATGAACGTCCTGTTGCAAATATAAAAATATTTTCTTGCTTTCTGAAATTCTCTACACTTTTTTTATTTTTTTCTATGTCTTCATCATTCAAATAAAATGTTTGGTCATAATCACTAACTAATATTTTTCTCATTTTTCTAATACCTTTCCCTCTTTATCTATTTTAAAATTTTTATTAAACATAATATTTACTGTAAGAAATTGATAAAGAGAAGACGTTACTTGTCCTATTCCAGTACAATATGGTGTTTTTAGTAATGATATAAAGAACCTTAATATTCCTGCAGTAATTTCGTTTGTTGTTATTTCTTTAGCAAATTTTGTTAATTGCAAGTAACAAGTTTTTATTTTATATACTGGATATATGATAAAATTAATTAACTCAAAACTTAGATATATTAATGTTATTCCTAAATCCAATTTATAAAATCCATATGAAATTAATAACATAATAAATGTTGTTACCATCAAAATCACATCTAACTTATAGGCATTATTTCTATGTTCTTTATAATTAAACTCATTTTTACTTATATCTATTTTTGCAACAGTTGAAATTGCTTCAAATGAATCCCATTGTGTATCTGTTATCAACGCTACGAAATTTAATGCAACAGTATATTTTTCTCCAAATTCCATTGCATTACTTAAACCAAATAAGAAAATCAAAAAGAATAATATGTTATTTGCGATTTCTACTGATTCATATTTTATGTATTTGATTATATGTAGTTCAAATTTAAATTTTTTATATTGTTTTATCGCAACCACTAATACATATACAAATATAGCCATTAGTGTTATTCCTGCTATAATCATTTTGTTTTTTGTAAATATAGCAGTTATTATTAATACTATAAAATTCAATAAATTTAATTGTATACAATATTTATTTGCTTTTTTCTCTTCTCCATCAAAATATAATTTTTCTAATACAAAAGAAAATACTGATTGTATATATAGTTGTAATATAGAATAAACAGCAAATTCTTTGTATATTTCAAAATCTATATTCATAAATTCTACATATTTTTTTGCATTTATTGCAAATAATCCAAATATTATTAACCCTACTACTGTACCAGCTGTCATTCCTGATAATACTGCATTTTCGTCTTTGTCCTTTTCTTTACTTATATTCGCTCCTGTTGCAAATATTGATTTTAGCAATGCAAATATAAATTGTAGTGGGTATGTTAACGTAAATACATTTACTAGATTTTTGTCAACTAATAATCCAAGACAAAACCAAGATAGTATTGGTATAAATGAGAATATTGCTAAGTTACTTGCTATTCGTAATAAACGTTTCATTTGTTTACTCCTGTTTTTCTTTCTTATTTTGCGCTTTTAGGTTTTATATTCATTTTTTATTTATTTTTTCTAAATTCGAATTCTCTAATTTCACAATTTTTTATATGAGCACTCTGAACATGTCCATTTTCACCAATTCCATTAAAATATGCATTAATTGCTCTACAGGTTCCACCATGTGTGACTAGTAAAACGTTTTTATCTTTATATTTTTCTTGTATCTCATCTAGTAAATTCCATACCCTTTTGCATATAGTTTGTATTGGTTCTATATCTTTTTCTTTCCAATTCAAATTATAATTATTTATTATATCTATATCCTCATTATCAACTATACTAGGCCATTCATCTTCTGTTGTCCCTTCAACTTCACCACAGCCTCTTTCTATTAATCTTTCATCAATTATAATGTTACATTTTGTCTCTTCATTTATTATTTCCGCTGTTTTTATTGCTCTTTTCAAAGGTGAACATATTATCAAATCTATATTATATTTTTTTATTTGTCCTTTTGTATTCTTTGCTTGTTCTATTCCTGTGTTGTTTAATTCTATATCCGTTCTTCCTTGGCATTTTCCTGCTACATTCCAGTCTGTTTGACCATGTCTTACTACATATATTTTCATTTTTTAACTCCCCATATCCTTCATATATTGTTCCATTATTTATTAAAAATTCTTTTATGCTTTTTTGTAATCTAGTTGTTTCTGGTAATTCATTATAATTATCACATTTTTTTAAATTAAATACAAAATTTAAAACATCATCTATTCCGTTTTTAGAACTTTGTATTTCAAAAA
Source organism: Clostridium sp. 28_17 (assembly GCA_001916065.1). Taxonomy (GTDB): domain Bacteria; phylum Bacillota; class Clostridia; order TANB77; family CAG-508; genus CAG-269. The sequence goes on from MNRS01000020.1 coordinate 49,035, forward strand.
GTTCTTGAAACTTTTTGATATTAGAATTTTCATCTAACATTTTTGATATTTCTTTACTTAATAACCATGTTTCACAAATATATTTTGGATTTTCTATATTATAATATTTTTTTAGTAATTCTCTCGAATTTTGTATTGCTTTTTTCACTTCATTTATATCAAGATTTTTTCCTGCTGGTATATGTATTTTAATTTTATTATTTGTTGTTGGCTCAAATTGTAGTCTTCCGCATTCTATTAATCTTGCATTTATAAAATATGTTGCCCATAACATTTGCGAAATTCTAATTCCATCATAATGTTTGTATATAATGTCATTTAACAAACATTCTCTTATTCTTTGCTTTTGAATCTTAATTTGTTCATTATCAAAATTGTATTTTTTTATATTTTCTTTATGATATTCAAGTCCAAGTAATAATAATATATTTGTTATAAATGGGTTTACTTTTTCTTCAAATAAAATTTCTATGTTTTTTTCTTTCCATAGTTCTCTAAACTTTTCTGTTTTGTCAATATACAAAATTTCATATATTTCTTTTGCTTTATTTTGTATCTTTTTATTATTTTTTATTTCTTCAATACATCTGTCGCATTTTTCTTGGTAGTCTGCATCTTTTATATCATAATACTCTAGCGCTTCTTTTATTTTTTCTTTATTTAACATTTTTTCCTCTTATTTTATATAATATTTCATAATTAATGTATCATTTTCAAATCCGTACTTTTTATAAATAGAAATTGCTTTTGAATTGTCACTAGAAAGCTTCAAAATTTCTAAATTTTGTTCTTTTGCAAATTTTATGCATTCACCTATTAGTTTTGTCTGTATACCTTTTCTTCTATATTCATTCAATGTAAAGACATCACAAATATATCCTTCTTTTCCACTTTCCACACACTGTGGCATATAATTTATAATTTGTAAGCCACATGTGGCAATAATATGATTTTCTTGTTCTTCTATAAAAAAAATCATATCTTCATTTAAATGTTCGATTAAATATTTCTTTGTTACTTCATAAAGTCTTTTATCTTCTCCTTCTGGATATTCTTCTTTCCAGTCTTCTTTTTGTTGTATAACTCGTAATTTTGAAAGTTCTTCTATATCTTTTTTCTCAGCAATTCTCATAATTCCTCCTTATAACTATCCTACAAGTTATCTTTTATACTAGGAAATAAATCATAAACATTAAATCCTAATTGTTTATCAATATATTGTTTTAATTTATATGTTTCTTTAATATGATATTGTGAGTTTTCATATGCACCTCTTCTTGACATTATATCAATTAGTCTTTTATCTACTGTCATATTAACATCTGTACACATTAAATCACATAAATTTATTATTTTTTCATATATTGTATATTCGTGATTTTTCACAAATTCTGTTCTAAATGGTATATCTCTTGGAATTCCTCCTGCAGTACAATATACATCATTATTTAAGTATGAATGTGTTAAGCATATATTTGCATATTCATCATCATATCCTAATTCTTTTATATATTTATATCCATTCATTACATGTTCTTTAAATTCCCCTACTGATTTTCCTATATCATGTATATATCCAAGTGTTTTTGCATAATCCACATCTAAATTTAATTTTTCTGCTATTTTTCCTGCTGAATTTCCTACACAAATTGAATGATTTATCCAGTGATCATCTGGTATTTTTCCTCTTGCTTCTTCTAACATTTCTCTTGCTTTTTCTACAGTTAATTTCATCTTTTATTCTACCTCCAAATTTTCATTACAAAAATGTAATTTGTTTATAATATCTTGTCCAATATGTTCATTTGCAACTTCTATTGCTTTTTCATATATTTCAATTTGTTCACGCCAATGAGCATCTATTCCATATAAGACTTTTAAGTTTTCATATTCAGATGCAATTTTCCAAAATTCTTTACATGGATACATTATTTTGTCCCTTTCACCCTTTAATACTGCAACTGGTTGAGATAAATTAATTTCTAATGGTATCCCATATTTTTCTGCAGTATCACAAATTATATGAGCTACTGTTTCTTGAGTTTTTCCAAAAGTATCTGTGACTAACATGTAGATATCAGGATGAGCTATTATATTTGGTATATTTTTTTCAATTGCTATTTTTATATATTCAGCATATTTTAAAAAATCTACATCTTCAAAAGGCTCGTATCTTCTTCTAAAAATTTTCAATTCATTTTTATCATCATATATAAAATGTTGTCCTAAAATTAGTTTATCTGTTTCATTTTTTAATTCTAATAAATTTTCTTCTTGTCCCTGTAAATATTCAACTTCAAATCCTGTTTCTATTTCTATTCTATCTTTGTATTTTTCTTTTAAAGATTTAATACTTTCTAAATATTCATTTTTTTCACTGTACTTCATTCTCATATTTTTTCTATGGTCTATTTCTTCTTTTTCTGGACAATGGTCTGTAAAGGCTATTTTGGTAAAGCCTTTCTTTATAAATTCTTTTACAAAATCCTCATCTGTCATATTGTTGTCTGCATGTCCACATCTTCTTGTATGTGTATGATAATTAAATTTTTGCATTTTACTTTTTCTCCTTATATTTATTCTCCTAATTTTTTAAACAAATCATTATAAATTTTATTAACATCTAAATAATTAACAAATGTAACTTTATGCCTATTCTCTGTTAATTCATATGATGTATCTTCTTTTATAATTGGACAGCTTATTTCTTCTGTTTCAAACCAAGTTTTATTTATCATGTAAGCAATAACACTTATGTCCCAAATAACCCTTCTTTCTTCAATTCCATGATATGTGTCATTGTAAAATCTTTGGCATAAATAATCACATAATTCATTTTTTCCTTTTAAAAAATTTTCTAATTCATATATTGATGTTCTTAAATTAGATGCTACATTTTTACAAGGAATTATTGTTAATTTTACTTTTGATTCAAATACTTCTTTAACAGCTTGTATATCTTGTCTAAAATTAAATTCTTTATTTTCTTTGTTTAAAAAGCTGTGTCCACCTAACCATACTACTTCTATTTTATCTATTATTTGTGGTGATTTTTTTATTGCTAATGCAATATTTGTAATTGCTCCAATTGCTAATATATATGTTTTTTCATTTTTGTTTGCAATTTCTATAATTTTATTTACTGCTTCATTATTTTGATTATATCCATTGCATATGTAATCTGTTGAACCTTTGAATATTTTATTTTTTGTTTCAAAATTTAGCCAATTACATATCTTAAGTATTTCATTGTAACTTTTTTCTGTTGTTTCTTCTATTGTTTCTTTTATATAACTATGTGAATATGGTGCTACTGTTATTGCTTCAATATTAAATTTGTCCTGATTTTTTAATAAATATGCAAGAGCAAATTGGTCATCACATTCATTATATGTGTCTGTATCTAGTATGACATTTACTTTTTCTTTTTTATAGTTTGTAATAAATTCATAAATTTCTTTCCAATTATGAACTCTAGTAATATCTTTTTCTGCTCGGTTATATGGTGTATCCATTAAAAGAGTGGTTATATTATTTTCTATACAATCTCTACAATTGCGTATTGAATCATCAATCATTATATCAATATTGTTTTCAAAGCATTTTTCTGTTTTTGCATGTTTATTATTTTTATATGCATCTGTTAATATTAATTTATCATATTCTACTCCTTTTTCCTTTAACCACTTCTTTGTCATATCATATGGGTTTGTATATTCTCCATTATCTCTACCTGTAATAATTACAATAGTATGTCCATCTTCTTTCAATTTTTCAATATATTTTTTTGCACCTTCTATTACATCTAATTTTTGAGCTATTCTTTCAATATTTTCTAAATAAAATGGCCATAATTCATCATCAGTCCAGTCAAACATTCCCTTAGTTATATGTGCTTCTGGATTAATTATTCCTGTATTTCTTAGTTCTTTGTCATGTTTTAAAAATTCTTGCTTTAAAACTTCATCAAAGTTTGATATTACATTATCTATATCAATTCCTATATTCATTTTTCCCCTCTTCTATTATTTATATTTTTTATTTATATATACAATAAATACTACGTATACTATTATTGCTATAAGAAAAGTTGTTGATATAATATTTCCATTCTCTTTAAAAACAGTATAAGATAATAATGGAATTATTGCTGTAACAATTCCCTCCACAAATCTCTCAAATGTTACATATGAAGTTTGATAATTTTCCTTTGAACTCTCATATATTGCAACATTATCGTATATATCATAAGCACTATTTGCACATCCCATTAAAACATATATCAATGGTAATATATATATCAAATAGTTTTCTTTAATTACGAGTAACATTATAAATGAAATTATATACAATATTCCAATTGGAATAAGTACTTTTTTCCATTCTCTGTTTTCTGCCCTTTTAGCCCAGAATTTGCTAAATATCGCATCTGATAAGTTTATAACTATATTTAAAATACTGTAATACACATAATTTATATGTAAATATCTAAGTAAATACACATTTAAGTACATTGTTCCTATTCCTAATGCAAATCTATTAATTCCTGCTGTAATTAGTACTTTTCTAAATGATTTATCTTTTGCTGGCCTTAATACTGATTCTTTGACCTTTATTGGTTTACACTCAATTTCAGGTTTATATGTATTTATTCTTATTGCAATATCTATAAACGCTATGATAAATACTATTCCAAATAAAATTAAAAATCCATTTAATTCATATCCACTTGCTTTAAATTGGTCTAATACAACTCCCATAAATAAACTAAATGCCATAACAACTGTATTCTTTATCATATTTTTACTTGAAGCAAATTTTGTTCTATCTTCTTTTTTTACTAATGTCATTCTCCAATTTACAAATGTTATATATCCCATTTCTCCTGTTACTGCATAGATTGATGCAAATATGAAAAAGAATATTGTTCTAATAGTTATATTATCTGATATAAATGGTAAAAATGCAAATCCAACTGATGATAGCCTATATATAGTGTAATTTGATAATACTACAATTTTGGACTGTCCTATTTTTGAAAATAGTGGTGCTGCAAATATCTGTAACATATTTGTTATTGTGTCTAATACTGCATATATTCCAATCGCTAAATCTGATAGTCCTAAATATACTGCAAATGCAGTTATCAGTGAACTACTTGCTATTTTGTTATTTGCGGTATCTAATATTGATGATGTAAGATACTTTTTATATTCTTTTTTATAATTCATTTTCTTGTTCCTTTTCATTATTATTCATTATAATTTTATACAGATATATACTTACAAAAATTTCTATTATTGATAAAACTGTTAAAATACTTATTACTAATACCATTGGGTATTTTAACAATATTGTTGTAAAACTCAAACTTATTATTGTTCTAACAATTTTTCTTGATAATTCCATAGCTGTTAGCAATGTTTGTTGACTATTTTTATCAGCATTTTTCAATGCTATATCCTGCATATATACCTTAAATGGGTCTCTTATAAAAAGTATCATTACATATCCAAGTCCCATAATCACAAATTTCAATACTGGCATATTAGATATATTATAACCAATGAGCATTAAAATCAATGATATTGTTAATGCAACTGGTAGCATTATTCCTACTTTGTCTTCATATTTTTTATGTATTTTTTCAAACTTTATGTTTGATATCAGTCTTACTATCCTTGATACACATAATATTGCTCCAATTATTAGTGATGTTTTTTCAACATCATACAATTTTAGCAATTCTTGTTGAATAAATAACTTTCCATTTGACTGTCCTGAATTTACCATAGGATAAAATAGACCATATGAAATTATTATAAACATTACAATTTTTGTATATTTGATTTTTCTTTTATTATTTTCTTTATTTGTTTCTACTGTCCTTTTATCATCTTTTGAATAGTCTGCCATATACCAAGATAGTATAAAACATATTACACAGAATGTTATACATCCTATCATTGGCAAATAGTTATTAATATTAAACATTATACTTGCTACAAATGATATTATCATTGTAACCAATGCATATATCGTATTTGCTTTTGTTCTATATTTTATATATTCATTTTCTTTATGTTGTAATTCCAAATTATTTTTTAATGCTGCATTTATCATATTTTGAAATGTAAATGCCATTTCGTAAAATATTTTTCCTATTACAATTGTCAAATAATTTCTACCAAACGTCAATAATATACTTGATATTAGAAATAGAAATGATCCTAATCTAACTGATTTTGTATTTCCTATTTTGTGTATTATTTTTAGTAATGGTACTTGTAATAAGATATTTACTATCATTGATATTGTTGTTAGTGATACTATCTGTGATGCTGTAAATTTTTTTACTACTGTTAAAAATAGTGTATCTATTGCTATCCAAAATAATAAATCTCCTGATAGTCCATCATACCAAGGAAATATTTTGTTAAATCTCTTTAGTTTGTTTTCGTCCATTTGTTTCTCCATTTTAATTTATAATATTTTTTATAACTAAATGTTTTCACAAGCCTCAATAAAGCATTTGTTTACTCACTTATCTTTTTCTTCTTTTATTTATTCCACATTCTAATTAATATAGCATCTAAAAAAACTACCCATAATGAACATAAAAACATAAATTTAAATGTTGCATCTACATTTACTACACTAATTATTAAAAATACTAATAAAACTACAAATTCCCAAAAACATAAACTCATTTCATGTATAATCGAAAGTAGCATTGTATCTTTATTATCATTTTCAACTTTGCTTTGCTGCAATGCACAATATGAAGAATCATATAAATCATCAACTAATTTATATACAGATTGATTTATCATTAATATATATACATTTTTAGCAAATAAGAATATGGTTGTTGTAATTCCTCTTATTATTGATATAATATTAAATGTCTTTGTATGATTTTTATCTAATTTTTCACCTGTTATAAATAAACTTAATAATTCTACTATTGTAGAAATTATATAAAGTGATGTAAAAGTTTTTAAATTATTTAAAGATATATATAAATATAGAGGAACAGCTATTAATCTCTCTATTATTATAAAACTTCTTAAACCACTTACTAATTTTAATTTTCCATTTTCACTTTTTTTAAATAGATATTTATAACTTTCTTTAAATGGTTTTGTAACTTCATATTGTAACTTATTTTTATCTATTTGTGCTAATGCTACATATGCAATAAAATAAGACATAAATACTGATAATACTATAATTAAATTATTATTTTTTATTAAAAATGTTCCTGCAAATACATAACCTACAATGCTAGAAAAGCATCTTAAAATATATGAACAACTGTTGAATCTCCCTCTAAATTTTTCATTAACAATTTTACTTGGAATATATGTATTTAATGGATTGTTTGCTGCGCCACTTAATCCTTGTATAATTGAAATTGCTAAATAATAGTATATATTTGTGTCTGCAACAAGTACAAGTAACATACTTATACTTTTTAATATATAACTTAAAAATTTTGTATTTGCTGCTCCTATTTTTTTAAATAATGTTCCTGCTAGTGGTGAAAATATTCCCATAACAAGGAATTGCACCATAAATATAAATATTATCATTGTTACACTTACACCTGCTTTATATAAAATAACTGGTGTAAATACTGCATATATGCTATTTGCAAATGTTTTAAAAAAGCTATCATAATATAACATTCTATAATCTTTATCACTAAAATATTTTTCCATTTATTTCTCCTATCTTTTCTTATGTTCTTTACCATATTTTTTCTTACTTCATATACTTAATCACAAACTCTGTACCTTTGTCAAGTTCAGATTTACAACTTATCATACCATTATTTTTCTCAATAATATTCTTTGCTAGTGCAAGTCCTATACCTACACTATTTTCAGAGGAATTTTGACCTTTATAAAATCTTTCAAAAATATGTTTTAAATCTTCTTTTGTCATTCCTTCCCCTTCGTCTCTTATTGTTATTTTTGTGAACAAAGTATTTTCCTCATATTTTATATAAATTTTTCCATTTTCTTTGTTATGTTCAATACAATTTTTAATTATATTTGTAACCGCTTCTTGTTGCCACTTGTAATCTCCAACAAATGAAGCACTTTCGTTTCCTTCAATAATTATTTGTTGATTTTTTATTTCAATTGGTATTTCTAAATTCTTTATAATTTCTTCTATAAATTTTTTTAGATTAATTTTTTCTTCATAAAATTGTACAACATTTGCATCTAATTTTGATAGTTTTAGCATTGATATAACAAGCCAATTTATCCAGTCAATTTGTTTGCTAATTTCAAATATAAATTTTTGTTTTGTATTTTCATCCATATTAGGATTATCTTTTAAATTATCTAACATTATTGTTATTGATGTTAAAGGTGTTTTTAGTTGATGTGATATATCTTCAACTGACATTTTTAGGTTATCTTTGTCTTTTTTTGATATTTCACTTTCTTCTTTTAACATAATGGTAATTTTGTATAATTCGTTTTTCAAATTGCTTAATTCGTCTTCACTATTTTCGTTTATATCCAAGTCATATTTTCTGTTTTTTATTTGATTTATGTATTGTGTAATTTGGTTTATTTTTCTGTCTCTTTTCCTTAAATACACAAAAATAATAGCCATCCATAAAATACTAAATACTATTATTAATAAAATGTTTAATACCAAATTTTGTTTCATTTGATTTTGCACTGCTATTATGGAATTGGCTTCGTTTATATTAATTCCGTACTTTTTAAGTTCTTCTTGTCCTTTTTGATATTCTTCGGTATCTTGTTTTGAGTTTAATGTTTTTATTATTGTTCTTGTGTCTATTTCTGGGTTTTCTTTTATTATTGTTCCTATTATCTCTGCTATTTTTTGATTTGCTATTGTTGTTATTTTTTTGTATTGGTTATATGCTTGTATTGTTATGGCCATACTTGTTGCTATTGTTAATATTATCATTGGTATTATCAAGTATTTTATATTTTTGTTTTTTAAATGGTTCATCTATTTAATCTCCTATCCTATACCCAAGTCCTCTAACAGTCTTAATAATTGACTCATCTCCTAATTTTTCTCTAATTCTTTTAATATAAACTGTTAGAGTATTATCATTAACAAAATTCCCAGCAATATCCCAAATTTTTTCTAGCAATTGCTCTCTTGTAATCAATTTATTTTGATTAGTAAACAACATAAGCAAAATTCTATATTCCAAACTTGTAAAAATGATTTCTTCATTATCCTTGTATACTTTTGCAGATGTTGTATCTATTTTGATATTTTTGTATTGAATTATATTACTGTTTTCTTCTTTTTGCCCATATCTTCGTAAAACTGATTTTATTCTAGATATTAATTCTCTTGTTCTAAATGGTTTTACAATATAATCATCAGCTCCTAAATCTAAACCTAATACAACACTTGTTTCTTCGTCTTGTGCCGTTAAAAAGATTACTGGTATGTCTTGTTTTTCTTTAATTTCTTTGCATATATCAAATCCATTTCCATCTGGTAACGATACATCTAAAAGTACTATATCTATTTGTTCTTGTTTTATTTTTTCTGTGCTTTCTGCTACGCTTTTTGCTGATATTACTTGAAAATTTTCTTGTTCTAACGAATATCTTAATCCCATTACTATTGTTTCGTTATCTTCTACTAATAATATTTTTTTCATAATTTGTCCTCTTATTTTTTCTTTTTTATTATACTATATCATATTCACTCAAATTTCAAGTTTTATTTATTAGAAATATGTATATTTTCAACTTTAGATTTTAATTCTCTAGAAATAATATTTTGAATTTGTGCAACTTTTTCAGTATTCAAATTATCATCTTTTACAACAACACTAATACTATCACCATTTACAAAAATAACAACATTTTCAAATCCCTTAGTCATAATTAAATTTTCACAAATCATGATACTATTTTTAGTATCATTTATTTTTTTTATTTCTTCTGTTGCAGATTGTTTTTGTGTTTCCAAAGAATTATTGCTATTTAAAATATTACCATATGTTTCAAGCATTTGTGAGTACATGGTATCTCGTTCTAATTTTGATGTTTTAAAATAATCATTTTTATCATTGTCTTTTTGTTGAGTATCACTACTTGTTTCTACAGTTTTATTATCCTCTTTAATATTATTCTCCACTTTGTTGTCAGTTTCCTGTACTACAGTATTTTCTACGTTTGTTGACACTTTATTATTTATAACATTTTCCGTACTATTTTCTTCACTTACTACATTACTACTAACTAATTGTGCATCACCAATATTTGCCATTTTTTCCAATTCTTCTTCCGAACTAGCAGTTTGAACCGCAGTCTTAAAATCCCCATTTGTTGAAAAATTCAAATATCCCGCTACCACTAACATCAAAGCAATTACATATATAACAACCTGATTTTTCTTTAAAAATTTCATTTTTATATTCCTCCTATTAAAATTCTTTTATAGGCTTCAACGAAATATTAGTTTCCTTGAAACACCTGAATTTTGTGTGTAGCAAGTCCTGTTGCTGCCTCTACTGCTTGAATTATTGCAGTTTTCACATTTATATCAGAAGCCCCTTTAGCAGTAATAATTGCACCTTCAATTTTAGGTTCAACCGTTTTTTGAACTATGGGTGTTTTAGTTCCATTCTGTTCTTGGTAAATTACTTCTTTTTGAGAATCTTTCTGTTCAACCTTTTTAACTCCACCACTTTTGTCTGTTTCCTCAGTTGTGCTCGTTTTGGAATTTTCATTGTACATTGCAACTGTTTCTGCAGATTCTGAATAATTTATAAATACTTTTACATCTCCAACACCTTCAATATTAGTCAAAATATTTTCAAGTCTTTGTTCTAAATTTTCATTAGTTATCCCGATTTGAACTTTGTGTGGTAGAATTGGTTGTACTCTGTGTTGTTTTTGCTTCTGCCAGTTGTTTTCCTGCAGAATTAGTCATATTTTTACTTGAACTCTTATCTCCACTCCAAACATAATTTATTATAACAACTGTTATTATTAAAACAACTATTAGAAAGACTAAATTTTCTATTTTTCTTTTGTTATTTCCTTGAATTTCATCATTACCAATCATTTTTTTTAACTTATCCTTAAACATTTTTCATTCACCCCATATTCTTGTATTATAAATTTTTTAACAGTTTCAATTCCATTCTCATCCAAGTTACACCTGATAAATATTTGTTCTATTCCAGTATCTTGGTCTGATATATGTGCTTTTACATTGCAACTGTCTATTTCATATCCTAATTCCTCAGTTTTTTGTATAATATTTTTTTCAATCTTTTCTTCATACAATTCATTTAATTTACTATCCATTGTAGTCTGGTCAACCACCTCAGTTGTTGCTGATGTTTCTGTACTATATTGCCTATATAAATTTTCTACATCAAATTTCAATTCATTTTTATTTTCAACAAATGGCGCTATTATACTAAATAAAATATACATCCCCATAACCATTTTGACATATTTTTTTGTCTTATTATTAGGAAGTATCATTTCAAGTATTGATACAACAATTAATGCCAAACACAAATTTTTTACCCATGAACTTAAAAAACTAATCATCTATATCACCTCTATCTAAACATCATTCCTGCATTTGACATTCTTATCAATAATGTTGTCCCAATTATTACCATAAATGAAATTGTAACTAAAATTGCTAACAAAATTTTAAAAATATCTGCAACTTCATCTAATAATTTTACAATTTTACCATCTGCAATAACTTCGCTTACACTTGCAATTAATTTATATGAAAACGTTAATACTGTAAGTTTTAAAATTGGTAAAATACATATTCCAATAATGACTATAACACCTACAAATCCAACTGCATTTTTTAAAATCAAGCCACATCCTAATACACTATCTACAACATCACCTAAAATTTTACCAACAACTGGAACTGCCGAACTTACAAGTGCCTTTGCGGTTTTTGCAGTAATTCCATCAACAGAACTAGCCATTGTTCCCTCTAAAGAAACAACTCCTACAAATATCGTCAGCACAATTCCCAAAAACCAAATTGTTGTCGATTTTAAAAATTTTGATATCTTATCAATCTGAACTCTATCAGAAATTTTGGAAATTATGCTCATTGATGTTATGATTAATATTACTGGTATTAAAACATTTTCAATTAAATTTCCTATGAAATTGATCATAAATAATATTATTGGTTCTAATATACTCGTTGTGCTAATACTTCCTGTATAAAGCATTAGAGATATTAATACTGGAATTAATGTATTCATAAAGCCAACTAAGTTTGTTGATGTTGTTTTTACTAAGTTAATAATGTCAGAAAAGTTTGTCATAATTACTGTTATTATTGCTATGTATTGAACATAATATATTAATTTTGATATATTATCATTTTCTAAACTTTCACTTATTGATTTTAAAATACTATGTATTATTATTATTGCTAATATACATGCTAGACTTTTTGATCCTGTTTGTACTTCTGTTCCAAGCAAATTCAGTATTTTTTTGTATATTGTAGTATTATCTATCTCACCTTTTATGGCAGAATTTAAAATTTCATTAATGTCTATATTTTCAAAAAAATCACCTGTATATTGTTTTGAATTCTGTATAAAAGAATTTATTCCAAATGTTTCTTCTTGCTTTTCTATATCCTCTTGTGTTATTTTTGTAGTGCTTTCTGTTTTTTCTTCATTTTCTGTATTTATTAAGGTATTTGTATCATTTAATGCTTTTGATTGCATTGGCAACAAAAATATTAATATTATGAATGTAATTATTATCTTTTGTTTTTTCACATTTAATATTCCTCCTCAATTTAGGAATTTCTAGTCAAAATTTAAATGTATCCTTATATAAAAAGTTCTGGTTATCCCATTTTTACGGTAAAATTTTTAATATTATTTCTAATAAACTTGATATTATTGGAATAGACATAGAAATAATAATTATTTTACTCCCTATTTCTATCTTGCTTGCAATTGCTGCTTCTCCTGAATCTTTACAAACACTAACAGCAAATTCAGATAAAAAAGCAATCCCCGTTATTTTTATTAAAAGTGCTATAAACTGTGTATTTATAGAAAATTTATCTTGAATTGTCTCAATTAAATTAATAATTCCTGTTAGCCTATCCATTACAAGAAATAAAATTAGTATTCCTGTTAAAATGCTTATAAATATTGCATATTCAGGTCTATACTGTTTTAGCATTATTATAATTATCAGTGCAATAAAAGCAATTCCTATTATTTTAATTATTTCCATTACTTTTCCGTCCTTATTTATAAATTTTTACCCTTAAAGATTCACTTCATATCACAAATTTTTATAAGTTAAATAATGTACGTACTGTATCAAACAATCCACTTATTTCTTTAATAACCATTGTAAGAACAATAACAAGACCTGCAAGTGTAGTCATCATTGCCTGGTCCTCTCTACCTGCACGAACTAAAACTTGATACAAAACTGCAACCAATATTCCAATTGCCGCTATTTTAAACAATAAGTCTATACTCATAAATATTTCCCCCTTAATTTTTTATAAAAATCCATCACTTTATAATTTATGCTAAAATAATAACAATAGCCATTCCTATACTCATTCCAAGTTTTTTATACAATTTTTCATTTTTATTTTTTTCTTCTTGTGCTTGTCTAATTTGCTCATTCAAAAAAGTTTCTGTAACCTCAATCTGGCTAATTTGTCCCTGTATATCTGTTGCTCCGGAGTAGTTTTGATAATGTTTTTAAAGCCTGTCTATCTTCTTCATTTAAATTACTTTGAAACTCATCAACTGCTCTTTCCCATGCTACTCCGGCAGATTCAGTTTTCATTTTATCAACTGCCATATTAAACAAATTAGAAATATTTTTGTTTGAATTATTCGAAATTCCTACAAATATTTCTGGAATTGGCTCATATGTAAATTTTATTTTAGATTTGAATATGTTTAATGCATTTTTTAATTCTTCCAACTCGTCCAATCTAAACTTATATTTTTGAGATATATTTTTACCAATCAATGTAGCAATTAAAAACACAAAAAAAAGCATACAATATTTAATAAACTGCATTTTAAATCTCCTTGCATTTATTTTTTTATATTATATGCTCTTTATTTAATTTTAGAACTCTATTTATATATCTTTAAAAATTTATTAACCGTCCCATATGGAATCAATATACACAAAAAATTATTGTATCCATTTAAATGAATTTGCTATGTTACTTGCCTCTGCTTCTAGTGCATCTGCTTCATCTAAATTGAAACTATATGCTGTTATACAAGATAATTTTTTTCCATTTAAAATATAATAATAATATGTTACCTGTTTTGGTTCTGTGTTGTAAACCATTTTAACTTTTAATACATCATAATTATTTTTAGTTTTTTCTATCATCATTTCTTGTGTTTCAGGCTTTTCTGTTGAGTTTTCTAATCCTGCTTCCAAGTTTGTTTTTACATCATCAATATTTGATATTGTTTCTTGTTCCGATGGATCATAATAAACATTTATTCCTGCTGGATATGATGCATAATCTCCTTCAGTAATTTCGTTTGATTCATTTAAAACAGGTTTATTACTTATGTATTTATAGAAATTCCATTCTGTTTTATATTCTGATTGACCTTTTGTCCAGTCTTTTTGCATTTCAAATTGTACATTTGAATCTTGGTATACTTCATTTTCCGCTTTTTTATTTGTAATTATTGATAATGTAAAAAATAGCATAAAAATTGCAACTAAAATTGTAAAACTTAAAATTTGCCATTTTGATATTTTGGTACTACCTATTGTGTTATTTTCTGCATCTTCTACATAATAAAATTTTCCTTTATATTTTTTGATAATTCCTAATTGTTTTAAATAACTAAATGAATATTTTGCTTTTCTTTTATCTTCTACCTCTGCAATTACTTCATCTTTTAACATTGCTTTTTCTTGGGTCGTTGCTTCATATTTTGTAAATATAGGTTTTAACAATTCAATTGCAGCTTTTTGAATTTCATTTATTTGTGACGTTCTCTCTGTATTAATATTATTTTTTTCTTTTTTCATTTTTTGCTATTCCCCTCTCTAAATCAAAATTGATGTTTTGACTATATCATAATTTCTTATTTTTGGCAATACTAAAATCTCAAATTTTATTGCAAACATTTATTTTATATGATATACTTTAAAGTATGAAAAATAGTTTTAAATTGGGGGTTTTAAAATGTTTAATCTACGCTCAGATTACAAACCAACAGGTGACCAACCGCAAGCAATAGAATATTTATCTAATGGTATAAAAGAAGGAAAAAAATATCAAACATTACTTGGTGTAACAGGTTCTGGAAAAACCTTTACAATGGCAAATATAATAAATAAAGTACAAAAACCTACTCTGGTTTTAGCCCATAACAAAACTCTAGCAGGTCAACTTTATTCTGAATTTAAAGAATTTTTCCCAGAAAATAATGTTGAATACTTTGTATCGTATTATGATTACTATCAGCCAGAAAGTTACATTCCATCATCTGACACATATATAGAAAAAGATGCATCTATAAATGATGAAATCGACAAATTAAGGCATTCCGCTACACTTTCTTTATTTGAAACAAAAGATGTAATAATTGTTGCATCAGTGTCATGTATATATGGTTTAGGTGACCCAGAAGATTACCAAGAAATGATGCTTTCTTTGCGTGAAGGAATGAACAAATCAAGAGATGATGTTTTAAGAAAATTGGTAGAAATGCAATATTCAAGAAACGAATTAGAGTTTAAAAGGAGTACTTTTAGAGCAAAAGGTGATATTGTAGAAATTTATCCATCTTCTCAAAGTGAAAGTGCAGTAAGAGTCGAATTCTGGGGTGACGAAATCGAAAAAATCTCTGAAATCAACCCACTTACAGGAAAGGCAATTGGAGAAAGAAAACATATCTTAATCCCTCCTGCCTCACAATATGTAACAAAAAAAGATAAATTAGACAGAGCAATTGAAAACATTGAAAAAGAACTTCAAGAAAGAATAAAATATTTTAAGGATAATAATAAATTAATTGAAGCACAAAGAATTGAAGAACGTACTAATTTTGATATAGAAATGATGAAAGAAACTGGCTTTTGTCAAGGTATAGAAAACTATTCAAGACATTTAAGTGGTAGACCTGCAGGCAGTCCACCATACACATTACTAGATTATTTTCCTAAAGATTTTTTACTACTTATTGACGAATCACATGCTACAATACCTCAAGTTAGAGCAATGTACAATGGCGACCATGCTCGTAAAGATTCTTTGGTTAATTACGGTTTTAGACTTCCATCTGCATATGACAACAGGCCTTTAAAATTTGAAGAATTTGAAGAGCGAATTAATCAAGTTGTTTTTGTTAGTGCTACACCTGCCGATTATGAAAAAGAACATAGCAAAGATAATGTTGTTGAACAGATTATAAGACCTACTGGTCTTTTGGACCCTAAAATTGAAGTTAAACCTGTTACAAATCAAATTGACGATTTAATTGAGCAAATTCGTATTAGAGTTGAAAAACATGAAAGAGTTTTGGTTACTACTCTAACAAAAAAAATGGCTGAAGATTTAACTTCATATTTACAAAGTTTGGACATCAAAGTTAATTATATGCATTCAGATATTAAAGCACTTGAAAGAATGGAAATTATAAGGAATTTACGTTTAGGTGAATTTGATGTTTTGGTTGGTATAAATCTTTTAAGAGAGGGCCTAGATATACCAGAAGTTTCTTTAGTTGCTATTCTAGACGCCGATAAAGAAGGTTTCTTACGTTCAGAGCGTTCTTTGATTCAAACTATTGGACGTGCGGCCAGAAATACTGATGGTACTGTTATTATGTACGCTGATGAACTTACTGATTCTATGGAAAAAGCAATTTCTGAAACTAATAGAAGACGTCATATTCAAGAACAATATAATCTTGAACATGGTATTACTCCTAAAACAATTAAAAAATCTATTAGAGACAATATCAGTATTACAAAACAAGAAGATATTGGTGTTGAATTTAAAATGGAAAATGCTGATGATATTAAAAATACTATTGCCGAATTAACTGATGAAATGCTTAAATATGCTGCTTCCATGGAATTTGAAAAGGCTGCTGAAATTAGAGATAAAATTAAAGAATTGGAAAAATTTTTATAATTTTAAAATTGTTTTGTCAATTAAAAAGGAAAACCAATTGATGTTCCTTTTTTGTTACTTTTTTATTAGCAATATTGGAATTGGCTTATTGCCATATTTTGCATAATCCGTTTGCATAGTTCTATTAAACTTCTTTCCATTTTCATAAAAGAGTCCAATATTAAGGTCCCTTTCATATATTTGTCTATCTAAGACAAATATTTCGTGAATTGTTTTTTCTAATTTCTTTTCTTTCATATCGCTGTTCATAAATTGCGATATGACATCAAAATTATTTTTTTGTTTTTTTTGCTTAGATGTCATAATTCCTCCTTAAAAGTAACTACTAAATTTCAACATTCAATATTATACATCAATTTGAATCTCATGTAAAGTCAAATAATCCAATAATCCAATCTATAAACTCACTAACAAATAAAGCCCTTACCATCTAATTTCTAATGGTAAGGGTGGAGATTTTTACTCAGATTCAAAAACAAATTTGTTATGTAAAAATGTTTTTGAAATTTCTTTTTCAGTTTTTTCATCAATCTCAAGGTTTATCGACTCTTCACAAGTGAAAAATTTTCCTGTTCTTTCTCTTATTTCAGAAATCACAGATTCTCTTGAAATTAATGCCGGATCTTCCAATTCCAGCTCTGTGATGTTAAGCTGCTTAGCACTTCTTACATCCGCTAAAACAACTGAAAAGCTACAATTTCCTGTTGATATTAATTTAAATCTCATATTGTTCTCCTTTTATATGTACAAATTTTATAGCTACTAAATATATTATAAGCTTTTTTTAACCAAAAGTCAACATAATATGTGGTGTAAAAAATTTCTCTTACCACTAAAAACATTATTGATATGAGATGAGCCAAATAACCAGGAATATTTAATTTGCCTCCTTATTTTCTGAAAAAAGCATCATAACCTACATATTTCTCATTCTGAAAATAATAATTTGGTATTTTTATTTCATTGGAATTATATATAAACAAATAATAATAATAAAAGAGCCATTCTGTAAATCACAAAATAGCCCTTCGCTTAAAAATTACTAAGAAACCTTCAATTCAAATACATATTGTAATACTCGTCTTTGATTTATAAATGTTTTTCTTGATATTTTCAAGAAATTAATTGGAATACCATACTTTTTAAAACTTTGGCTATTTTCTATTTTTTTAACCGCCATTTCATCTATGTCCTTTCTGTTTTCCTTATAATATTCCAACTTATCACATTTCCAATCAATAGCTAAATTTAAATCAATATAAATATAATCAAATGAGTTATTATCAATATTCTCTGGTTTTCTTATGAAAATTGGTTTTCCAACTTTAGTCACAAAATAGTCTATTTCCCTTAATGGTTCTTTTGAAGAAAATTCTGGATTAGCATAATATCTTTTTAAGTCTTCAATTGTATCCCCCTCTTCAAGCTTAGAATATGCCATCTTTAAAAAAAGTAAATTCGTAAATCCCATATGTGTCAAATTGTAAATATAACCATCTGAATAATCTAATTTTCCGTCTATTGTAACTATTAGATTTATTGCATTTGATTTAATAATACAATTTTGATTTAATATTTCAATTTTGCCTTTATCATTAAAATAAACATATTTATTTTTTCTTCTTTTAACAACAAAATTACTAAAATCCTGTATAGGATATACTTTTTTACGCATTATTTCATAATAATTGAGAAAGTATTGATACAACATTTCAATATTATCGCCTTCTTTAAGACAAAGTATTGCCCTAAAAACGCTTTTCTTCTTTTTTGTATCTGGTTCCACTATTTTACCGTTTTCATTAAAGAATATATTTGGCCATTCATAACTAAAAGACCATGTATTTCTATCAAAAAAAAGGTTCTTAAAATTCTTTTTTTTTGCTTCTTTTGCAGTAAGAGAAGTATATTTTCCTTCTTCATTGAAAAAAAATACATTTCCGTCAAGCATCAAAAGTATCTCATCTTTTGCAATTTCTATCATTTTGTTACCTCCTAAATTCTTTTGGAGGCATGAAACCTCCAAGTTTTTATCACTTTTTGGTTTCTAAGAAACATATAAAATATTGTATCAAATTATTTTTGAAATGTCAATTTATGTAAAACAATTTTATGTATAAATATATCAAAAAAATCCTCTTACCACCCGACATTAGCGATAAGAGGCAACTATCATTTCAAATTACATTGCTCTTCTATATAATTCAATAAAATCTTCTTTGCTTACTTCTCTTGGATTACCTGGTTTACAAGGATCTTCCATAGCTTTATCTGCAAGCATTTCGAAGTCTTCTTCTCTTGCTCCATAATCTTTAATAGTTTGAGTAATACCAACTGCTTTAGAAAGTTCACTAATCATCCATACAAATGTATTAATAACATCTTGGTCATTTAAGTATGCAGCATCTGGTCTACCTATTTCACATAAGATTTCTCTAAATCTTTGTGCTGTTTCTGGACTTTCTCCATTAAATCTCATAACTGTTGGTAAAAGCATAGCATTTGCAATTCCATGTGGTGTATCATATACAGCGCCTAATTGATGTGCCATTGAGTGAACTATTCCAAGTCCTACATTACTAAATCCCATACCTGCAATATATTGAGCCATTCCCATCATTTCAACTGCTTTAGGGTCTTTATCATTAACTGCTGCTGGTAAGTATTTGAATATTAATTTTATAGCCTTCATATGGAACATATCTGACATTTCGTTATGTGCTTTTGTAATATATCCTTCAACTGCATGTGTTAAAGCATCCATTCCTGTTGCTGCAGCAAGTGATTTTGGCATTGATGCCATTAATTCTGAATCTACTATTGCTACAATTGGAATGTCATTAGGGTCTACACATACCATTTTAATTTTTCTTTCTTCATCTGTTATAACATAGTTTATTGTAACTTCTGATGCTGTTCCTGCTGTTGTTGGTAATGCTATCATTGGCATTCCTTTATTAACTGTATTTGATAATCCATTTAGAGATTTAATATCTGCTCTATCTGGGTTTGTCATTACAATTGAAATTCCTTTTGCAGTGTCCATGCTTGAACCACCACCAACTGCAACTATTACATCTGCTCCTGATTTTTTACATGCAGCAACTCCGTCTGTTACATTTTTAATTGTTGGGTTTGGTTTGATTTCGTCATATAGTGAGTATTCAATCCCTGCATCTGTTAATACTTTGTCAACTTTTGCAGTAACTCCTGCCTCTACTAATGGTTTATCTGTAACCAAAAATACTTTTTTGAATTTTCCTTTCTTAATTTCTTCTGCTAGTACCTCTCTTGCATTGTTTCCAAAATATGATGTTTCGTTTAAAACAAATCTTATTGCCATTTTATATTCCTCCTTCGTAATTTTAATCTGATTTGATTATACCAATAATAATTTTTTTATACAATAGTTTTTACACAAATTTCACAATTATCTCAAAATTGCATTTGTAATTCCTTAGTCTCCTAAATTAATTCCTACGCTTCTTGCTGTTTTTACCAAATCATCATCCATAGTAACTTTTCTTTGGTTACTTACAGTTGTATTTCCAGAAACAGCACCAATCTCTTTATTTTGACCAACAACGTCTTCTAATGATGCATAATCTATTTTTCCATTTTTAATAACAACTAAATTTCCAAATTTTTCTTCAATAGCCATTCTCATTGCAGCAGTACCGTATTTTGTTGATAAAACTCTATCAAATGCTGTTGGTGTTCCACCTCTTTGCATGTAACCAAGTGTTGTATTTCTAGCTTCTAATCCTGTTAATTCTTGCAATTGTTTTGCAACTTTTTCACCAACTCCACCAAGTTTTGTATTATCAACACCTTTACCATTATCTCTTACATTTTCAACAGTAATTTCTCCATCTTTTGGCTTAGCTCCCTCTGCAACAACAACAATATCAAAATTTTTGCCTCTTTTTTTTCTATTTTTTATTTTTTCTGCAACTTTATTTATATCATATGGTATCTCTGGAATTAATGCAACATCTGCACCACCTGCAATTGCTGATTCTAATGCTATCCATCCAGCATATCTTCCCATAACCTCCAATACCATAATTCTGTGATGTGTTTCACCAGTTGTATGAAGTCTATCAATTGCTTCCATTGCAACAGAAACTGCAGTATTATATCCAAATGTAATTTCTGTACAAGCAACATCATTATCAATTGTTTTTGGAACTCCTATTACATTTACACCTTTTGTAGCAAAATCCCTAGCAGATTTTTGTGTTCCATCTCCACCTAGTGTAAAAATACAGTCAAATCCATCTTTTTTAATGTTTTCTACACATACATCAGACAAATCTTTGTATTCAACTGTTCCATTTTCATTTGTAACTTTATAATTGAATACATTTGCATTTGTTGAAGAACCTATTATTGAACCACCTTTTGGTAATATTCCTTCTGCATTTCCATCTTCTGCAGTGCTTAATCTTTCAAATTCATTTTTTAATAATCCATTATATCCATCTATAAATCCATAACATGCAACACCACTATTTTCTGCCGTTTTTACAATACCTCTTATTACAGCATTAAAACCTGCTACATCTCCACCATTTGCTAATATTGCAACTTTTTTAATCATTTTAAATTCCTCCATTCAAATTTTTTCGGGATTGGGGGACGGGTCTTCAATCCCGAAAAAATAATAATTTTAAAAATTAGGGATTGAAGACCCGTCCCCCAATCCCGAAAAAATAATAACTTTAAAAATTAGGGATTGAAGACCCGTCCCCTAATCCCGTTTTTTATCCTAAAAGACTTTTTATTTCTTCATCTGCTTTTAATTCTTTTGTTAAAAACTGGTATGCTCTTTTGTCTTGTTTTACTGCAATTTCTGCAATTTCCTTATCATTTCTTAATCTATAACTTGCAAACTTTACAATTAAGCCTTTATTTGTAACCGCCGCTTTTACAACGTCTTTGTCGTCTCTTAATTTTTCACTTGCAAAATATAAAGTTTGTCCATATGTTTGAACACTTGCCATTATTACATCTTTATCTGCTCTTAACCTATCAGATGCATAACATGCAGTCCATGGTGCACCTTTTATTGCAAGTAACATCATATCTTTGTTGTCTTTTAATCTATCAGATACAAATTCCATTGCTTCGCCATCTTGTTCAAGTGCAGCCTTAACAACTTCTTCATCATCTTGAAATTCAGGTGCCGCAAATTCTAGAAGCTTTCCCTTGTCTTTTACCGCTTGAAGAACATATTCTCTATTATTACATTTTTTTTTCATTTCTGTTACATCTGGATCTTCCATTATCTTTACCCTTTCACTTATTTCATTAATTTATAACCTTCATTAACTCTGTCTATTAATTTTTACATTTTGCAATTAATGCTTTAATCTTAATTCCCTGTTCTGAAAACATTTTCTCATGCTCTGTTTCTATATTATTTTCAAAAATTGGATTTTTATGTAAATCATAAGTTTTGGCAACAACTTCAAAACCACTTTCTTCAAAATATATTAAACTTGAATTAAATAAATCATCATCATCTGTTTTAAAATAAACTTCTCCATTTTCTGCCAAAAATTGTTTATATTTTTCAAGTTGTCTTGTATGTGTAAGTCTTTTCTTTCTATGTTTTCCCTTTGGCCAAGGATTACAAAAGTTTATATATATTCTTTGAATATTATCTGTTTTGTCTAAAATCATTGGTATTCTTTCAATATCAAATCTTGTTAAAACAACATTGTCTGGTTCAATATTTTTTTCTTGGTATACTTGTTCTACATTTCTTTTTGCTAGCCCAAGCATTGCATCAACTAAATCTATTGCTATATAGTTAATATCTAAATTACTTGATGCTAGATTTGATATAAATTGACCTTTTCCACATCCAAGTTCCAAATGTATTGGATTATTTGAATTTTTGAAAAATTCTTTCCATTTTCCTTTCCATTCTTCTGGGTTATCTATATAAAATTTACTTGCTTCTAATTCTGGTCTTGCCCATTTTTTGTATCTTATACGCATTTTAGTTTTCCTTCCTTAATGTTTTTATTAATATAATTATTTTTCCACTTTTATTTTAATTATCGTTTTTCATTTATCATTCCATAACAAATTATATACATATTTATAAAAAAAGTAAAGTAAAAATTTGTATTTTTTGCACTTTCCTGTTACAATATTGTTACAATTCACAGTCCATAAAATTATTTTTTATATGCTGTGAATTGTAACACAATATTATATACTAAGAAGGAACAAAAAATGGAAATAAATTATGAAATAAAAAATAACACACAAACAATAAACAGTACCTTACAAAATGAGCTAAAAATATCATCAAGGCTTTTATACAAATTAATAAAATTAAATAAAATAGAACTTAATCACAAGCCTTGTGACACACGTAAAACAGGTACTTTCGGAGACACGATTACAATCAACTTTGATTATGAAGAAGATAATTCAAATATTATACCAACAAAAATGAATTTAAATATAATATTTGAAGATGACTGGCTTTTGGTTGTAAATAAACCTGCAGGAATTGCAATACATCCATCAGTTTTGCATTACTCCGATTCTTTGTGTAATGGTATAAAATTTTATTTTGACAAAATTGGTTTAAAGAAAAAAATAAGACCTGTTAATAGACTTGACCTAAACACATCAGGCTTAGTTGTATTTGCAAAATGTGAATATATTCAAGAATGTTTAATTAATCAAATGAAAAATAATCAATTTAAGAAAGAATATTTAGCCGTTTGTAACGGATTTTTTGACAAAAAATCTGGTACAATTAATTTACCAATTGCAAGAAAAGAAAATAGTATTATTGAAAGATGCATTTCCGAAAATGGTCAACCTGCCATAACTCATTATGAAGTTTTAAAAGAATTTGATAATTATTCTTTAGTTAAGTGTTCTTTAGAAACTGGTAGAACACATCAAATTAGAGTTCATATGTCTGCCATTGGTCATCCTTTGCTTGGTGATAGTTTATATGGTTCTATTTCTGATTTAATTAATAGACAGGCTTTACATTGCTTTAATTTGCAATTTATTCATCCTGTTTATAATAATGATTTGAATTTTTGGGGTGATTTACCTAATGATTTTAAAATTTTTGATATAAAATAAAAAAAGAGCAAATCTGTAAGCCGGGTTCTGTCTTTTAAAATAGTCATTTATCTAGGACATATATTGCTATATGCCTCAAGCCACGCAGTTCAAGAAGGCGTCGAGCAGACTTAATCTTCTTTGTTAGGTGTTGCTCCAGATGGGGTTTACACAGCATTCTATGTCACCATAGAACCGGTGAGCTCTTACCTCGCCTTTTCATCCTTACCCATACGGGCGGTTATTTTCTGTTGCACTTTCCTTATGGTTACCCACACTAGACGTTATCTAGCATCATTGCTCTATGGAGCCCGGACTTTCCTCTCGTAGTTCCTTTCGGAAGTTACCAGCGACCATTCAATTTACTCTTTAAAAATTATATCACACATTTTCTAATTCTTCCAGCAAATTTTTATATTTTATTAAAAAAATTTCTTTTTCTTTTAAATTAATAGCATTTTGAAGTTCTTCAATCATCATATATGCCTTATTAACATTATATTTACTAATATTTTGGTCATCATTTTTTCCTTTGCTTTTGCCTGTATCCTTATCATTTAAATCTTTCACATCCACACTTATTCTTGCAAAGTTTTGTGTAGCACTATTTATTGAGTCTGTCACACTTTCCCAGTCTTCATTATCCAAAATACTGTATGCTTTAAAAACATCATTTTTAGTTTTTATCACAATTACATCTTTTTTATGTGTAGAAAAATCATCTATAAATCCAGCCAAAAAGTTATACAATTCAGACAATTCTTTTAATGTTTCTTGTTTGTTTTCTTCCTTTACTGCTTTTACCAATTTATCATATTCGTTAGTAAATTTTGCAATATTTTCTTTATTATCAACTGTTTGATGTAAATCTACAGTTATTGAATATAATATTGTATATATTTTTTCTACATCATTTTTTATTTGATTCCAATTAGGTTCCGAATTTTGTGTAAGTATTCCTTCTTTTTTTAATTGATATTGTTTATTTTTAGTTTTTTCCTGTTCAGAAGATGAATCTTCTTTACCTGTTTCACTACTGGAATTTTTTTCAGAGCTTCCTCCAGAACTTTGCCCTGATTTTTGTCCTAATTCCTGACTTGATTTCTTTTCTTCAATATCCGTAGCTAAAATTGTATAATTTTCAAACTTTATATTATTAACCTCATTAAATAAATTTGTAAATTCTTTTTCTAAATATTTTATATCCGCAAAAGATTTTTCTTTTATATCATCATCTTGATTATTTTTAGCATACACTTTATAAATACAAAAAGAAAGTATAGCAATTATTAATATAAGTGCAATATATGCTAATTTTTTAAATTTTTTCAAATTATTCCTCCTATTTAATTTTATCTTTTATTTTATTATGTACATTTTGATACAAACTATTCCAATTTTGGTTTTATGTATATTTTTTTCTTTTACGAATTATACTAAAAGAAAGTACAATTATTTTTAGGATTGGAGAAAAGTATGATTTCAGTAAATTTATATAGTAATAGTTCTAAAGAATTAGAAAAATTTTTAAGTTCTTTTTATAGTTCTTCTTTTAATTTAACAAATGTTTTATCATGGAAGCATTTATACGATAATCCTATAGAAATTGCTGATATTGTTGGTGTATATGCAGATAATTTTAATGATTTTAAAATTATGATGTTGATTTGTTTGGATAAAGGTTTATATATTCATGTTACTAACGAAAATGCTGATAATTTAATAAAATATTTATTTGAAAGATATCCATATTAAAAAAAGAATTTCTAATAGTCACTTACTACAGAAATTCTTTTTTATATATTAGGAAAGCAATGCAACTTACCTAATATATAAAATTACATTACTAAATCAATTATTAATTTTCTACATATTTTGTGCAAAATTATTATTCATTTTCTTCACTTATATGTTCTACAGTTTTGTCTTCATCTAATTTTGGGTCTGATTCTACTGTAACAGTTTTTTCTAAATTAGATTTTTCTTCATTAGACTCATTATTATTCTCACTGTTTCCGTCAAATGGATTTTTATTATCTTCTATTATTTCAACTTCCTTGGCTGGTTCTTCTTTAATTTCTTCTTGTTTTGTTCCGCATTTTGGACAAAATTTTACATCTTTTTCTATTTCTGCAAAACAGTTTGGACATTGTCTTTTATCTTTTAATTCAAGACACTGTTTTAAATTTGAATCAATTTCATCACTTAAAACATCTATTTTTGTACATTTTTCTTCAATTTCCTTTGAAATATCATATTCACCATCTCTTGTGTGTTTTTGATAAACACACTCTCCTATTTCTTTGTATATATCATTTATTTGTGATTTTAATTCTGATATTTTCATTCTTAATTTAGCCTCTTTTGCTAATTTTCCTGTTTTATCCGCTGTCACTTTGTATGCTTCACTTGCTTTTTTACCTAATTTATCAAAAAATTCCATTTTTATTCCTCCATTCAAATATATAAATATTATTTCAATTTTTTATAATTTTATTCATATTTTTATTATTGTGTTAATAATTTTTTAGAATTTTATTCCATTTTTTTATCTCTTGTCATTAAGTCTTTAACAGCTTCTTGTGGATCAAGACTCTCATACAAAACTCTATAAACTGTCTCGACTATTGGCATTTCAATATTATGTAATTTTCCAAGTTCATATGCAACATCAATATTATCAATACTTTCAATTACCATTCCAACTTCTTTTTTAGTCTCCTCAAGTGATTTTCCTTGCCCTATTAAATATCCGGCTTTTCTATTTCTACTATGTTCACTTAAACAAGTTACTATCAAATCTCCAAGGCCACTTAAACCATAAAATGTTTCTTCTTTTCCACCAAGTTCAACACCTAAACGTACAATTTCTTTTAATCCTCTTGTTATTAATGCTGCAAAACTGTTGTCTCCTAGGCCAATTCCAGCTGCTGCCCCTGAGCAAAATGCAATTATATTTTTTAACGCTCCACCAAGTTCTACGCCTTTTACATCATTTGATGTATATATCCTCATTTTTTCTGACATAAATGCATCTTGTACCATTTTTAAAATATTTTGATGTTTTGATGCAATTACAAGTGCTGTTGGTATTGCTATAGAAACTTCTTCTGCATGACTTGGGCCTGATAATGCACCAACTTTTGCTGTTGGCATTTCTTCTAAAATAACTTCGTCCAATGTTTCTAATGTTTCTTTTTCAAAACCTTTTGAACATATTATTATTGGTTTATTTCCAACATACTCTTTATATTGTTTAAATGTACTTCTTGTAAATTTTGATGGTGTAACATGTAAAATCATTTTACTATCTTTAATTACTTCTCCAAAATCGGTTGAACACATAATGTTCTCTGGTAATTCAACACCAGGCAAAAATTTGCATTTTCTTTCATTATTTATTAAGTCTCTTTCTTCTTCCATAAAAGACCATATCTTTACATTGTTACCTACATTTGCTAAATGTACTGCCAATGCAACTCCCCAACTTCCACTTCCTATTATTGCAATATTCATAAATTTATATTACCTCCTTTATCTTATGTGCCCTCAAATGGACATTTATTGTTATACAATTCGCTAATTATAAAATGTTACCATTTATTTTGTATTTTTAAAACTTAATTTGTTTTCTGTTCCACTTAAAATTCTTTTAATATTACTTCTATGATTATATAAAACAATTATGGCCAATATTACACTATAAACAAAATAAACTCTGCCACTTTTGCCATCTGTTAAAACAGTATAATGTTGATTTATGAATAATGTTAAAACAGGAAACAGAACTGCTGCCGCACATGATCCCAAAGATACCATTCTTGTTAAAGCCATCAAAACAACTGCAAATACTAAACAAATTAATCCTATTTGCCAATTACTCATAAGTAAAACCCCAAGTGATGTTGCTACACCTTTTCCACCTTTAAATCCAAAAAATATTGGAAATGTATGTCCTAAGACAACCGCGATACCTGCAATTTGCAAAAGCAATTCTCTGTCTAAATTTTTTGCTATATTTCCAACTATTATTGCAATTACTATAGAAATAACTCCTTTTAAGATATCACATATTAATGTAATTGCTGCTGCTTTTTTTCCAACTGAACGCAACATATTAGTTGTTCCTGCATTTCCACTTCCTTTTTCTCTTACATCAAATCCTGCCATTTTTTTGCTTATTAACACTGAAAAATTTATGCTACCTATTAGGTATGCTATTATTCCTACTATTATATATATTGCCATTTTTTAACCTCTCTTTCTATTTTTCCAGAATTCAAGTTGGAAAAGAATTAAATTTTGGCAAGGAGAATTTTATTTAAAAGGCAAAGGCGCATACGTTTGTATGTAACTGCGTTTTAAATGAAATTCGACATAGCCAAAATTGTAATTATTTTTCAACTACTCCTTTTCACCTTTTTCTCTAACTATAATTCTAACCGGTGTACCTTCTAATCCAAACTCTTTTCTTATTTGATTTACCAAATATCTTTGATAAGAAAAATGGAATAATTGTTTATTATTAACAAAAATAACAAATGTTGGTGGCTTTGTAGAAGCCTGTGTTCCATAATAAATTTTTAATCTTCTTCCCTTATCTGTTGGTGGTTGAACAATTGCTATTGCCTCATTTATTACTTGATTTAATACTGATGTTGATACTCTTAATGCATTTTGTTTTGCAACATTATTTATCATATCAAATAATTTATCAACCCTTTGACCAGTTTTTGCAGATATAAAAATCATTGGTGCATATGATAAATATGATAATTTTTCATAAACTTCTTTTTTGTATTTTTCTAATGTTCCTGTTGTTTTTTCGTATTCATCCCATTTGTTTACAACAATTATAACACCTTTTCCTGCTTCATGAGCCTCACCTGCAATTTTAGCATCTTGGTCTGTAACGCCATCATTTGCATCAATCATCATTAAGCATACATCTGCCCTTTCAACTGCTAATAAACTTCTTTGAACACTATATTTTTCTATTTGTTCATTTACTTTTGCTTTTTTTCTAATACCCGCTGTATCTATTAAAATATATTTCCCATGTTCATTTTCAAATGGTGAATCTATTGCATCTCTAGTTGTTCCTGCAATATTACTTACAATTGTTCTTTTTTCTCCTAAAATTTTATTTATTAAAGAAGATTTACCAACATTTGGTTTTCCTATTATAGCAACTTTGATGATTTCTTCGTCATCCTCTGATTCATCTTTTTCTGGAAAATGTTCATATATTGCGTCTAATACATCACCTATTCCTAAAGCATTTGATGCTGATATTGGATATGGGTCCCCTAATCCTAAATTATAAAACTCATATGCTTCTTGTCTATCTTTTTCGTAATTATCTGCTTTGTTACATACTAGGACAATTGGTTTTCCCGATTTTTTAAGCATTAATGCAATTTCTCTGTCAGCTGCTGTTACACCTTGCCTAATATCTGTTAAAAAGATTATTACATCTGCCATTGATATTGCTAAATTTGCTTGTTCTCTCATTTGAGATAATATGATATCTTCTGATTCTGGTTCGATACCTCCTGTATCTACCAATGTGAATTTTCTTCCACGCCAATTTGTTTCTGCATATATTCTATCTCTTGTTACACCTGGCGTGTCTTGAACAATTGATATTCTACTTCCTGCCAAATAGTTGAAAAATGTTGATTTTCCTACATTTGGTTTTCCTATTATTGCTACTATTGGTTTTGCCATTATATTTCTCCTTTCACTCTTTTATCCTTTTTAAACATTATTTAATTAATACCAGTTATTTTTGTGATTTTTTCTACTTTTTACTTTTGTTTTTAATATCTATATTTTACTATATTGGCTCTAAAATTGCAAGAAATTGTTAAAATACTATTTAATTTTTTTAAATTTTGTATTATAATATAAATGTAACTATGTAGTTTAACATTAAAGGAGTAAATATGAATATGATTGAACAATCAATTTTTATTGGATGCATCTGTATATTGGGATGTTTGCTTTCCATATTAAATTACAATATGGTATGTTATAAAACAAACATACATATCAGACGAAAAGCAAAAGCATTAAGAAAAAAATACTTTTACGAAATGATTTTAATGTTAATTGTATCGAGTATTTATTTTATTTACAGTATTTATAATATAATTGAAAATGAAATAAATATTTCAATTGATACAATAGTAAAAGGCCTATTCTAAGGCCTTTTTTCTTTTACTTTATAAATAAACTTTTAATTTTCTTAATAACATAATGGCTTCCACCACTACTATTATTTTGAGTATTTTCAACCATACCTATAATAAGCATATCATTATCATTATTATTGACTGTAAAGCAATCAAACCAACCCAATGTACCACTTTCAGTATCTGTACTAGAATTTTTCAATTCTGCAGTTCCAGTTTTTCCGGCAATAGTAACACCTGGTACTTTCATATCAGTTGCAGTTCCCTCTGGGTTTTCTACAACCTGAATCAAGTCATCCTTCACTGTATTAGCAGCCTCTGATGTAAACGCATTTTCTTTTAAATATTCTGTATTTCCTGTTTTATATTCTATATATGGTTTTACCATGTTTCCGTTATTTGCAAATGCTGAATAAATTGATGCCATATGTATTGGATTAACAAGTATATTACCTTGACCATATCCTGAATCGGCTAATTGTTTTTCATTCATATCTGCTTTTTCAGAATTTGAATATTGTGATTTTTTGAATGTTAATGGAAATCCTATTGTTTTATCAACATCTTCATTAAATCCTAATTTATCAAGTCCTGAGCAGAATGTATCTTTACCAATTTGCATTGCTGCTTGGCCAAAGAATATGTTGTCAGAATGTATTAAAGCATTTGCTACATTTTTAGGTCCGTTATACGCAGTTAGTGTTGTTATATAAACATCTCCCCAACTTGAATTTTTTTGCCATTTTAATCCTGAATAATTAAATGTTGTATCCGTTGTTAATTTTCCACTCGTTAACCCTATTGCAGCAGTTATCGGTTTAAAAGTCGAACCTGGGCAATAACTTTGTAAAAATCTATTATATAATGGTTTACTTTCATCGTTATTTAATTCTTCCCATTTTGAAGATGTCATGCCTAACACAAAATCATTTGAATTATATGATGGTGTGCTTACTGTTGCAAGTAATTCACCTGTTGTTGGATTCATAACTACAAAAAAGCCTTTATCATTTTTCATTTGATTATATAAATTTTTTTGTATTCCACTATCAATTGTTAATTTGACATCTGTTCCATCTTTTTTATCTTGAGTTGCTAAGGTTTTTAATTTATTACCATTTTCATCTGCTATATAAATTTCCGTTCCATCAATACCTCTTAAAGTATCTTCATATGCTTGTTCTAAACCTGCTTTTCCAATAATACTACTTGAATTATATCCTTTTCCTTCTTTTTGTTTTAATTCTTCTGCACTAATTGCTTGAACATATCCAATCAAATGTGCGGCCTCTTCTCCAAGTGGATACACTCTGGCATCAACACTTGTTATTTTGATTCCTGGTATTTCTAACAATTTACTCTTTAATTCTGTATTATCTGCAGAAACTTTTTTGATTGGTACAAATGTATCATCTTTTACATAAGATGCAGATATTTGTGTATTTATATAATCTGTTGAAACACCTGTCAATTCTGATATTTTGCTTATATTTTCTGTTTTATTTTCTCCTAATTTACCTGGTACAATTCCAACACTTGAAATACTTCCATTTTGTGCAAGTTTTGCCCCATTTCTATCTAAAATTTCTCCTCTTTTTGCAGATAATGTAGAAACTCTTACTTTGTCTGTATTTCTTAATTCTGGAAAAATCATATTAGATGTCCAACTTATTTTATATTCCTTGTTTTCCCTTACTAATTTTGCTATATTTTCAAAACTAATTGTTCCTGCAGATGTAGACATACTTTCATTATATTTAATGCTATATGTTTTGCCATCTTTTGTTGTTTCGGATGGTGTAACTTTTATGTCATATGCATCAATTCCTTCATATATATTTTTGTTTCTTTTTATGAAGTCTTCCTGTGATATTTGTGTTTTTGAATATTCAGAAATCATATTATACATTTCTTCATATTTTTGTTCATTTAACAATGATATATAAGTACCTAGTGCTTCTTCTGGCTTTGGAGTATTTCTATTTACTATATATAATGCTCCAACAATAATTGCTATTACTACTATTATTACAATTGCAAATATTACTATTTTTTTGTTTTTCATATAATCACATCTCCTTTTGAAAGTATAATATCATATTAATTTTTACAAATCAAGATTAAATCCACTCTTTATATTTTTTGATATAGATTCTCTTTGCAAAAGAAGCAATAATGCAATATAAAAATGTAACAACAAAAATCATAAACAAATATTTTGCACCAATAGGTACAAGTCCAATAGCATTGCCCAAAGTTGTAAATGGCACAACAATACCAACTAATATCAATAAAATTGATGATGCATATACATATTTATGAGCATTACTTTGAATAAATGGAACTTTAGCAGTTCTTATTATATGCATTCCAACTAAGTTTGAAACTATGCTATAAGTAAACCAAATTGTTTGAAAATGTGATACATCTCTTAATCTAAATACAAACCATAATGTTAAAAATACAACAATGTCAAATGCTGAGCTTACAGGTCCCATAAATAGCATAAATCTCTTTAAACTCTTGATATCTAGTTTCTTTGGTTTTTCTAACTGTTCTTTATCAACATGATCAAATGGTAATGTCATTTGTCCAAAGTCGTATATTAAGCCTTCAACTAATAATTGAATTGGTGTTTCCGGTAAAAATGGCAAAAATATACTTGCTACAATTACAGATACAACTTCTCCAAAGTTGAAACTTGTTGCCATTTTGATATATTTCATTAAGTTTACAAATGTACGTCTTCCGTTCTTCAACACCGTCTAGCAATACATTTAAATCTTTTTCAAGTAAAATTATGTCTGCTGATTCTTTTGCAATATCAACCGCTGTATCTACCGATACACCTACATCTGAATTTGTTAATGATGGACTGTCATTTATTCCATCTCCCATATAGCCTACTACATTCCCATTTTGTCTTAATAGTCTTACAATTCTAGCTTTTTGTATTGGAGAAAGTTTTGCGAATATATTTGACTTCTTTAATAAACGTATTACCCCAATGTCTGGAAGTTTTTCAATTTGGCTTCCTAATACAATATTTCTAGAATTTATTCCCACTTTTTCGCATACACATCTAGTTACATCAGCATTATCACCAGTAAGAACTATAACTCTAATTCCTGCTTTATTTAGTCTTTTGATAGATTCTTTCGCACTTTCTTTTGGTGGATCTAAGAATCCTATAAATCCAAGCAATATCATATTTTTCTCGTCTGATACTTCAAAATTTGTTTTGTTTTCCATATCATTTTTTTGGCAAACCGCAACAACTCTTAACCCTTCTTTGTTTAATTGTTTACTGATTTTTTTGATATTATCTTTAATTTCTTTTGTTATTTTGCTAACTTGTCCTTTATAGTCAACCATAGTACAGATGCTCAATATTTCTTCAACTGCACCTTTTGTAATTAATTGTCTTTTTTCTCCATCTGATACAATAACTGATAAGCGTCTCCTAGAAAAATCAAATGGTATTTCGTCAATTATTTTATATTTTTCTGTAATTTCCATTAAATTATTTTCAGAAGCTCTTTTTATTACTGCTTCGTCTATGCTTCCTTTTAATCCAGTTTGAAAATACGAATTTAGAAATGCGTGTTTCAAAACTCTTATATCTTCATCACCATTTACGTCCAAATATCTTTCAAGTACGATTTTATCTTCAGTCAATGTTCCTGTTTTATCTGTACATAAAATATTCATTGCTCCAAAATTTTGAATTGAATCAAGTTTTTTAACAATAGTTTTCTTTTTTGACATTCTTATTGCACCTTTAGATAAACTTGATGATAAAATTACTGGCAATAATAGTGGTGTTATACATATTGCTATTGCAACTGCAAATGTAAATGCTATTACAAATTCATGTTTTTCAACATTTATAACAAATACTAATGGTATCATAAACAACATAAATTTTATTAACAATCTACTTATGTTTTCAATTCCTTTTTGAAATGCTGTTTTGGCTTTTCCAGCAGTTATTGTGTGTGCTATTTTCCCAAAATATGTTGAATCTGCAGTTTTTATTACAACACCTTTTGCTGAACCTGATACTACATTTGTTCCCATAAAACAAATATTATCAAAATCTGATATATTATCAATTTCGTCTTCTTTATCTTCTAATTCTACAGTTTTCTTAACACTATCAGATTCACCTGTTAAAGATGATTGTCCAACATACAAGTCTTTTGCTTCAATTACTCTTAAATCTGCTGGTATCATGCTTCCTGCAGATAATACAACAGTATCTCCAATTACTACATCTTTAATTGGAATATCTATTTTTTTTCCATTTCTAATTACAGTTGTTTTTGTTGCAACCATTTTCTTTAATTTTTCTGCTGCTTTATTTGACCTATATTCTTCAAAGAAATCTAATAAAGTACTTGCTATTACTAATATTGCTATTACTATAATATTTGCATAACTTGGTGCTTCAGCCAAAATCACGTCTGTATAAATTAATATAAGTGCAATTCCAATTAATATGCAATTAAATGGTGTGACCAAACTTTCCCAAAAATAGTTGTACCACTTTTTAGGTTTTGCTTGTCTTATTTCGTTTGGTCCTAATCTTCGAAATTTTTCTTCTGCTTCTTCGTTTGTTATTCCGTTTTCTGTTATTTTGTATTTTTGTATAAACTCATCTTTACTTATTTTGCTTTCACTTGCATACATTTTATTTATATTTACATCTTCTTTGGTATTCGCCATTAAAAATCACATTCCTCTCTTATAATATTAAAATTACAATTTACTTCTATAAATGAATATTTATAATTAACAATATATTATTAATTTATAAATATTTTTTACTGTAAATTGTAATAATATTTTCTATACTATTATGGCACATTATTTTTCAAATAATACAATTTGATTTTGTTTTAAACTTTTTTGAACATCAATAACTCTTTGATTTGAAGAGCCTTTCCACTTTAAAGTAGGATTATGTAATTCGTCAACATATTGTCCATCAACTAAAACATCCAAATATTTAGCAACTTCTTTATCTTTTAAATCTTTATCAAATTTAAAACCTGACCACGCCCATACACTTTTGTTAGGATATTTTGCTTTAAATGCTTTAGCTAATTTTGTAGTGTTTTCAATATTTCTAGGATGCATTGGTTCACCACCTAATATTGATAGTCCTTCAATATTGTCATTATCTGATAATTCCAATATTCTATCTATTGTTGCATCTGTAAATTCTTTCCCGCCATTAAAATCATGTGTTTCTGGATTGAAACAGTTTTTACAGTTGAATGCACAACCTTGCATAAATATTGATACTCTTACTCCTGGTCCATTTGAAATGTCCATTTTTCTAATTTTATTATACCCCATTTTATATCATCCTTCTTTTGTCCATTTCAAGACGGTTCTGCTTTGAATCAAGTTCCAAACATAACCGTCCCAAAAAAGACTTTTTATTCATCATCTTTATTATCAATGTGTAAAACTCTTTCTTTTATTTCTTGAGTTCTTCCTTTATTCCAGAAATTACTTCCAATATAACCACAAGTTCTTCTTGCGACATTTAATGTATTGTGGTCTCTGTTTCCACAATTTGGGCAATACCATTCTAGATTATCATCAATTAAAATTTCTCCATCATATCCACATTTTTGGCAATAATCTGATTTTGTATTTAATTCTGCATACATAATATTGTCATAAATAAATCTGATTATTTGTAGAACAACTTCTAAGTTATCTTGTAGGTTTGGAGTTTCTACATATGATATTGCTCCACCTGGACTTAATTCTTGAAATTGACTTTCTAATTTCAATTTAGAAAATGCATCTATTTCTTCAAATACTGGTACATGATATGAGTTTGTTATATAGTTCTTGTCTGTTATTCCTTCTACAACTCCGAATCTTTCTTTTAAACATTTTGCAAATTTATATGTTGTTGACTCAATTGGTGAACCATAAACACTGTAATCAATATCTTCTTTTTCTTTCCACTCTTTGCATTTTTCATTTAATTTTTTCATTACTTCAATTGCAAATTCTTTTCCTTCTCCATTATCTGTATGGCTCTTGTCTGTCATGTATTTAACACATTCATATAAACCTGCATATCCAAGTGATATTGTTGAATATCCACCATGTAATAATGGATGAATTGGTGCTCCTTTTGGTAATCTTGCAAATGCTCCGTGTTGCCATAAAATTGGTGCAACATCACTCGTTACTTTGCTTAATCTTTCATGTCTTGCTTGTAATGCTCTATGGCATAGTTCAAGTCTTTCATCATATATTTTCCAGAATTTATTTCTATCTTTTCCAGATGTTAATGCAACATCAACTAAGTTTATTGTTACAACACCTTGGTTAAACCTACCATAATATTTTGGTTTGTTTGTTTCTGGGTCTACATATGGTGTTAAGAATGAACGGCAACCCATACATGGATAACAATGTCCTTCTCCATTTTTGTCAACTTTTAATTCTTTCATTTTCTTTTCTGATATGTAATCTGGCACCATTCTTTTTGCCGTACATTTTGCTGCAAGTTCTGTTAAATACCAGTATTTACCGTTTTTATTAATATTGTCTTCTTCTAATACGTATAACAATTTTGGGAATGCTGGTGTTACATATACACCTTTTTCATTTTTGAATCCTTCTATTCTTTGTTTTAAGAATTCTTCTATAATCATTGCTAATTCTTCTTTATACTCATCTGTTTCTCCTAAGTACATACATACTGATAAGAAAGGTGCTTGTCCATTTGTGTTTGTCATTGAATTAACTTGATAATTAAATGTTTGAACACCGTCAGATACTTCTTTTCTTGTATCTTGTTTTGCATAATCTTCACATTGTTTTTCTGTTAATCCTCTGTCTTTGTATTTTTTATAATATTTATCATAACTACTTTTTACAAATGGTGCTAAATGTGATAATGATATTGTTGCACCACCATATGTTGATGATGTAACACCTAAAATTATTTGCGTTGCTATTGTACATGCTGTTATAAATCTGTGTGGTTTTTCTATCATAACTCCATTCATAATTGTTCCATTTTGTAACATATCTTCTAAGTTAATAAGTTCACAGTTTGTTAATGCATTTTGTGCAAAATAGTCTGCGTCGTGGAAATGAATTATTCCTTCATCATGTGCTTTTACTATATCTTCTGGTAATAAAAATCTTCTTGTGATATCTGTGCTTGTTATTCCTGCTAAATAATCTCTTTGTGTTGTTACAACTGTTGCATTTTTGTTAGAGTTTTCGTTGTTCCAGTATTCACTTTCACCTTCAATTAATTCTTTTATTGATTGGTCTGTTGTGTTTGCTTTTCTAACTAATGCTCTTGTGTATCTATATGTGATATATGTTTTTGCTAATTGATATTTTTCTAATGACATTAATTTTTGTTCTATTATATCTTGGATATCTTCAACTAATATTCTTGATTTTTTTAGATCTTCAATATAAGTTATTATTTCATCAATTTCTGCATCTGTTGCTTTTTCTTTTCTTGATACTTCTTTGTTAGCCTTTTTAATTGCTATTCTGATTTTTTCTGGATTATAGTCTACTATTGATCCATCTCTTTTTATGATTTTCATTTCCATATCCTCCCCTTGATTAAGTATGCACCTATTATATATCATCCGGAAAGTTTTTCTGTTGCAATTGCAACATTTTATGAAAAAGATTTTTTTGCATTTTTTTGTCGGCTTGGCTCTAGGCTTTTTTCTTTTGTTACATTTTCGTTACATTTTTTGTAACGAATTCTGTAACCTTAAAAAGTTATGATAACGCAAAAACAGGATATAGAATTTTATCTCTTTTATCCTGTTTACATTTAAATATTTTTATCATAAAAATTCATTTATATTTCAAACGATTTTTTAATTAGATTTCTAATTTTTCTATTTCTTCTTTTGTAAGACCTGTTGCTTTACTTATTACTTCAATTGATATTTTTTGTTGTAATAATTTTTTTGCAACACTTATCATTCCTTCTTTTATTCCTTCTTTTATTCCTTCTTTTATCCCTTTGTAATATCCTGCATCTTCTGTTGCTTTTTGGTCCATTATGTATTTTTCTCTTAATTCAGCCAAATATCTTTCATGCTCATCACTACTTATTTTTTCTAATTCTTTTTGGGCTTTTTTTATTGCTACATTTTCATCCATATTTACCACCTCTGGATTCTCTATAAATTTTAACCATGAGTCCACTTGTTTCTTCTTATTTTCTTTATACTTTATGAACTTTGGTAACTCAATTATATACAATTCCATGACATCTGTCAATATAACCTGGCGGTATTCTTCCTCTCTTATTTGCCATTTTGTTTGATATTTGGGGATTTGTTTTAATGATTCTAATTCATAATCTGTTATTAGTATTGCTATTGTTTTTTCTAATTTTGAATAGTCTTTTCCTGCTTTTATACTTTTACTAAATAATCTACTCCAATAAAACAATAATCTTCTCTCTATGTCATTTTTATCAACTATCTGCATCTCTATATCACAATTAATAGCACTATTTATTTTTGCTTTAATGTCCAAAATTCCTACTTTGTCATCAAATAAATCTTTTTCAAGTATTGTATTATTGTCTAATTCAACATTCGTTATTTCTTTGTCAACTATTGAACTTATTAATGAAGCAGTTATGTCTTCGTTTCCAATTTGTCCAAATATTCTTTTGAAGACATAGTCGTTTTTCGGGTTTAATAATTTTACTATGTTGCATTCCTTCTTTCTATATTTAATTTTTTTCTTGAAACTTTGGCAGATTTGCCATAAATTGAATTAATAAAATATCGTTTGAAATATAATATCATTATATTAACATAAAAAGTTTATATATTCAATAGATATTTAAAAATTTGTTTAAAAAATAAAAGTTATCAAAATGGAATACTCCCTCTTGATAACTTTTATTTTTTACCAGAATATTAAAAATGTTAAGAATGTTCCCCAAACTACTTGCTCTCTTGTTAAATCTTTCAACATTTCGGGTAATTCTCCTTCTTCCTTTTCATCAACAAATTTCATTTCGTAATAATCTACATCTTGTACTTTAAAGTATTCTTCAAAATTTCTTGTTTCATCATCTCTCATTGTAGACACATCTATGTATTTACTTCCTAAGAATGTATCTCTTTCTGAGTATAAATCTATTCTTAAGTATTTATTTGTAATTTTATGTTCTGAACTATTGTAAATACTGCCTTTTATACGTCCATTTATTTTGGTTGCTTGTGCTTGATACACTGTTACTTGTGGCAAATTGTCCTTTCTTCCTATATTTTGATATGTTGTTTCTAAATTTAAATATATCAATATGTTTGAAAATATGTAAAATAGTATTATCCACATCGCATATTTAAATAACGTTTTCATTCTATCCATGTTACTTCTCCTTTTATTTTTTTATGTTGTTATTATAACAGAAAAATATTGAAATTTCAATATTTTGGGTAGATTTAACTAATTTTGAAAATTAGTAGAACAAATTATATTATGATTTATTAACCACAAAAGAGGATACTCATTGAATATCCTCTTTGTTTGAAAGTACTTTAATTAATAGACATTGAAAGGTATTTTATAAAAGGTATTTTATAATGTCCTTTAATATTATATTCGGGTCATACAACAACGCAAGTTGCATATCTTTTTGTTTTAGAAGTTCTATATCTGCACCATTTTCCAATAAAATTTTTATTATTTTCAGATTTTTGTTTTCTATTGCAGCCTCAAGAAGACCTGAATCTTTCTTCGTATTCTCATCCGCATATTTAATTAAAATTTTTACAACTTTTTCATATCCTCCATTTATTGCATCAAAAATGAGAGAAAAGCAATCCGTTTCAACCACGCCATGTTCTATCAGTAATTTAACTAATCCTATATTTCCACAATTTACGGGACTCTCCAAAAGTTTATAGGGCCATACTTCCGTCACATCTGCTCCATTTTCAAGTAATACTTCTACAATTTCTTTATTTCCTATTTCTACTGCACTTAACAAAAGATCAACCGTATAACATTCTGCTAAATTTGCTCCTTTTTCCAACAACAGTTTTACTACTTCTATTTTCCCACTTTCAATTGCTCTATAAATAACTAGATTATGCCTCGCTTCTACATCTGCTCCTTTTTCAAGTAATAATTCTATAACATCATTATTTCCTCTCTTTGCCGCTATAATAATAGCTTGATTATCATCCGCTGTTACATCTGCTCCTCTTTCTATAAGGAATTTTACTAGATCAGTATATCCGCCTTCTACTGCTAATTGCAATACTTCATTCAAGGTATTTGTTGAATATGCACCCAAATCCACTAGTTGCCGTATAATTTCCATATACTTCTCTTGACTATTTTCTTTCATATTAGATACCTCCAAAATTCTTTGTTTGTATTTTATTACCTTTTGCTACATTAGCATTATACATTATGTTATGTTAATTGTCAAATTTCAATTTCTTTACCCAAATAAACAGAATAAATATAAACCTTCTCCACCTTTGTACCCAAAGCACTCTCCAAAGCCTGTTTATACAAATCTAGTTGACTCTTATATTTTTCAATAAGTTCAAATTCCTTACCACTTTCAACATAATCAGTTTTATAATCAACCAAAACAATTTGCCCATTTTCATTAACAAAATATAAATCTATAATACCCTGAACAAGTATATTTTCCTTTATATACTCATCATAAATCTGACTTGCTGGAACATTAATATAAAATGGCTTTTCTTGATAGTATTCTTTGGCATTTTTTAATTGTTTCCAAATCTCTGATTTTGTAAATTGTAATATTTTGTTTGGATTTATTGCTTGCTTTTCTTTTTCTGTTATTATTTTATTCATTTCCAAATTTTGTATTAATGATTTTATTTTTTCTAAATCATAATCCTCTTTTGGATTTAATTTTTGTAGGCATAAGTGTGTAAGTGTTCCTTTTTGTGCAGATGTTATTTGAGTTTCTTTTTCTTCTTGTAAAAATTTTGGTTTTTCAAAGGTTATATTTTGTGTACTAATATTGCAATCATTTTCACCTGTCTTGTCGTTTATTTCTGTAGGTTCTTCATTATCTAAACTCTCAAAATCAACATTCAATTGTTTTTGTTTCATTTTCTTAATTTTTGTAACAGAACTTTTAGTTGGAATGTCAATAGCTAATTTATCAGGATATTCATATTCAATTTGTTCCTTAATTTGATTTATATCCTTTTTATTAGAATTTTCATTTAACATCTCAATTACATTTTGAGATGTATTTTCTTGCTCATTTTCTTGTTTTTTATTTTCAAAAACGCTACTTGGTTCTATCCTATTCAATTCAAGTAAATCTTCTGTATTAGACTGTTCATACAAATATACAAGCAATATCCAATCTAAATAGTCTTTATATTTTTTTACCAAAATAGGATTTATTTTTCCATTTTTTCTTGCATAAATATTTTTTTGTTGTTCAATATCTTCTAATTGTTTTGAATAATCTTTAGAAATTCCTGTTATTATTAATTTTTCTTTTGCTCTTGTTAAAGCAACATACAAAATCCTCATTTCTTCCGAGATATTTTCATTTCTAATAACGTTTTTTATTGCTTCTCTTGTTAAAGTATCATATTGAACTTGTGCATTGTAATTAATATATTTAGCACCTATTCCTAGGTCTTGATGCAATAGAACCGGATTTTTTCTTATATCTTGTTCATTGAATTGTTTATTTGTATTTACCAAAAATACAATTGGAAATTCAAGTCCTTTACTCTTGTGAATACTCATTATTCTAATAACATCATCATTTTCACCTATTATTTTTGCAGAACTTAAATCACCTGAATTAATTTTTAATTTTTCTATAAAGTTTATAAAATTATATAATCCTTTAAAACTGGCAGTTTCATATTTTTTTGCTCTTTCAAATAATATTTTCAAGTTAGCCTGTCTTAAATTACCGTTTGGCATTAGTCCAACATAATTGTAATATCCTGTGTCTGAATAAATTTTCCAAATCAATTCGTCTAATGCTAGATATTCTTGTTCTTTTCTCCATGTATCAATTTGATTTAAAAATTTTTCTATTTTTTCTTTTAATTGTGCATCAACATCAACTTTTGCTTTTTGCATACAATTGTAGAAATTGTCATATTTGTCTGATAAACGAATTTCCACAAGTTCATTATCTGTGAACTTTCCTATGTTTGACCTTAAAACTGTTACAAGTGGAATGTCTTGCATAGGGTTGTCTATTATTTTTAGTAAACTCATAATTGTTTGAATTTCTATTGAGTCTAGATATTCTTGGTTACTATCTGCAAATACAGGCATATCAAGTTTTATAAGTTCTTGTTCATATATACTTGCCTTGTCTTTTGTGGACCTCAATAAAATTGCAATATCTTTGTATGTTATATCTCTAAATATTTCTTTTTTTCTGTCATATACTTGATATTTGCTATCTATTAATTTCTTTATTTTATCTGCAACATATTTTGCTTCAATTTCAATATTTTCCAAGTGTTCTAATTCTTCTTCATTTTCTCCATCATTATCGTCATAATCTGAATTTTCATAATATTTATTTGAGTACTCTTGGCTATCTTCTTCGCTTTCTTCCTCTGTTTTTACATCTATTATATCAATTTCTGTTTTTAAATTTTGTTCTATTTTTTTGTAATCTTCTGCACCAAAATTCAAATACTCATCTTCGTTATAGTCAACTTCCCCTAATTTTTCACTCATAATATCTTTAAAAATTAAGTTTGTAAAATCAAGTACATTATCTCTACTTCTAAAGTTTTTGAATAGTTGAATCTTTCTTCCTGAACAATTTGGGTCTGTTTCAACTGGCTTGTAATTAGAATATTTATCTAAAAATAGTTTTGGCATTGCCTGTCTGAATCTATAAATACTTTGTTTTACATCCCCAACCATAAACATGTTATTTCCCCTAGAAATTGAAGATAATATAAATTCCTGTACAAGGTTACTGTCTTGATATTCGTCAATTGCAATTTCTTCAAATTTTTCTGTGTATTTTTTTGCAACTTCTGTTTTTATTATCTTTTTGTGTTTTTCTCCGTTTTCATCAGTTGTTGTTTCTACATCTTTTACTAATATATTTAAAGCAAAATGTTCTATATCTGTAAAGTCAACTATGTTTTTATCTCTTTTTCTTTTTGAAAATATTTCATCAAATTCTATAATCAATTTTTCTAATTTTTTCAAAATATCATACATATCAAATATATCTTGATTTGATTG
The DNA here is from genome assembly GCA_001916065.1 of Clostridium sp. 28_17. Lineage (GTDB taxonomy): Bacteria > Bacillota > Clostridia > TANB77 > CAG-508 > CAG-269. The sequence goes on from MNRS01000020.1 coordinate 92,813, forward strand.
TTGTGAATCTGATACAAATATTTTTCCTGTTTTTCTCTTGAATTTATCTTTTACACTATCTCTTACATTTTTTGCTTCTTCTTTTATTTCTGATTCTACTTTTTTTCTTGACCATGCCGTAAATTTTATATTTTGTGCGATTTCATATGCTTTATTCCAATTATTTAAATTTTCTTTTAATGTTGATAATTGCTTAATGTCTGACTCCATTATTTGCTTGAAAATTTCTAGCTCCTTTTCATATTCCATTCCTTTTACTATATCTTCAAGTATAGCTAAATCATCTGTTAATTCTTCATCCATCTCTTCCAATAACACTTTTCCCCAAGGAGTTTGGCTAAAATCTTTGTCTAGTTCATCTTTTATGTTAAACATTTCTATTTTCTCATTTAGCCATTTTAGTGGATATGGGCTTGAACTTATATAACTATAAATGCTTAAAATTAAGTCTTTTAAAGGTGTATCATCTCTGTAACTTGTATATGTATTTATAAGTTTTGTAAAGTCTTTATCTTCTGAAAGATATTTATTTTCAAACAATTCGTCCAAAATCTCTTGTTTTAAAAGTTCTATCTCGGGTGTATCTGCAATTCTAAAATTAGGCGATACATTTTCTAATTCATAAAAATTGTTTTTTACAACATCTAAACAAAATGAGTCTATTGTACAAATGCTTGCCATATTTAATAATGTTATTTGTCTTTGTAAATTTTCATTTTCCGGGTCTTCATCCAATTTTTTGTATATTGCATCTAATACCCTTTCTCTCATTTCTGATGCCGCCGCATTTGTGAATGTTACGACTAATAATTTGTCTATATCAATATTTTCATTTATTGCTTTGTTTATAATTCTTTCTACTAATACCGCCGTTTTTCCGACTTCCCGCTGCTGCAGCCACTAATAAATTTGAGTTTTTTTCATATATTGCTTGTTTTTGTTCTTTTGTCCAGTTAGGCATTTTTTATTTCTCCTTCCATGTTTTTTTTGAGAAGCGTCCACAAAAGGACATTTTCTATATCTTCTACAGTCTATTTTTCCATGTAAATATGTTGATAGTTTTTCTCCGTTTATTAAGTTTTCTTTTTGTTTTTTTGTTAGATTTTTTATTTGATATTCTAATTTACATGCTAGTGATTTGTCTTTGCTTTTCCATGCCGCTTCTAATTTAATTGCATTGTGTGATTTTGTATATTTTGCTCCATTTTTACTTTTGGTTTTGTGTTCATTAAAACGTTTGTCTAAGTCATTTGTCATTCCTGTGTAAATTGAATTATCTTCACATCTTATCATATATGTATAGTACATTTTCTTTTTTTAAGGTGTTTTTATTTACCTTTTATTCCTCCTATGTTTTTCCATATGAATATATCACAAGTTTTGTTTTGTTTCAATACAAAATTAATGTGATACGCAAAAAGAGAAGTTTGGCACTTCTCTTCTTACATTTTTCATCAACAACTTTTAACTTTATAATATCTAAATCTAGGTGATAGGATTCCACATTTCACATAGTCTAATATAATTTTCTGGATTTCTTCTATATTAAGTTGAAGTCCATATTTTCCCCGTAAATCCTCTTTTAGTTGTTTCTCTGTTACATTTTCCTGTGATGCAATATAATTATATATTACAAAATCACTTTCTTTTTTTATTTTTTCTTTTGTCATTTTTACGTACACGCTCATTTTTCTACCTCCAAAATATTTGTTGATATTACTGCCTTGTTACTTTTAACATTATACAAAAACCTATTCCAATTGTCAATGTCAATTTATATTTATCTACTTCCCAATATCACTCATATTCCAATTTTGATACTCAACTTTATAGCCAGAAAAATCAGGTACACTCACATCCTCATCATTTACAATACCAAAATCATATTTATATTTTTCAATAATATCACTCTCCTTTTTAACAATTTCTGTTCCTGGAATATATACTACTGAACCACCTCTATTTATCTCTCTAATAACAAGACCAGTCTCTTTATCTAACCATACTTCCCATGTATTTCTCTTATCAAACTTATATCTTAAAATATAATACAATTTATTTGAATCATATGAATCTGATTCTATAGACATCAAAAATGCCTTACCTAAATTTGCATAAACCATTTTTCTTTCTTCTAATGGAAATCTATCAAATTTTACATTTTCTTCTTTATTAAAAGTCTCTAAGATATCACCTTTATATACTGTAACAATTTTTTCTCTTTCATTTACTATTTTTCTTTCATCACTTTCCACTTCTCCATATTCAGTAGAAATAAGTTCTTTACCATTATCTGAATATATTTCATTTGTTATTTTATATTTTCCATCTTTATAATATGTTTTGGATACAGAAACACTATTTTCGACAGAATTTTCCTGTTTTTCACAATAATAATTTTGTGACTTTAAACTTTTTTCTGCTTTTTTCATTATATTAGAAATTCTTATAAATTTTATTAAATATAATAAAATTAAAATTAATATTATAATTCCAATCGCAATTAATATTGATTTTATTCTGCTTTTAGTTTTTATTTTTTTTAAATAGTCAATTTCTCTTTGTTGTATCTTTTCATTTTGTTTATTCTCTTCTAGAATTTCATTCAGTTTTTCTTTGCAGTCTTTGCAATCCTTCAAATGATTTTCAACTAATTTTTTAGACTCATTATTTAAAGTTTTATCAACATATCCAAATAATAAATCTTCAACTACTTTACATTCAATTTCTTTTTTCATCTTTTCTTACCTCCTTTAATTTTTGTTTTGCTCTATAAAATGTAACTCTTGCCCAATTAGGTGTTTTTCCTAAAACTTCTCCAATTTCATTAAAACTTAAATTCCCTGTTATTCTCAAATAAACTACTTCTTTTGTTTTTTCATCTAATTTTTGTATGTCTTTAAAAAGCCTTATTTTATCGTCATTATCACAAATAATATCTTCTACTGTTTTTGTTTCTTCTACCTCTTCAATTTCTTCTATTGATATATTTTTTCGTGATTTTTTCTTTAATTCTTTGTACCATAAATATTTTGCAATTTGGCATAGCCATACTGATACTTTGCAGTTTCCTTTAAATTTTTTTATTTCTTTTACTGCTATTGCAAAAGTTTCTTGTGTTAGTTCTTCTGATATATCTGCATTACCTGTTAGGCAGAATAAATATTTATATACTGCATTTGAATGTTGTTTATATATTTCTTCTATATTCTGCATAACATTTTCCTCCTTTCACTTTATAAGTGTATTTTTTTGATAAAATATTACAGATTATTCATTTTTTATTTTTAAAATTATATCTTTGCTAATACACAGAAAAATAGTAGCGCCATATTATAGCACTACTATCTCTTTGTTAACAACAGACATTTATTTTTCAATAAAGTCCATTGCATCTTTCGTTATGGCCATTTCCGGCATTTGAAAGCCACATTTTAGCCTATCTGTAGCAACTGTTGTAATAAACTGTTTAAATTTTTCCATTCCAGTTCCTTTTAGATAATCAACTATCAATACGTCCTTTTGAACATATTTACCATTGATATTATCATAGTAACTTCTTTTAACTTGAATAGTATCATTTAGAAATTCATGCATACAAACAATGATACCTTCAAATTTGATCTTTTCATCATTATCAATAACAAAAAATCCATATTTTCTTTTCATAATTTTTTTCTTGTTTCTATTACTTTTTTCTTCATCTGAAAAAAAGATTTCATTAAGTCGTATTGCATTTTCACCTTTAAAAGTAAGAGTCCGAATTTTTTCCTTACTATCCCAAGAGTGTGTTCTGTTATCAAGGACTACTTGAACTTCTCCGATACACTTAATTTTAACAGTATCATTATATTCCATTTCATCAATAATTTCTTTAAGTATCATAGAAAATTGTTCATCCTTTTTTTTATATTTCAACAAACCCTTTTTTAGTTTTTTACTTACTTTCTTCCGATCAAATGACTCTACCACGCCACATCTCATTAGCCAAAACACTCCATTCATTTTCTACCTCCAAAATTACTTTGTTGATATGTTTACAAGTTACATCTAACATTATACAAGAAATTATGTAAATTGTCAAATTAAATTACTCTTTGTTCGCATATTCTATGATTAATCTAAAACAATCAAATTACTCTTTGTTCGCATATTCCCTAGTAACCTCATTTCGTCGTTCAGGAGAACAATATTTTTTATATAACGCTTTTACATTTTTCTTAGTTAATACTTTATCAATTCCATCTTTACTAACTTGCGTCAAAAATTCAGTAATCAATGCCTCAACCTGGTCATTAACAAGAGTTTTGTCTCTCTCATTCAACCAATAATCTAGTTCATACTCCTTAGTCCAGTCTTTTCCTTTATACACCATCCCCGCAGCCAATTTATCACATAACATTTCTGCCACATATTGATATGGAATAATTGGAGTTTTATCTGGTGCACTTAAATCTACCCAATAGTCTGTATGATGCTTATTTCTACCCTTGTGATGTAGCCATGCTTGTGAATATCCTTTGTCCTTTTTTGCATCTGTTATTGGTGAATGTTTTCCATTAAAATATTTTACTCCTTCCCAAAATTCTGTAGGCGAATATTTTGATAAATCATGAACTAAACCTCTCCAAGGTTGTCCTACTTTGCAGCATAATTTGAATACTACCCATTTGTGTCTTGTTATTACCATAAAATGTCCTACTATATTTTTTAAGTACATATATTTCATCTCCTCTTACTACATATTTAGTTTATCACATATTTTTTTCAAAAGCAACTTTTTGAAAAAATTGCATATACTATTAAAGATGCTAATAAATATTGTTAAAATTTGCACTTTTTTAATTGTCATCATATTTTATTGGCTACTTTTATCAAAGTCGGAGGTTTATATATGTGTGGTTTTGTTGGTTTTGTTGATTTTAAAAATGATGTTTCTTCTAAGAAAAATATCTTATTAAATATGAATTCCACTCTGGCTAAAAGAGGTCCAGATGAAGATGGATATTACATAAATAAAAATGTTGCTTTAGGTCATAAACGTCTAATTGTTATTGACCCTGAACGGTGGAAAGCAACCTATGATAGAAAAATATTCTTATGGTGAATATGTTATTGTTTATAATGGTCAAATTTACAATACTAAAGAATTGAAAGAAACTTTATCTGAAAATGGTTTTACTTTTAATGGTCATTGTGATACTGAAGTATTATTAAAATCCTATATTCACTATGGAAATGATGTTGTTCATCATCTTAATGGAATTTTTGCTTTTGCTATTTGGAATAGTAGAAAAAAAGAACTTTTTATGGCTCGTGACCATTTTGGAGTAAAGCCACTATTTTATACAATGAAAAATGGTAGTCTGATTTTTGGCTCTGAAATTAAGGCTTTATTCGAGTATCCTGGAATTGAAAAAAAACTAGATAATCAAGGCATTTGTGAGCTTTTCGGAATTGGTCCAGCTCATACCCCTGGGACTACAGTTTTTAAAGATATTTATGAGCTAAAACCTGCTCATTGTGCTACTTTTAATAGTTATGGTTTGCACATTGAACGCTATTGGAAATTAAAATCTGAAAAACATACAGATAGTTTTGGAACTACTTGTCAAAAAGTGAAATTTTTGTTGAATGATGCTATTACTAGACAACTTGTTTCTGATGTTCCTTTATGTACATTCCTTTCTGGTGGTCTTGACTCAAGTATTATTACAAAATTTGCTTCTAATTATTGTAAGGATAATGGATTACCGCCTTTAGATACTTACTCTATCGATTATGTGGATAATGATAAAAATTTTGTTAAAAGCGATTTTCAACCGAATTCAGATAATTATTACATCAATTTAATGAATAGAGATTTACACACAAATCATCATCAAATTGTTATTGATACTCCTGAACTTGCAGAATATTTAGAAGATGCTATGATTGCACGTGATATGCCTGGTATGGCAGATATTGATTCTTCTTTATTGCTATTCTGTAAAAATGTAAAAAAGAAAATGACTGTTTCTCTTACTGGTGAATGTGCTGACGAAATTTTTGGCGGATATCCATGGTTCTTTCGTGAAGATGCTTTAAATAGTGGAACTTTTCCTTGGTCTATTGCAATTGATGAAAGGCAAAGACTTTTGAATCCATCTATTGGTCAAAAGGTTAATTTAAAAAGTTATATTGATTATAGATATAATGAGAGTTTGTCTGAAGTTGAAATTTTAGATTCAGATTCTCCTGAAACAGCTGAAAAAAGAAAGATTTCACACCTTACTTTGAATTGGTTTATGCAAACTCTTTTGGACCGTTCTGATAGAATGGCTATGTATAATGGTTTTGAACTTCGTGTTCCTTTTTGTGATTATCGTTTGGCTCAATATGTTTGGAATATCCCTTGGGAAATAAAGGCTTTGAATGGTCGTGAAAAAGGTTTGCTTAGATATATCTGCAAAGATTTCTTGCCTGATGAAATTGTTGATAGAAAAAAATCTCCTTATCCTAAGACTCATAATCCTACTTATTTGACTAAGGTTAAGGGCATGCTTGCCGATATTATGAAGGATAAAAATGCTCCTATTAACAGCCTTCTTAATCGAGATTATATTTTGGAGATTTTGAATACTGATGGTTCTGCTTTTTCTCGTCCTTGGTTTGGGCAACTTATGACTGGTCCACAATTGATGGCTTATCTATGCCAGGTTAATATGTGGCTTGAGAGGTATCAGCCTAAAATTGAAATTTAAGTAAAAATAGAGGTTCTGTGAAGAATCTCTATTTTTACATCGTATACAATTTTACTATTTTAATGATAAAAACTCGTTATACATTTGAGAATTATTTTTTCTCCTCACATAAAGTTTCAATATAATCTTTTATAGAACTTGATAAACGATTCATATCTTCAATATTATCAATAGTTGGAATATGTATAAAAGCAATTTTTGATTTTAAATTATTTTCTTGTTTAAAATTTAATGCTCTAAAAAATACATTGTTACATAAATATTTTCCAGCATCATACGAATTCATTACTTGGTAAGCATATTGTTCTAAATTTTCTTTTAAAGCACCATAATAGTAATCTGTTACTAATTTTTTTCCTTCTAATATAGCATTATTTTCAAAGTAAATATTGGTAGTATTTGGTTTTTGACCAAAAATCAAAACATTATCATAATTTTCTAATAATTTTTCTTCTATTTGTTTACTACTTATTTCAAAATCATTTTCCAAATATAAAATATCTTCATTACATACTTTTTTTATATAGTCTAATAATATTTTTGCGGAGTTATCATCTCCTTTAAATCCAGCTATTAATATTTTCATTATTTCACCTCATAATTTATAAATTGTCTTTCACATCATTTTTTTACATGAATATCTTTCCAAAATTCTTTATTACTAAATTCTAACCCTTTTTCACTTTCATCATACCAAAATTTATCTTCTTCAGATAATTCTCCTAGGGTATTCAAATGACTAATTTGCAAAATTCCCATTGCATTTGCAATATCAAAAAATAATGGAAATTGTTCTAATTCATAATCTGTTAATTTATTATATTTTTGATATTCTTCTAAAATCATTTTTACTTTTTTCTTTGTGTTTTCTTTGTTTTCTGCATCTAAACATAAATTACAAGAACTTACTGCTAAGTCAATAATTCTAGGAATATAATTAGAAACTGCAAAATCTATAATCCATAATTTATTATTTTTATCTTTCATAACATTTGTACTTATAATATCTCCATGAAGGAGGGTTCATTTTTATTTTATATTAAAAATGCTATTCAAATTTTATTTCACATTGATCTAACATTGCGGTTGGATGTTCGTATATTGATTCCTGTATTTTTAATTGTTCATTATTAATTCATTTAATTTATCTGGAAAATTTACAGTCATTCCATCTATATCTAAATTATATACTTTTAACATTATATTTTCATTAGACTGAAACTAAGTCAGCTGGTGGACATATTTGATTTCCAGAAATTTTCATAAACTCTAATATATTTTTTTGATTTATATCTTCTTTAATAAGCCATCCTATTTTTATAGTCTTGTCTAATTTTCTAACATTTAATAATGCATTATATATGAATGAAGTAATAAAAACATTGGCTTTATTATAATATTTTTTTATAATTTCTAAGGTTTCTTTTTCTATCCCTTCTTCTTTTAATTCTATTGCTAAAATTAAATCTTTGCTGGATACTTCTTTCATAAAATCTTCAAATAGAACTATCTTTTCATTTTCAAATTCTTCACTAAACCAACTTCCAAAATCAAATTCTAATAGTTCTTTATATGTATAGTCCGATATTTTTCCTGTTCCATTTGACTTCTCATCTATTTTATCGTCATGAAATATAACTATTTTTTCATCTTTAGTCTTTTGTAAATCTAGTTCTATTCCGTTTGTTCCTATTTGAAATGCTTTTTTAAAAGCTGCCATTGTATTTTCTGGTGCATATGCTGATGCTCCTCTATGTGCATAATTAACAAAAGTATTCATATTCTTTCCTACCTTTCTTTATAACTTTTATTATTATGTATTTTCTTTATATCATTTTTATATACAGCTATTATTCCAGTAATTAATAATATTAAATCTTCTAATACCATAAACCAACTATGATGATAAATATAATATGAACCATATAAAAATCATAAATAGCTTCACATACATAATTTAAAGATTGTACACATAATGATTTTTTCTTGTATGCCTCTTAATTTTATTTTATATTATCATAAATACCAAATTATTACAATAAATATGCAAAAAATAAAGTGCCATTAACTAACATTTTATTTCAGTAATCACATGTTTTATATTATTTTATTGTGTTTTGACTTCTTCTACACAACTTATCTTTTCTATGTATTCAATATCTTCTATTTTAGAAATTGCAAAACATTTCTTTCCTAAATCTTTAAGCGATGCTCCACAATGATATAATTCTTTGTTATCAATTACTATAAATCTATCATGAAACTTATTTGTATATGCAATTTTTAATGTAGGATATTGTTTATTAAATTTTTGAATATCCAATTTGGTTAATTTGTTATTTTGTATTGTTAAAATTATAACTTCAACATTTTTGTTTTTCTTTTGTAGCATTTCTAAAATACTGTCATCTATATAATTGTCTATAATTAAAATTTTGTTTTTCGCTCTTTTTATAATACCAATTATCAAACTATAAGCATCATATATCTGCCCATCAAAAAATATTTTTTGTTTGAATTCTTCTTTTTCATTTTTTTGTAATTCATCAAATACTTTTTCAAATTTTTCTTCATGTTCTGTTAATACCTTATTTTGTTCTAATAATTTATATTCAACATTTGATAATCTATCAAAAACTTGTCCGTTTGATAATAAAAATTTTCGCATTTCTACAAATGCATCCATTATGTTTATGCTAACTTGAACTGCTATTTCATTTTTTAAAAGTCCAGAAAGCATCGCTATACCTTGTTCTGTAAATACATATGGCAAATATTTTGCACTTCTATATTTATTATCTTTTAACTTAGATGTGGTCACAATTTGTGACCACATAAATTCAAATTCATCTTTTGTCAATCTGAAACAAAACTTTTTTGGAAATCTATTAATATTTCTTTTGACAGTTTGATTTATTTTTTTCGTTTCATAATGATATAACATCGCAACATCACTATCTAACATTACTTGCTTTCCTCTAATAGTATAAATTAAATTTTTAATATTCTCTGATGAATTTTGTGCTAATTCTATTTTATCATTTGTATTAATTTTCTCAACAGCATTTTCCATAATACCACTCCGTTCTCGCTTATGTATATATTTACTAATAAATATATTTGTATTATATATTATGTAGTATTGACTGTCAAGTATAATTTTATTTTATATTATCATAATAAACTGTTATTTAATAACAATTTATTTCAGTAATCACATATTTTATATTATTTTTCGTTATTTTTATAAAAAACGTTCATTTTTGCAGATTGTGTATTTTCTACTTTTCTTACAGTATCAGCGGTTAGCTGTCCGTATTGTTTTCTGACATCCAAGGACTGGTCCTCAACTTATGGCTTATTTGTGTCAGGTTAATATGTGGCTTGAGAGGTATCAGCCTCAGATTGAACTATAAAGTTAATATAGAGGTTCCTTTGGGGGACCTCTTCTTTGTGTATGACGAGCATGTCTCACACATAAAGACGACACACCTTTTGAGTATGTCGTCCTTTTCTTAGTGGGCTAATTAGCCTCTTTTATAAGAATGTTTTTCATTCCATCCTTATTCTTTTTTCGGCCTTCTTTTGCAACCAAACGCCCATAATTTTTGAAACTTCGTTTTCCATATTCGGTTGTGATAACACAACTTCCTATGTCAGAATGAATGTCCAATGTGTTGAACATCCTTTCTGAATATTCACCGGTTTCGTTTGGTTTAAGGCCTCCACTTAAGATAAAAAGTGTGACTGTTGTTTTGTTTGTTACTGTCATACCAGCACCTCCTAATTAATTTATGATTATATTATACTATGCTTTACATAAAATGTCAAATCTATTCTAATTTTTTGAGTAACTGATTATTATTCTAATTCCACTATTTTTTAATATTTTATAAATAATATGTAATATTATATTTCATTATATTTTACTAAATTTATTGCAGATTCTAACGTTTTAGTACAACATAATTTTCCATGAGTATCCACATACAATAAATCTTTAATATTTGATATTTTCCTTGCTTGTTCAATATCTTCTATAACAATTTTCTTCTTAAACTTTAACTTTGTATCTATTAATCTAATATCATAACATTCTCTTTTTGACTTGAATATTAAATATTTAATATTTTTATTTTCTAGTAAATTAATAGCTTTTCTGTATGGTAATTCTTTATCAAATACAACATAATTTTCATTTGTTTCGTTAGCTTTTCTTATAATTATTTCAATCGCTTCAATCTCAGCTATTGCATGTTTAATATATAAGTCCCAAAATTCATCTGCTAATTTTAAAGCATGAATAAAACCTTCTTCTTCCGTTATATCTTCATTCCATTCAGGATTACATAATTTAATAAAATCAGGTGATGTCTTATATTTTAAATATTCCATTTGCATATTATCTGTTGCATCTATGTATTGTATTAATTCATTATCCATATATTCATAAACTTTATTTATATTTTTAATTTTTAAATCCTTTAAATATTTTTTTCCGAATTTTTTCCATAATAATCCTATTGATGAATAAAATATTCCATTTGCTCTCTGTCCATTTCTGTTTTTTTGATGGTGATCAAATTCTCCGAAGTCCTATGTCATAAACAATTTTATTTTTTAAATTCCATTTTTCATTTATAGATGGTACTCTTATCAAAATAATATTTTTATTAATTTTACTAAGAAATATTGTGGAAATAACATCATCCACATGAAATTTTCCAGAATGGGTTATACAATTTGCCTTTGTAATTTCTCCGAGTTAATTGAATATTTTTATATCTATTTTTTTCCATTTATGTTCTTCTCCTCAACTATTATAATTCATGCTCTCGTAAAATATCTTTATTAATCAAGACCTCTGACACTGGTATGAAAATCAAAGAAGATATTTTTGCGAAGTGAATGTTATTATAAAAAACTATATTTTCTTTGCTTTAACTATTAAAAAAAATGGTCTATCAAATTGATTTATGTATTTTGGATTTTTAACTATCGATTCTTGACTTGCAACAGGTTCTTCTATTTTTTCTATAGAAAATCCATTATTTACAAGTACATTGATAATTTCAGTAAAAGTTCTATGGTATTTTATTACATCTTTTCCAAACCATTCTTTGGCCCTTATACCAGGCCTATTATAATCCGAAAATAAACCAAAGTACTTTCCATCTATTACTGTATGTCCCTTATTAACATTTTCCGTATATTTTATACATGTTGTAAATGGATGCTCTTGTGAAAAAATCAAATAACCACCCTTATTTAATAAACTATATATATCTTTTATTAATTTATTATAGTCTTTTACATAATGAAATGCTAATGATGAAATTACTATATCAAATTTATAATTAATTTTATCAATATCTTCCATTGGTACTACTTTATAATTTATGTTCCTTAACTTATTGTATGTATTTGCCATCTCTATCATATGCGTAGAAATGTCTAAACCTAAGACACTTTTTGCACCCAATTCTTTATAATATTTGTCGTTTTCACCGTATCCACATCCTAAATCTAATATTTTTTTATTTTTAACATCAGGCATAACATTTCTAAATGCTGGTATTTCAATTAAATCATTTGCATTTAATCCTCTTTGATCAATTCTAAGTTCATCATATTTTTTATAAAATTTTTTATCATCATAAATATTCTGTTTCATAGTTTCTCCTATATTATAAATATTTCAAATAATTTATATTTAGATATTTCTTACTTTATTATCAATTGACAAATTGATAACTCAAGTTTTAAATTAATTATTCACATATCCCATCAAAAATTTTCTTAATCTCATCATTATAATAAATAGCCCCACAAGGTCTAATATCATCGCCAATTTTAACCTGAACATTCATATTATTCTTATCACCAGAAAAATACTTAATTGCACATCTCAACTTTTCCTTTTGCACTTCAGTAAAATCAGTAATATCAAAAGTCACAACCTTGGGTTTTTCTTCTCCTAAATCTTTAATTTCATTTGCAATTATAGTTGGTTCTTGGTCATCTCTGATACTCAAACGACCATCAATTAAAACAATATTCTCTTCAACTAAACTTCTTCCCGCTCCTATAACTGCATTTTCAAAAGCAAGTACTTCTGCAGTTCCATACAAATCTTCTATTGTAATAAATGCCATAATTTTATTATTTTTTGTATATTTTTTCTTAATTGAAGTAATTACTCCGGCATACTTTACTTTTTGACCATCTACAAATTTAGGCTTACTATTTCTTGCTTGAACATTTGCCATTTCATCTCCATTAGCACCATCATCATTATTTGTCAAGTTTTGCTCACTTATTTGGACTAAATCCATACTATTGATATTTGTTGAATGCATAATTTGTTCTCTTAATTTTTCAAGCGGATGTCCCGAAATATAAATTCCAAGCATTTCTTTTTCCATTGAAAGTAATTCTTTTTCAGGCATTTCTGGATGTTCATTAAATTGATATTTTTGTTTTTCCATTTCTTCTTTTTCTTGCTCTGTTCCTATATCAAACATTGAAACTTGTCCATTTAAACCTTTTTTCTTTCCACTTTGAATTGTGTCCATAATTGTTTCAAATGAAGCTAATAATGTTGCTCTTGTTTGTTCAAACTCGTCAAATACTCCTGCTTTTATTAAACTTTCTACACATTTTTTATTTACTTGTGTGTCTGCTATTCTTTCACAAAAATCTGTAAAGTTTTTGTATTCTCCATTTTCTTGTCTTTCTGCTACAATATTTTCAACTGGAGTTTTTCCTACATTTTTTATTGCTCCAAGTCCAAAACGAATTTTTCCGACCGCTTCTGAATTGTTAACTTCAACTGTAAATTTTTCAAAACTTTTATTTATATCAGGTTTTAAAATTTGAATTCCAAGTCTTTTACACTCGTCAATATATTGAGGTGCTTTGTCTAAATTTCCTAAATAACTATTTAAAGTTGCAGCCATAAATTCTGCAGGATAATATGCTTTTAAATATGCTGTTCTGTATGATACAACTGCATAACATGCGGCATGTGATTTGTTGAATGCATATTTTGCAAATTCTGCCATCTCATCAAATATTTTATTTGCAGAAACTTCATCTATTCCATTTCTTACACATCCTGGTACAACTACATTCCCATCTTCATCTACTTGTCCATGTATAAATACTTCTCTTTCTTTTGCCATTACATCAAGTTTTTTCTTCCCCATGGCTCTACGAACCAAGTCTGCTCTTCCTAATGAATATCCAGCTAAGTCTCTAACTATTTGCATAACTTGCTCTTGGTAAACCATACATCCATATGTTACGTTTAATATTGGCTCCAGACTTGGGTGCGTATATTCATTGTGCCCTGGGTTTTGTTTTCCTCTAATATATCTTGGTATTTGGTCCATTGGTCCAGGCCTATATAAAGAAACACCTGCTATTAAATCTTCCAAACAGTCTGGTTTCAATTCTTTCATAAAGTTTGTCATTCCTTGTGATTCAAATTGAAATATTCCTGATGTATTTCCATCTTGCCATAATTTGTATACTTTTGGATCTGACATATCATGATCAAATTCTACATCAATTCCGTGATTTTCTTTAACCATATCTATTGTGTTTTGAATAACTGTCAAGTTTCTTAATCCCAAAAAGTCCATTTTTAAAAGTCCTAATTCTTCAAGTGTTGTCATTATGTATTGGGTGTTGATTTGTCCATCTCTTACATAAAGTGGAACATATGTATCTACTGGGTCTTTTGTTATAACAACTCCACATGCGTGTGTTGATGCCTGTCTTGGCATTCCTTCAAGTCCCATTGCTATGTCTAATATTTTTTTAGTTTGCTCATCTGATTCATATCTATCTCTTAATTCTTTGTTTTGCTCTAAGGCTTTTTTTATTGTTATATGAATTTCATTTGGAATCATTTTTGCCAATGCATCTGCTTCTGCATATGGATAGTCCAAAACTCTTGCCACATCTCTTATTACCATTTTTGCAGCCATTGTTCCAAATGTGATTATTTGTGATACATGGTCATGTCCATATTTTCTTGCAACATAATCTATAACTTCTTGTCTTCTTTCATCTGAAAAGTCAACATCAAAATCAGGCATACTGATTCTTTCTGGGTTCAAAAATCTTTCAAATAGTAATCCATATTTTATTGGATCAATATCTGTTATTTCAATTGCATATGCCAAAATAGAACCTGCACCTGAACCTCTTCCTGGTCCTACTGGTATTCCATTTATTTTTGCATAATGTATAAAATCCCATACTATTAAGTAATAATCAACATATCCCATTTTTTTGATTATTCCTAATTCGTATTCTGCTCTTTTTTGTATTTCTTCTGATAAATTTTTTCCGTATCTTTTTTCTAGACCTTTATCACATAATTCTTTTAAGAAGTCATAATGTGTTGGATATTCTGGTGATACATCATAGTTTGGCAATATTGTGTGTCCAAATTCAAATTCTACATTACATTCTTCTGCAATTTTTACTGTGTTTTCAATTGCATCTGGAAATGCTTTGAAATATTCTGACATCTCTTCTGGTGATTTTACATATAACTCATCTGTATCAAATTTCATTCTGTCTTCATCACTCATTCTTTTTCCAGTTTGAATACATAACAATACTTCGTGGTTATATGCATCTTCTCTTTTTAAATAATGTGCATCGTTTGTTGCAACTAGTGGAATATCAAGTTTTCTTGCTAATTGAACCAACTTTTGATTTGCTAAAACTTGTTCTCTTATTCCATTGTTTTGAATTTCTATGTAATAATCATCTCCAAAAACTTTTTTATGCCATAATGCTATTTCTTCTGCCTTTTCAGTTTGGTTTGCTAATAAAGCTTGATTTACTTCTCCTGCAAGACATGCACTTAGGCATATTATACCTTCATGGTATTTCTCCAATATTTCTCTATCTATACGAGGTTTATAGTAATATCCATCAACAAAACTTAATGAAACCAATTTACTTAAATTTTTGTATCCTTCATTATTTTTTGCAAGCAAAATTAAGTGATAGTAATGGTTATCAATTCCTGCTTCTTTTTGTAATCTTGAACGTGGTGCAACATATACTTCACATCCTATTATTGGCTTTACGCCTTCTTTTTTACATGCTTTATAAAAGTCAATGGCTCCAAACATTACTCCATGGTCTGTTATTGCTATTGAGTCCATTCCTAATTCTTTTGCTCTTACTGGTAAGTCCTTTATTCTATTTGCTCCGTCTAATAAACTGAATTCACTGTGTATGTGTAAGTGTACAAATTTTGACATTATTTTTCTCTCTTTCTATTTTTGTCCTTTTTAGAACAATTCTATTTAGAACACTGTCTTAAAAAGAACATTTTTCTGTATTATATTATCTTTTTTTATTAAAGTCAACTCAAAAACTCTAATGTATAATCATACATCAGAGTTTTAGGGTGTTTTATTTAAATCAAAAACATTTTTAATTACTTACAAAATCTATGTTTACCAATAGTAACTGTCATAGGTCTAGACCAAATCCATTTATTTGTAGCAGTAGAAGGATTAAAATAATAAATTGCTCCATAACTTGGATCCCATCCATTCATTGCATCCTGCGCAGCCTTTTTTGCGGTAGAATTTGGTGTCAAATTAACCTGACCATCTTTAACCGCATCAAATGCTCCAGACTGATACACAACACCTGCCAACGTATTAGGAAAAGAACTACTTTTTATTCTATTCATTACTACTGCACCAACTGCAACTTGTCCTGTATATGGTTCTCCTCTTGCTTCACCATAAATAACCCTAGCAAGCAAATTTAAATTACTATTATAACTAGAAGATGATGAACTGCTTGAAGAAGATGATGTTATTCCCATTGCCTTTAATGTTGCAGGCCCCGCAATTCCATCTACAGTCAAACCGTTTTTTCTTTGAAAATATTTTACTGCATTTACTGTTTGTGTTCCATAAATTCCGTCAATACTTCCAGAATAATATCCCCACCTTTTTAATTTTGTTTGAATTTGTGTTACTTCAGAACCTCTTGAACCATATTTTGATAAAGTTTCTACTGCCAAATTTTCTTTGTTATTTTTATATACAAATATAGATAATAACATCCCTGTTAACATTAAAATTGCAATTATTGTAAAAAGTTTATTTTTCTTTATTTTTAACATAAAAAACCACCTATCAATAAAAATATTTTGCTTTCTAATATTTTTATCAATAAATGGTTTTATTATACATTTTTCTGCTACAATGTTACTATTAATTGGAACAATATCTACACAAAATGGTCTCCATTCCAACTTGTAAATCAATTTTTCCATTTTTAAAATTATAATCTAAATCCGTTAAATCCTGTAACATATTCCTTAAATCTTTTTCTTTAAAATATTTTGCCTGTACCTTATATTTACTTGTTAAGAACATTTGGTTAGGTTTTAAATTTAAACTTGAAGCCAAATCTTTATTTGTATTCAATGCCATTTTTGTTATATACAATTTTTTAAAATGATTATAAAGTGTAACTAAAATTTTTGCTAATGGTTCTTTTGCATATATTAAATTTTGCAAAACCTGTAAAGCACCTGTTATATCCTTTTTTCCAAGGTTATCTGTTAAATCAAATATAACGCTTTCCAATTTTTTAATTGATAATTTATCAATATCTTCTTTTTTTATTGTTCCATTTTCTCCTGCATACTCAATTAATTTTCTAATTTCATTTATTAAATCCTGCATATTAGTTCCACAACATTCAATAAAATATCTAAGTGTTTGAGCATCTATATTTACCTTATATCCATTACAAATAGTTTTTATTCTTTGTTCTATTTGATTAGCCTTTTGGAAATCAAATTTGCATACAATTCCATTTTTATTAATTGCAGAATACAAAGCAGATTTAATATCCGCTTCTTCCTCAACAAATACTAAAACAACAGACTCATCTATTATTTCCATATTTTCTTCAATATATTTTGATAATTTATCTTTTATTTTAGTAGTATCACCTGTTTTTCTCTTTCCTTCTTTTTTGAAAAGCCCTGTATTTCTTGCAATTATCAATTTCTTTTCATATCCAAAACTCGGAGTTTCTATATCTGATATTATTTCAGATACATTTTGTTCGTCTATCATTATAAAATTTATTCCTTTAATGCATTCACCAAATAAATTTTTAATTCTTTTTAAATTGCTTTCTAACAAATACAATTCCTCTCCATACAGAAGATATAAAGAATGTAATTGACCTAATTTTAATTCTTTTTCCAAATTATCAATCGTCATATTTAATCCCTTCTTATAGTTTTTCTATATATAGAAACCCTTATAATGGCACATATAATTTTATAAAATCATTGTACAAATTGCTCCTACGCTCCAAGCCTGTGCAATTGCGCCTTTTGGTTCATATGGTTTTGTAGAATCATAGATTTCTGCTATATTTCCCACACATCCTCTTTGGTTAATTTCTTTTTCAAAAACTTGTTTTTCCTTTTCAACAAAATCTTTTAATTTTGTCTCTAATTTTGTCTTATATGTTTTTCTTTTTTCAAATTTTACCATATTTTTTAAAGCCTCATAATATAATTCTAAAAGCCAAGTCCAAGTTATCCCTTGGTGGTAACTCATATCTCTTTTAAACGCGTCTCCTTCATATATATCAACATAGTTAGGTTCTCCTTTAGCCAATGTTTTTAGTCCATAATTATTTAATAGTTTTTTCTCTACTACATTGATTATATTATTTGCCTCAATAGAATTTGGTTCTACTATTGGATATGTTAAACTTAAAGCAAATAATTGATTTGGACGTATTTTTCCGTCTTTATTTTTTTCGTCAGTTATAACATCATATAAGCATTTTCTTTTTGAATTATAAAATTTTGCATTAAAAGATTTTTTGCATTTTCTTGCTAATTCTTTGTATTTTTTTATATTATGTTGTTCTTCAAATTTTTCTGCCAAATCTGCCATTATCATTAAGCCATTATACCATAAACTATTAATTTCAACAACTTTTCCATTTCTAGGAGTTGCCGCTATTCCATATGTTTTTGCATCCATCCATGTATTTTGTGTATTTGCAGTTCCAGAAGATATAAGAAAATCTTTATCTAATTTTATATTGTTATCATCTAAATCGATTCCATTTTTATAATTTTCTATTATCTCTTTTAATTTATCATATATATATTCTTTAACAAATTCATAATCTCCTGTATAATTCAAGTATTTTTGTATTTGTTCAAATAATAATAATGATGCATCTACACTGTTGTATAAAGGTTTATTATCTTTTTCAGAATAGCCATTTGGAACTAAACCACATTTGATATTTTTAGCCATTGTTAGTAAAACTTCTTTGGCTATATCATATCTTTTTGTCTTTAACAATAATCCTTCTAATGACAATAGACTATCTCTTCCCCAATCTAAGAACCATGGATATCCTGCTATTAATGTGTGTAATTCAAAAGCAGGTCTATATACAACAAATTGGTCTGTAGCTTTTATTAATTCTGTTTCAAATTCTGTTTTTGTTGATGCTTCTGCATTTTGTATTATTTTTTTTATTCTATTTTTTTCATTTTTTAACATATTATCAACATTTATATTTTCTATATTACTTTCAAGTCCACATGTAAAAAATATTGTTTTTTCTTCATTGGGTTGTAAATTAATTTCATATACTCCAACAACACTATGATTTTCTTTTGGATAAAATCCCCTTTTTTGTTCTTCTATATAAAACATATCTTTAAAAATATTATTTTTATATTCTGTATATTTTCCATCAGATACATACATATATATTGGTTTTTCTTGGTTCTCATCAACAATAATTTTAACCTTCGTATTATTTATTTGTTGCTTTATATTAAACTCATACTTTGTACTCATTGAGTGAAAATCTCTAAAATTAACTATTGGAGCCAATGTAAATAAAGAATGTTTATTTATATTTTTTATTTTATAACAAATTCCCACAACTTCTTTTCCATATTCCATACATATCGTCTTTTCAATATTTACACCTGCAACATTATATTTAAATGTTGGAAAAATATCTTTTTCAAAACTTTCTTGAAATTTATATCCTTGTGAAATATAATTTTCTCCCACATTTGTATATAAATCATATTTTTCGTTTTCAATTTGTATACTTTCATCTACTTTTGATAAAATTAAATATCTTTGAGCCGGTGGCATTAATGGAGCAATTAATAATCCATGATATCTTCTTGTATTTGCTCCAATAATTGTAGAACTTGCAAACCCACCCATTCCATTGGTTATTAGCCATTCTCTCTTTAATCCATTTTCTAAATTAATATCCTCTTTTGTAAACTTCATTTCTATTTCCTTCCTAATGATTAATATTACTCATCAAAAATTTTTATTTTCCTGTAGTTTTTCTTCGTCTTCCCCTTTGACTTTTTGGAAGAACCCTTTGAGGCTTTGTCGTTGTTGTTGCTTGTCTCATACTTTTTTCATATTCTTTTCTAAACTCTAGAACCTCTTTGTCTTCTTGAAAATTCACATTTTCCTTTTTTATTTTGTTTTCTCTTATTTCCTTTGCTTTTTTTGCTTTCCTTGCTTCTTTTCTCATTTTTTGTTCTTTAAGTTTTATCATTTCATCTGCTTGTTTTATAGATTCAATTCTATCATTATATTTGCTTCTAAATTTGCTTTTATGTGCAACTTTATTTTCTTTTTTACCTTTTTTTGCATCTTTAGCCATTTGTTTTTTTATTTTATTTATTCTCTTATCTTCTCTTAATTTATTATTTAACATTAAATATTGAGGATCATTTTGTTTATCTTGATATTTTAAATCATCACATATTAGTCCAATTATTGATTCTGCTACTAATTCTGGGTCATGTCTTATACAACCTTCTGATATCATTGATAAATTTCTTTGTAAAAATGTTATTCCTTTTACCTTGTCAACATTGCTATCAACTAAGTCTTGTCCCTCTAAATTATATTTTTTTATGTATTCTGGAACAACTTCCCCCGTATCATATATACAATAGTCTATTATACCTTTTCCACAATGTTCAATAATTGCATTTAAATGGTCTGATACGCTATATTCGTCTGTTTGGCCAGGTTCTGTCATGATATTACTTATATAAACTTTTAATCCTGCAGATTCTTTTATTGCTTTTGCAACACCATTTACTAATAAATTTGGTATTACATTTGTATATAAACTACCAGGTCCAATTATTATACAATCCGCTTCTTTTATTGCTTCTAAAACACCCGGTGCAGGTCTACAATTTGTAGGGTTTAAATATATTCTATTTATTTTTGTTACTTTATCATATACCACTTCTGCAATTTTAGATTTTTCAGTTACCAAATATCCATTTTGTAGTTCTGCTGTAATATTCATTTCGTCTAATGTTACCGGCAAAACTTTTCCTATAATATTTAGTACTTCATTACTTTTCATTATTGAATCAGAAAAATCTTTATTTATATTTCTCATTGCATTAAAATATATATCTGCAAATGTTAAATTTCTAAGCCTTCCTTCTGTGAATTTATAATTAAATAATTTTCCAATTTGCCCATCTTGAGCAGAAAGAGAGACAATACTACCTTTCACATCATCTAACGGCATATTTTGAAGTTCTCTTCTGGATTCACTTTCTGTCTCTCCATAATCTGATATTGTAACTATTGCAGTTATATTGTCTGTATATTTTTTTAGACCTGTAAGAACAGTATTTAATCCCGTTCCACCACCTATTACAACAATATTAGGTCCTTGATGATATACTTTTTTATTAAATATTAATGATTTAACATTTACATTACTTTTATCATTCATCCTATCATCTGTTGATTCTATCAATATTTCTAATGTTCTCTTGTTTAAACATACTAATCCAAAAATTACTGCTAAAACTCCAATTACGAATGTGACTATTATTTTTGCTAATTGTGCAAATGACATTTCTTTTAGGACCAATATTTCTGCAGTTCCATAACATATCAACGCAATCCCTATTAGTATTAATAACATCCATCTCTTTAATTTGCTTTTTGAATCAAACCATTTTATAAAACCATTCATTTTTGCTACCTCCAATGGGATATTATAATCCCAACACCTTAATTTCAAATTCTATTTTTTTACCAAATTTTTCATAAACTTTATCTGTAACGTATTTTGCTAAATCTAAAACATTTTGTGCCGTAGCACCTCCTGTGTTTATTATGAATCCTGCGTGTTTCTCTGAAATTTTTGCTCCGCCTATTGAATAGCCTTTTAGTCCTGCTTCATCAATTAGTTTTGCAGTTATAAAATTGTCTCCTCTTTTAAAAGTACTTCCTGCAGATGGATATTCTATTGGTTGTTTGTCTTTTCTATATTGTGCATATTCATCCATTTTGGCTTTTATATCCTTTGTATTTCCTTTTTCCAACATCATTTTTGCTTGTAAAATAATGTATTTTCCACTTGAAAATATACTATTTCTGTATGTAAATTCCGCTTGTTCATTTGTAAATGTATGTAATTGACCGTTATAGTCAATTGCCGTAATTTCTGTTATTATGTCTTTCATTTCTTTTCCATGTGCACCTGCATTCATTAATATTGCTCCACCTATTGTGCCTGGAATTCCTGATATTTCTTCGAATCCGGTTATTTCTTGTTTTAATAATTTTTGTGCTAGCATTCCTATTGGTACAGCATCATCTGTTGTTATCTCTACTTTATTTTGTTTTTTATTTTTTATTGTTATTTCTTTTAAGTTTGTTTTTATTACTATTCCTTGTATTCCTTTATCTGATACAAGTATATTGCTTCCATTTCCTAGTATTGTTATTTTTATTTTTTCTTTTTTTGCAAATTCTAATATTTTTTGTAATTCTTCTATTGATAATATTTTTATAAAGAATTCTGCAGGTCCTCCTATTTTGAATGACGTGTGTTTACTCATTGGCTCATTTTGTTTTATTCTTTCTTTTGTGATTATTTTTTCTAAGTTTTCTAATATTTCTTTGTTTTCCAATTTTTCACACTCTCTTTCTTTTAGTTATTTACGTTATATATTTTACTAAAATTTATGCAAAATATCAAGTAAATTTTAACAATT
Source organism: Clostridium sp. 28_17 (assembly GCA_001916065.1). GTDB lineage: Bacteria > Bacillota > Clostridia > TANB77 > CAG-508 > CAG-269. The sequence goes on from MNRS01000020.1 coordinate 115,679, forward strand.
TATTTTTTGTAAAATCGAATTTTTACAGTTCACAGCACATAAAGCAAAAAAAATAAAAGCCAAGACTATTCTTTTAGTTTTGGTTTTTATTTTAAATATTATTAAGAACATTATTTATTTTTCTTTCCAAAAGTAATTTCTTGGAATAAGAAATCATGTACTTTTTCCCAAGTAATTTCTTGATGTAAAAATTCATTTATTTCATCTTCAACTTTTTGTTGAGCAGGTGTTAATTCGACTCTAATTTCTTGGTTCCAATCAATATCTTGTAACCAAAAAGCCTTAAATTTTTGCCAGAATCCTGTTTTTACAGGCAATGCTTCATTTCTAATTGTTCCAGCATTTTCAACAACACCACTTTGATTCATATTATTTTCAAATGATATTCCACCAAATACACCTGATTCTTGATTTATTTCAGCCATTTTAATTCCTCCTTTGTACCTAATAATCTCTACATAATTTATACTATACTTTAATACAAATATCAAGATTTTTGCCATTTTTTTGTATTAAGTTTTTGTTACATAAATATTACATTTTTATTACATTATTCCATAATAGCAATAATATGTTCTTTTTCTGCTTTTTCACACACTACATCTATAATTTTATTGTCCAATTTTTCTTTTGATTGACAATATACCATTATATAATTTTGTGTATGTCCTTTATACATTCCATCTTTTTCTTCTTCAAATAATACTTCAACATTTTTTCCAATATATGACTTGTTATATTCAATTTCATTTCTATCAGATAATTCAATTAATTTTTTACTTCTTTCTTCTTTTATATCACCATTTATTTGATTTGGCATTACTGCCGCTTTTGTTCCTTTTCGTGGTGAATATTTAAAAACATGCATTTTATAAAATTTAATTTCTTTTAAAAATTGATATGTTTTATTAAATTCTTCATCTGTTTCACCTGGAAAACCCACAATTATATCCGTTGTTAGGTTAACATCACTATACGCATTTCTTAATAATCGTACAATCTCTTTAAATTGTTCTGTTGTATATCTTCTATTCATTCTTTTTAGAGTTTCATCACATCCACTTTGCAATGATAAATGGAAATGGTGACATATTTTTTCTAATTTTTTAAGTCTTTCTACAAATTCTACTGTTATAAGTAGAGGCTCTATTGACCCTAATCTTATTCTTTGGATTCCTTGTATCTCGTTTATTTCTTCTAATAAATCAATTAATCTGTAATTTGTTAATTTGCTATCTTTACTCATTGCAAAGTCTTTTCCATATGAGGCTATATGGATTCCTGTTATTACAACTTCTTTTATTCCTTTTGATGCAATTTGTGTAATTTCTGAAATTATATTTTCTGGCTTTCTACTTCTTACTCTTCCACGTGCATATGGTATTATGCAATATGAGCAAAACCTATCACACCCATCTTGAATTTTGATAACTGCTCTAGTTTTTTCTGTATATGTAACATCACCAAAATCTGAAAATTCTTTTGAGTACATTACATCGTCTAATTCAACATTATTTATGTGATTATTTATGTATTCTTCAACATGTTTTACAATTTCAACTTTTTCGTTATTTCCCAAAACTAAATCAATCTCCGGGATTTTGGCTAATTCTTTTTTTGCAACTTGTGCATAACATCCAACTGCAACAACTATTGTTGATGGATTTTTTTCTTTCATTCTTCTTAACATTTGTCTTGATTTTCTGTCTGACATATTTGTCACAGTACATGTATTTATAATACATATATCTGGTTTTATATCTTCATTTTCTGGTGTTATTTCTTCAATTATTTGATATCCTTTTTCTAAGAATTTTTGTGCCATTGCATTTGTTTCGTACTGATTTACCTTACATCCCAATGTTACGAATCTTACTACTTTACTCATTTTTTTCCTTTCATTTTTTAATCAATTAAAGAACGTTCCATTTGTATTTTGGAATTTTCACCCCATTAAAGAACGTCCTTGTAAGTTTATGTTTTTATTTTGATCTTCCATCTAATGTATCTAAGTTATCTAGTGCTTTTCCGGTTCCCAATGCAACACATGATATAGAATCTTGAGCAATCATTACATTTATTCCAGTTTTTTCTTGTAATAATTTATCTAATCCATCTATTAAGCATCCTCCACCTGTCATATAAATTCCCTTGTCACTAATATCTGCTGCAAGTTCTGGTGGTGTTCTTTCTAGTACACTATGAACTGCATCTACAATCATCATTGCAGGTTCTATCAATGCTTCTAACATTTCGCTTGAATGTATTGTTGCAGTTTTTGGTAATCCTGTTGATAAATCTCTACCTCTTATTTCCATTTCTGCATCTTGAATTTTTGGATACACACATCCAACATTTATTTTTAGGTCTTCCGCTGTTCTTTCTCCTATTGCAATGTTATGTTTTTTCTTAATATATTTTACTATGTATTCATCAAATTTATCTCCTGCAACTTTTAATGATGTGCTTACAACTGAACCTCCAAGAGAGATAACTGCTATATCTGTTGTTCCTCCACCAATATCAACTACCATATTTCCACATGGTTTTGATATATCTATTCCTGCTCCTATTGCTGCTGCAATTGGTTCTTCTATTAGATATACTTTTCTTGCCCCTGCTTGTATTGCTGCATCTATTACTGCTTTTTTCTCTACTTCTGTTACTTGTGATGGTATACATATCATTATTCTTGGTGCAAATATTGATTTTCCACAAACTTTTCCTATAAAGTGTTTTAACATTTTTTCTGTTACTGTGTAGTCTGATATTACGCCTTCTCTAAGTGGTCTTGTTGCTATGATATTTCCAGGTGTTCTTCCTATCATCCTTCTTGCTTCTCCACCTACTGCTAGTACATCTCCAGAGTTTCTATCTACTGCTACTACTGATGGTTCTCTTAGTACTATTCCTCTTCCTTTTATATATACTATTACTGTAGCAGTTCCTAAATCTATTCCTACGTCTTGTCCAAATCCAAATTTTAACATGTAACTTCTTCCCTTCTTTATTTTATTTGTTTCACTTTTGTTACATTTTCGTTACGATTATATTACAAATTGCAAAATTTATCAATAGATTTGATTGAATTTTTTATTTTTTTATATTATAATAATTATGATTTACAGTTTATAATTTATTTTTAATGAAATTAATGATTTATTTATTTTTTTGTTGCCCCATTCTAAAAATTCTAACAAAAGTTTATCAACTTTTGAGAATTTTTGAACGGTCCCCCCGAATCACTTCAAAATAAATAAATGATTAATTTCATAAATATATTTTTTATACTGTAAATAGTAACATTATAATATTTTATATAAAATTTTTAGGAGATTTAAATGAAAGAATACATATATAATTCAAAATCTGAAAATGATACAAAAAAAATAGCCTTTAAAATGGCTTCTATGCTAAAAAAAGGTGATGTTCTAGTACTTTGTGGTGATTTAGGCTCAGGAAAAACAAAATTTACAGAAGGTTTTCTAACTTATTTTGGCTTAGAAAATGAGATTTCAAGTCCTACATTTACTATTGTTAACGAATATAAAAAAAACAATATCAATATTTATCATTTTGATGTTTATAGATTAGAAGATTCCTCTGAATTTTATGCTATCGGTGGAGATGAATATTTTGAAAATGGTATTTGCTTAATTGAATGGGGCGAGTTAATTCAAGATGCACTACCCAATGAATACATTAAAATTGATTTTTCAAGAAATGACTTGAATGAAAACGAGAGAGTTTTGAATATTAAATCTATTGGTGAAAAATATGATAATATTATTGAAAATTTGAAAGGAGAATAATTTTGAAAATTTTAGCAGTTGATACTTCTAGTAAATTGTGCAGTGTAGCAATTTTAGAAGATAAAAATTTAATAAAAAAATTAGAATTAGACAATGGTCTAACACATTCTGAAACATTAATGCCTTTAATTCAACAATTATTGAATGAATGCTCATTAAGTTTAAATAATATTAATTTACTTGTTTCTGATATTGGGCCTGGTTCTTTTACAGGAATTAGAATTGGTGTTTCATCTTGTAAGGCTTTTTCAGACAGTTTAAATATTCCATGTGTTGGAATTTCTAGTCTTGAAGTTTTAGCATATAACATCCAAAATGACGGTATTATTTGTAGCACAATTGATTGTAAAAATAATAATTGCTATTTTGCTTTATATGAATTAAATTCAGGAAATTACAATGTTCTTATAGAGCCTTGTGCAAAGTCTGTTAATGATGTGTTGGATTTATTAAATTCTCAATATTATAACAAATGTATTTCTTTTGTTGGTGATGGTATTCCTAGTGAAAAATTGCATAGTATTTATGATAATAATGCAGATTCAGAAGTTACCAAAAATATAATATCATCTTATCTAAATGTTGAAAATTTGGGAACTGCCGGTTATAAAAAATTTATTAATAACAAAAAAATAGGTGAAGAAATATTGCCTTTATATTTAAAAAAACCTCAAGCGCAAATTCAACTAGAAGAGAAATTAAAAGCAAAAATTTAGAAAATTAAGTTTGTAAAACAATATTTTTAATCAAATTTTGTGTCTTTTAAGAAAGGAATATTAGTAATTATGGATTTTAAAATTAGTAAAATGTCTATTGAAGACTTAAAAAGTATTAAAAGTATCTTAACTACAGATTTTGATAATTTTTGGAGTTTTGATATTTTAGAAGAAGAATTAGAATGTAGCAATTCATATGTTATTGTCGCTAGAGATATCAATAACACTATCGTTGGTTTTGCAGGTATAAAAGTAATTTTGGATGAAGCAGACATTATGAATATTGTTGTAAAAAAAGATTTTAGGCATCATGGTATTGGCTCACTTTTACTAGAAAATTTAATAAATTATTCAAAAAATATAAATTTAAAAACTATCACTTTAGAAGTTAATGAAAATAATCTTTCTGCCATTCGTTTATATGATAAATTTTCTTTTGATAAATTAGGAATTAGAAAAAAATACTATAATGGTGAAAGTGATGCTATTATAATGAGCAAACAACTATAAGAAAATGTCCTTTGGGAGACAGTTCTATTTAGGACCTCACCTTCCAAAAGGACATTTTTTACACATATTTTTCAACTTTCACAACTGTTCTTCCGCTTCTAGTATTTCCACCAAATTCCTTGACAATAAATCTGCCTTTTCCTCTGATAGTTATAACATCTCCCAATTTAACTTGTTTAGAAGCCTTTGTTTCATTTTGACCATTTATAAAAACTCTTTCGCTATCAATAATTTGAACTGCCTTACTTCTAGAAGTTCTTGCTAAATCTGACACAAAATTATCAAGTCTTAAAGAAGGAACAATAATATTTAATTCCTCAACTTTGATTTCTTGTTCTTTTAATTCTTGTAATTCAACAATATCTATTTTGGCATTTTCAAATCTTGTTAATGTTCCTAATTCTTGTTTCAATGTTTCAGTTGATTCATCTTTTACCAAAATATCTGCTCCATCATCTGAAACAAGAATATCTCCAACCTTTTCTCTTTTCATTCCAAGTTTTACAATTCCACCTAAATAATTTCTATGTGAATACTTACCTTTTTCTTCATCTCCAAGTGAAATTCTTATAACTTTGATAATTTTTGAATAATTCTTTTCTACCATGCTCATATTGTATTTTTCAGGATATATTATAAGTACATTTCTTTCCGCATTTTCAAAGCCACCATATAATATATAATTTTCAAATTCAATTTTTTTCATAAATGTCTTTGCTAATGCAACTTGATACATATCTAAAAAATCTGTATATTCTAGTTTTTCTCTTTGTTTTGAGAATTCGATTTTGTCAAGTATTTGCGCCAATAACATTTTATCTTCTTGTTTTTTGTAGTCACTTAATATTTTTTGTTTATCCATCTTTCCTCCATTCTGTACACTGCTTCAAAAATTCGTCTGGCCACGCCTGTTTTTCAAACTTAATATCTTGTAAATTATTTTCTACAATTAATTCTTCTATTGCCGTTCCTAATCCATTAATTTTTGTGCCATCTTCTATTGTAATAACATTTTTTGTTTTTTCTATTGATTTTTTTATTATTTCCTCATCTAATGGTTTCAAAAATCTAACATTTATAACGTCTGCTTCAATTCCATTTGTTTTAAGTCTATTTGCCATTTTCATTGCATCTGCCACTCTTTTTCCAATTGCAATAATACTTGCATCTTGTCCTTCTCTTAAAATTTCTGCCTTTCCAAGTTCAATTTTTTGATGTTTTTCAAATTTGATATTTTCATCTTGCCCACCTCTTGGATATCTTATAACAACTGGCTTATTTAATTTTACTACAAATTCCATCATATCTTCTAATTCTCTAAAATCTTTTGGTGCCATTATTGTTAAATTTGGTACAAGTCTAAAAAACGCCATATCTAGTGTACCTTGATGTGTTTCTCCATCTGCTCCTACAACTCCCGCTCTATCAACACACATTATAACAGGCAAATTTTGCATTGCTATATCATGTATTACCTGGTCATATGCTCTTTGATAAAATGATGAATAAATAGGCACAAATGGAATCATTCCATCTATTGCCATTCCTGCAGCCATTGTTAAAGCATGTTGTTCTGCAATTCCAATATCAAAAAATCTTGATGGATATTCTTTTGCGAATTTTGTAAGTCCTGTTCCATCTTTCATAGAGGCTGTAACTGCTACTATTCTTTTATCTTTTTTGGCTAGTTCTATTAACTTTTCTCCAAATATTTTTGAATAGTCATCTTTTTTTTCTTTTTTTGTTTTTCCTGTCTCAATATCAAATGGTGCAGTTGCATGAAATTTATCAGGATTTTCTTCTGCTATTTTATAGCCCTTCCCTTTTTTTGTTAATACATGTATCAACACCGGCCCTGTTACTTGTTTACTAAGTTTCATTATATTCTCTAGTTGCTCAATATCATGCCCATCAACTGGTCCTAAATAAGTAAATCCAATGTCTTCAAAAAACATTTTTGGTATTATCAATTGTTTTATACTTCTTTTTACTCTTTGGACTATTTTAACTATTGGTTTTCCTATAATTGGTATTTTACTAATTATTTTTTTCCCTGATATGTTTGATTTTGTATATAATTTTTTTGTTCTTAGTTTACTCAAAAACATATTAAGACCACCGATATTTTTGGATATACTCATCTCATTATCATTTAATATAACTGTCATATGCGTTTTGCTAAATCCTGCATCATTTAACGCTTCTAGCGCCATTCCACCTGTTAATGCCCCATCACCTATTACTGCTATTACTTGATTTTTTTCGCCTTTTAAGTCTCTTGCTCTTGCCATTCCTAGTGCCGCAGATATTGAGGTGCTACTATGTCCTGTGTTAAAACTATCATATTCTGATTCGCTTGTTTTTGGGAATCCTGCTAAGCCGTCTAATTGTCTTAATGTCTTGAATTGTTCCCTTCTTCCTGTTATTATTTTGTGTGCATATGCTTGGTGACCAACATCCCATACTATTTTGTCTTTTGGTGTATTGAATACACTATGTAACGCAATTGTTAGTTCTATGACTCCTAAATTTGATGCTAGATGACCTCCATTTTTTGAAACAGTTTCTAATATATATTCTCTTAATTCTTGTGCTAATTTTTCTTTTTCTTCTTTTTTTAATTTTTTTACATCTTCTGGCGAATTTATTTTTTCTAACATTTAAAGTCTCTCCTATTTTGTCTTTAATGCTTATATTTTTATTGGTGCCAACGAAGTAGTTATCTACAACTTTTTTGGCTCTCTTGACGATTGATACAAATATCAATCAATTTGTTGTCTTTACTTTAACATAAAGTTTATAAACTTTCAAGTGTTTTGATTAAAAATCCAATTTAAAAATTTATAAAATTGAACCAATCTTAATTTATAAATTTTTTTAAGATTGCAAAAGCAAGTACTTTTAAGAGTTATTAAGCTCAAAAAAGTACTTGCCCCTGACTTAAATTATTGGGATATCCGATGAATTTCTTAATCTTACTGCTGCATAAATTGCTTTAGTTTCTGACATATCTGTATAACACCCTAAAACAATCTGCTCAGGAGTTGTCTTATACAGATATGCAGCTGTCCTAATTATATCAGCATGCCAATCATATGGCTCACCGAACAACACATCTGCCAACGTAACATTTGAATTTTCTCCGTAAAGAATATTATATTCTCTTTCCACAAATTCTCGAGTTAATCGAGCCATACGAGAATCGACTTCAAGTGGATATCTTTCCTTAATTTCTTCAGCTGTAAGTAGCCGTGCATTATGAAGACGCATTCCGCCATAACTGCTTTCCCATTCAGCCATTTTATTTACCTCCTTAACAATTCTGTTTGTGAGTTAATAGTTACTATATATAAAACTTGCAATTTGCAAGATAATCAAATTATACGAATATTGTAGCATAAAAAATCGATATTTTCAATACAAATAAAAAATTTTTAACTCTATAAATGTATATATGTCAATGATGTGAAACAAATTCTTTCAAATAGTATGATTGAATTTGTTTCATATTTATGCTTTTTTTAATTCTTCTCTTTTTTCTTTTGGTGTCAAATATCCTAACACCGCCATTGGTATTCTGTTTGACCTTTTTAAGTATGCTGCTCCTTGTTTTCTTAAATCTTCTAAACTATAAAATTTTAAGTAACTGTAAAATCTTTCATTGTCATTTCTATGACTTCTTTCTACTTTTCCATTATGTTCTGGTGTTCTTGGTCTTATCTTGTGGTGTTTTATTCCTATTTCTTTCAATAATGTATCCATTGGATGTTCTCTTTTTACATCTGATCTATTAAACGTAAATTCTACTCCATTATCTGTCTGTATTTCTTCTGTTTTGTACCCATAGTATCTTATACATCTTTTTACAAAATCTACCGTATATGCTGCACTATGTTCTTCATACCAATACAAATATCTTTCTCTACTTGCTTCATCTATACATGTATATTGATAATAATTTATATCTTTTGTCATTCCTTCTGTTTTGCATTCTTTTGGCACATATTTTACATCTATTTGCCATTTTTTTCATATCTCTGTTGGTGTATGATATTTTTGATTATGTTTCTTTGATGTTCCTTTTATTTCTGGATTATTATAATATCCTATTTTTCTTAATACTCTATATAATGATGCTGGTTTTCTTGTATATCCTTTATTTATTTTTAACTTATACCATATTTCATTTAATGTTATATGTGGATTTCTTTTTATTAAATCTTTTATCCATTTTATTTCTGTTTCTGTATGTTCTTTTGGATGCTTACTTAATGGCCTATGTGACTTATCTTCTAAACTCTCTTTGCTTCCATCATATTTTTTATTCCATCTCCATAATGATGTCCTTGATATATGATATTTTCTACATGCATATCCTATATCATTGCAATTTCTATACATTTTTACTGCATTTTCTCTTGTTTTTATTTCATGTGGTAAATATCTCTTTATATTTTTTTGATTTTGTGTTATAATATTATTCATAAGTGATTCAAGTCCTTTCGTATAATTTTTTTTCGACAATTCAATTATACTACTTGAATCACTTTTTTTCTATATTTTTTTGTTTCACATCAATTGTAACACTACAAAAACTAAAAATTTATACAGCTTGTTTCATAATTAAAACAAGAAATCATATTAACATATATAATAGTAAAGAGACTTGCTTACACAAATCTCTTTACTATTGAAAGCAAATTACTGGTATTATTTTCTTTTTTCAAGAATTTCTGCAAAATACCCAATTATTCTTACTATTGCTTCAGCAAAGACAAGTATCAACACCCAGCAAATAACACCAAGTATCTGTGCCGTCGGACCAGCAGATTCGAAAGGTTCATATTGCACTCTCCAACCAGCATCAAAAAACTGAAAAAGAAAAAGCGCAACCTCTCCTATCCGAGCCCAAGATTTAACCTTATTAGCTTTCATATTTGCATACCTCCTAATACTATCTGGAGGTTTACACAGCCCCTCCAGAAAAAATAATAAATTTTCTCTAGACTTTGCTGTGTAAAGTACATTAGATAAATATATTATAGCATATTCTCCCGAAAAAGTAAAATCAACATCATTTTATATTATTAAATAAATAGAATGTCCATTCAAAAAATAATAGCAACGCAAAATCAATATATAATTTATGCAACTATTTTTTCTATTTCTTCTTTAAATCTTTTATCTGCTGATATAAAT
>MNRS01000010.1 GCA_001916065.1 Clostridium sp. 28_17
CAATACTGGAGTTTCATGGACAGACGAAAATTTATTAAAAACAAATGAAGCAAACTATAAAAAGAATACAAAATATGGAGATGCAATAAAAGAAACATCCACAGCAGGAACTGGTCAAACATCATGGCACTCAGACTACTCTTACTTTGCAGGTTTGTACAGTCCGTTCTTCAGGCGTGGGGGCCATTGTTGGGACCGTAGTGGAGCCGGTTTGTTCTTTTTCTCTCGTGATGGTGGTAATAGCGGTTACCATTCTGGGTTCCGCTCAGTGTTGGTCGCTCAGTAGCACTTTGAAAATTCCTTGTGCCTAGATCCCTTTTAATCGGCACAAATTATAACAAGGAATAATAGAAAAATACGGGTAAATACTGTAAAAGGTATACAACAATTTAAAGGAAGTTCGAAGAACTTCCGACAATAATATATAATGAATGGGGTGCGTTAGCACCCCTTGAATATAAATAAATAATGGATTAATTATATATATTAGGGATTAGACTGTTACTACTCTTACTTTGCAGGTTTGTACAATCCATTCTTCAAACGTGGAGGCAATTATTGGGACCGTAGTGGAGCCGGTTTGTTCTATTTCAATCGTAATGATGGTAATAGCAATTACAATAATGGGTTCCGCTCAGTGTTGGTCGCTCAGTAGCACTTCGATACACAAAGAAGCATAGAGGCTTCTATCCCAGATGGGTTTTCTTCAAGGAGAAAATCGTGAGTGTATACAAATATAAAAAAATACAATATTAAAATTGTATGACAACTGGATTTGTATCAAAGAAGTTTAATTCCTTTGACATATGCGTTGTTCTTATGTCATAAACACATAAACAGTATTCTTATTTTAGTAGTAAAATGGCGAAAATCTAAGAATATGAAAATAAAAGATATACACAGAAATTAAAATAATTCTATGTATATCTTTTATTAATTTTTATTTTTTTCATTTTCAATCAATTCAATCATTTCTTTTTCAATATTTTCATACATGCCATCAGAAACCAAAAAATTACAACTATTCAAAACTTTCTTTTGCAATTTATAAGAATTGCAATGAGAAGAATGACCAAGCCAAGAATTCAAACTTTGAATAGTATTCCAAACTGGTAAACGATTATGAGAATGTAAATAATTCCACTTTTTAACACTACGTTTAATCTTTTTCTTACTATTTAATCTAAGCAAACGGTGTGTGACAAAAATACGATAACCACAAAAATTGACTCCCATTTTATACGGATAATATTTCGATTTGTCATTTAATTTTAAGCCTAAATGTTCGTCCAAAAAAATTTCAATCTTTTTCTTTAATTTTATACATTCTTCTTTAGTTTTTAATAAAAAAATAAAATCATCCATATATCTAACATAGTATTTAATTTTCAAAACCCTTTTAACATATTGATCCATTTCATTTAAATAAATATTTGCAAAAAATTGACTTGTATAATTACCAATTGGTATACCAACTTGGCCAAAAGATTCACGTCTGTCAAAAATTAATAATTTAGTAAAATCAAGAAGAGCCTTATCAGAAATGTATTTTTCCATAATATTAAATAAAGTACGTGGATTTATGCTATAAAAAAACTTAGAAATATCACATTTTAGAACCCAAAAATCGCCATAATTCCTTTTAAAAATTCTCATATATTTTTCAATTTGCTGAGCTGATCTATGTGTTCCACGTTCCGGAATACAAGCAAAACTTGTAGATATAAATTTAGGCAAGATATATGGCTTTATAAACTCTTCTACATACCACTGGTGAACTATTCTATCAGGATAGGGAAGAGCCTTTATAACACGTTCTTTAGGCTCATACACCTTAAATTCACGATACTTTCCCAGCCTGTATTTTTTTGACTTAATATTATTCAACAAATTGGTAATATTATTTTCCAAATTAAACTCATATTCAATTATTTCATCTTTATAGGCTTTATGCTTTCGTGCACGTTTATGTGCGGCCATCAATTTTTCAAATGTTAAATTTTTATAAAAACAATTTTTTATTTTTTTAGGCATGAATTTATCCATCCTCCTAGCATATTACAAATATCTGTTATTAATTTGCTCCAAGATTGATAATTTTGTATTGAAATATATCGAAATTTATAAGATAATCTTATATGTACCTTTAAAATATGCAAATTTGTATCAAGTTCATTTAAATACTTTAATTTATCCTTCTTCTGGTATGATTTAATTGCATATATCAGTAATCTTAAACCTGAGTATAATGTTGATTTACACTCTTTTACTAAAGCAAAAGTTTCGGATTTTGGGTATTTTCTTAAAATGTTGTTGGTATATTCTATAAGCTCAATATATTTTTGATAAATTATTAAATTACTATTATTTTTTTCCATTATTGTAATCTCCTATAAAAATTTTACTTTCTTTGGAGATAGACTCTATAAAATCATAAGCCTCACTTATGGAAAGATCATAGGCATTTGTGGATGATATTTTTTGCAAAAAAGACAAAATATTTTTATCTAAAATAAAATCTTTTGGTGAATATAATTCGTTTTTTTGTACATCTACTATTTTAAAAGATATATTTGCAATATTAAATAAATTAGTATATTTTTCAATTTGAGAAGTAGGAAAGCCACATTTTACAACTATTGAATTTAAATTAGTAAGTTTTAAGTTGAATTTTGTAGAAATTAGTTTTGCATCTTCGTCAAGAAAAATATAGAATATACCTGATTTAAACAAGTATAATTGGCTTGAATCTTGCATTTTTAATGCTGCATATGTTTGATATAATTTACTCATTTTTAAAATTTCCTTTCTTTATATTTTGCAAAATAATTATAACTCATAAACATTAAAAAAATAACCACTATTAGTAGTTAGAAAAAAATTCTACTTGTAGTGATTAAATTTATTGTTTTTTAGGCATATAATAGTACAAAAAAGGTGAAAAAAGATGTCATGTTTAGGTAAATTAAATAGAAGAGAAGAATTAATTAGTAGAACTTTAGAAATAGATGAGGAACTATACAATAAGTTAGAATTTTTATCAGGGGAAAGGTATGATGCTTCAATAAGTAAATTAATAAATCTTTCTGTAGAAGAATTGATAAAAACGGAAAATATAAATGTATATAAAAGAAAAAATAATTCTTATGTGTCAAGGTCTGTCTTGTTAAGAAAAAGTGTTTTTGATGGTTTATATGAATTGAAAAATAAGTTTAGAATTCCTATATATTTGTTGGTAAATATTGCAATAAGAAATGTTTTAATTGAAGAAGAGTTGTTGTAACATTGTGACAATGGTAGTTCTAAAAATTTACTAATTTTGTTGAAATTTAAACTATAATATTATATAATTAGCAATATATAAATAGAAAATGAAAATAATTTTGGAAGATATAGTGAAAGACACAGAACTATTAAGAGATTAGAGGTAAATAAATGAAAAGTAAACATTCAAAAGAAAGGAAAAATACAGAAAAAGAAAACGGAAAAAATATATTAATAAGTTTAAAAACAAAAGAAAAAAAAGAAGATATTCAAAATGAAAGAAATAACAGAAAGAGCAAACGCGGAAATAAAAATAAAATAAAAGAACCAGAGCACACAAAAAGAAAAAAGAAAATAAAATTAATTATATTACTTATTGTTGTCATTTTAATATTAAGTTTTGGAATACGTATGGCAATATCTGCAAATAGTTGGAAAAGTCTAGTCCAAGAGATGTCAAAAAACGAAAATTCTATTGTCAAAGATACAGAAGGAAATACAATTGCAGAAATTGGAAGTGAAAAAGCAAAAAATAAAATTTCAGCAACAGAAATTCCAAACAATTTAAAAAATGCATATGTTGCAATAGAAGATGAAAGATTTTATAAACATCATGGAGTTGATGTAAAAAGAACAGGGGCAGCAGTTGTCTCTTATGTATTTCACCGTGGCTCATCATCATTTGGTGGGAGTAGTATAACACAACAAGTAGTAAAAAATTTGACGGGAGATTCTTCAAGCAAGATTTCACGTAAAGTAAACGAGTGGGGAAAAGCAGTTATACTCGAATCTTTTATGAGTAAAGATGAAATACTTGCATTATATTTAAATTTAATTTATGTAGGTCCAAATATTTATGGAATAGAAACAGGTGCAAATTACTATTTTAATAAATCAGCAAAAGATTTATCATTAGAAGAATGTGCATTTTTGGCAGGAATTAATAATTCACCAAATTCTTACAATCCTTATGGTGATACTGATAATACAGAAAAAATCAAAAAAAGAACAAAAACAGTGTTATCAAAAATGCTAGAATTGAAATACATTAATGAGGATGAATATAATAATGCAGTGGCTAATGTTGATGGTGGGCTAAAATTTAAAAAAGGAAAAATCGAAATAAATGATGTAGTTTATTCATATCATACAGATGCATTAATATCACAACTAATAGATGACATTGCTATTAAAAAGAAAATTACAAAAACATTTGCTACAAACTATGTAAATATGTCAGGTTTAACTATTTATAGCACACAAAATACATCTGTCCAAAAGCAAATGGAAAAAGAATTTGAAAAAACAAAATATCAACTTGCGTCAAAAACAGGAGGGGACCATTCACAATCTGCAATGGTAATAATTGACCATAAAACTGGACAAGTTGTTGGATGTGTTGGTGGTCTTGGTAAAAAAACAACATCACGTGGACTAAACCGTGCTACACAATCTATTAGGCAAACAGGCTCTTGTATAAAACCAATAGCAGTTTTAGTACCGGGAATTGCCAAAAAAGAATTTACTGGTTCAACAATATTTGAAGATGAACAAACAATTTTTGCAGATGGATATAAACCAGAAAATTATAGTAACTACCTTGGAAAAATAACTGTAAGAAGAGCATTAGAGTCATCACAAAATATTCCATTTGTAGAAATGATGGAAAAAATTGGACCAAAGACATCAATGAAATACCTGGAAAAAATGGGAGTTACAACATTAAGTAAAAACGATGAAAACCTTGCATTAGCATTAGGAGGACTTGATAAAGGAATAAGCCCATTACAAATGGCAGGTGCATATGCTACAATTGCAAATGATGGTGAGTATATAGAACCTACATTTTATACTAAAGCAGAGACGTCCAACAAAAAAACAATTGTAGAAGTTAAACAAAAAAAGAGGAGGGTATTCTCGAAAGAAGTTGCATATATTGTTAAGGAATTATTAACTGAACCTATAAAAGGCAGCTATGGAACAGCAACTTATTGCTCGATTTCTGGAATGGATGTTGCCGCTAAAACTGGAACAACAGATGATAATTATGATAGATGGCTTTGTGGATTTACACCATATTATACAGGTGTTACATGGTATGGATATGACAAAAATGAGTCAATTAATTATAATGGCAAGAAAAATCCTGCGGGAATTTTGTGGGCTAATATTATGAGCAATGTTCATTCTAGTCTAAAAAATGCAAAATTTAACAAACCGGCAGGTGCAGTAAAAGTTACTGTTTGTGCAGAAACTGGAAGAAAAGCAAATACAGGTTGTCCAAATACATATGATGAATATTTCTTAATAGGAACCACACCTACATTATGTAATAAACATGCTGGTACAGAATTAAAGGATGATAGTTCATCATCATCTACAAATACAAATAAAACAAATACTGCTACTAATTCATTTGATACTACAACAAAGGATGATTTAGATGTTCCAACTACTACTGTAAAGGAAGAACCTAATACTGTAAATGTAAATAGTAGCAAACCTAAAGAAAATACAACTAAGGAAAATTCTAATAAAGAGAACAATAATAGTAATACTGGAAATTCTAATAATAAAAATAATTCAAGTAAAACTGATGAAAAAATAAATTCTGTTACGAATAATGAACATAATTCTGCAATAAATAATTCTAATTCACAAAAGAATCAGAATAGTAGTAATAGTTCAAATTCAAAAATAACAAATAGTACAGATACAACTATTAATTAATGAGGAAAAAAAGAATTGTAATTTTGATACAATGTCGAAATTTAATTCTTTTTTTACCAAAATTTGCAATTTAAGAAAGGATGGATGAAAAAATGGAAATGGTAAAAACAATTATAAATAGTTTTGAATTTCAAACAATAATTAAATTATTGCTAGGAATATTTTTAGCAGGTATTATAGGACTAGAAAGGTCTTCTTGGAGTAAACCTGCAGGATTTAGAACACATGCTTTAGTTGGAATAAGTGCTGTTCTAGTTATGATATGTGGCGAATATATGTCAAAATCGTTTGGTGTAGATTCTTCAAGAATACCAGCACAGTTATTATCTGGAATTGGATTTTTAGGTGCAGGCACAATATTAAGAGATGGATTTAATGTTAAAGGCTTAACAACTGCCTCAACATTACTTGCAGTTACTTGTATTGGATTGTGTATAGGTGCAGGATATTATTTATGCGGAATAATTGCAACAGCGTTAGTTTATATAATTTTATCTTACTCATATTTGATATCTGATAAAATTGAACATTATAATATGTTAGAACTAGAAATTGAACTTGAAAAACAAAGCCAAGAAACTTTAAAGCAAATTAAAAAAATGCTTGAAGATAATGATATTATTGTTACTGAATTGGATATGTCTAAATATAAAAATAATATCATTAAAATAATTGGTAAAGATAAAAAGAAATCTGAACATTCTTTTGTTACTGATTTAATTAGTTTTGATAATGTTATTAAGGTTGAACAAAATTAGATGAATATTTAATAGAATGGAAAAAAGCAAAAATAAAATGCCATTAATAGTAAAAGGTGCAAGACAAATTGGAAAAACTGAATCAATAAAAAACTTTAGATTAAATAATTATAAAAGTTTAATTGAAATAAATTTTGTTTTATAGCCAGAATATAAAGACATCTTCGATAAAGGGTTTGAAATAGATAGAGTCATTAAAGATAGCACATTAAAAAATGGAGATTTTCAATTCATACCTGGAGAAACATTAATATTTTTTGATGAAATACAGGACTTTCAAAGTTGTGCAACGGCTTTAAAAACCTTTAGAGAAGACAGAAGATTTGATGTTATATGCTCAGGATCCTTAATGGGAATAAATTATGAAGAAATTGAATCAAATAGTGTAGGCAATAAAATTGATTTATAAATTTTAATTATAATCTTAGATTTTAAATTATATTTATAAAGTCTGAAAATCAATTATAATTAATTTAAATTATTAACTAATCAAATTATCTGTTTATGATTTTAAAAATTAATTTTGATGCTTTAAACTTATAGTATGCAATTTAAATTTGCAGATTTTAATTAAACTTATGGAATTATAATTATATGTAAGATTTTTTGAAATTAGTTAAAATAATGGCTTGTGAGAATCGTTTTTAAGGTATTTTAATAAAACAGTCATATAGTTTGTTGTCAGTGAAATACGGCAAATATAGAGAAATAAGCATTTTGAAGATTTTAGATAAAATTTAGATAGAAGATCAGAAATTATAAAAAATTATTGAAAAACAAATTTATAATTAAAGATAAAAATTATTTGAACATTAAATTATATAGATAAAATATTTAAATAGCTTAAAATTGATTTTTAAGCGTTATTAAAATAAAATTATATAAGTAATTGGATAACATTAAATAATATTAAATATGCAAAATAAAATAATTATATAATAAGTAAATATATTAAAGCCAAAGGCTTGAAAGTACTGAAATAACTGGGTAGGATTATAATCATAGTCTATATATTTTACTCCTATCTCTTTTTGCGCAAAACTTTGATGCCGCGACAGTTTTTTCAAAAATATAAAAATAAATAATTTAAAAAAGTATAGACAAATATTTATCCTTGTTGTAAAATATATTCAATAGTTCAAAAATACTAAAAAGTTAAAACTTATATGTACCAATAGATATACTAAGAACTAAATTTTATATAAGGGATGTGTTCTTATGGACGAAAAAAGAAATGAAATTATTTTATTTGAAAACCAAGGAATAAAATTAGAAGTAAACTTAAAAGATGAAACTGTGTGGCTTACACAAAAACAAATGGCAGAATTATTTGGGAAGGATAGAAGAACAATCACTCGTCATATTCAAAATATTTATAAAGATGAAGAATTAGTAGAAAGTTCAGTATGCTCATTTTTTGAGCATACTGCTGAAGATGGAAAAAAATATAATGTACAATATTACAATTTAGATATGATTATTTCTATTGGATATAGAGTAAATAGCAAACAAGGTATTTTGTTCAGAAAATGGGCAACAAACATACTAAAAGACTACATGTTAAAAGGTTATGCGGTAAATCAAAAAAGATTAGAATACTTGGAAAAAACTATAAAATTAATAGATATTGCTAATCGTATTGATGAAAGACTAGAAGGAAATGATGCAAAAGAAATATTAAAAGTAATAGGAGGATATTCAAAAGCATTAGACTTATTAGATGATTATGATCATAGAACTTTAAAGAAAATTGAAGGAAATA
>MNRS01000013.1 GCA_001916065.1 Clostridium sp. 28_17
CTTTATAATTTTGTTTCGTTCACAAATATTATATATTTGATTTTTATATGTGTCTATATTTTTATGTTAATTTTGTTGCTTTAATTTTTTGAACTGGGTCAAATTTACTTTGCAAGTTCAATAATATTGCTCATAATCTCCTCAGTAACCTTATCCAAAACCTCTTTATCCTTACTACCTTTATATTGACTAAAATCAAGAGGTTTTCCATAAGTAATAGTAACCTTCCAGTTTCCCTTCGTTCCACCTTTAATACCGCATGGCACAACAGGTGCACCGCTTCTTACAGCAAAAAATGCCGCTCCATCTTTAACTTTTTCACCTTTTGCCAAACCATTTCTAGTTCCCTCTGGAAACAACGCCAAACAATCACCATTTTTTAAAGTTTTCAAAGACTCCTTTAAAGCCATAACCTCTTTAGAATCTCTCTTAACCAAAATAGCATCAAACACATGACCAAGCAACGCCAAAAATTTATTCTTTGTTAACTCTTCTTTTGCTAAAAATCTAGTATATCTTCCAGTAGTTACTTCCATTAATGGTGGATCTAAAAAACTTCTGTGATTTCCACAAATAATTACTGGCCCTTCTTTTGGTATATTTTCTTTTCCTACTAATTCAAATCTATATACAACTTTGCAATAAATCCAAATCGCACCTTTTACAATTCCTCTTTCTATTGCTTTCAATACATTTTTCATTTTCAAACTCCCTTTCCCACAAAATTATAAATTTTCCTTTGGAATATATACATTTTTTGCTACAACTTCAAACTCCTCAACATTCATCGCAGTAAGTTTCTCAATTTCTTTCTTTGCTTTAGCCTTAAACTCATTAATTCCATTAACCACATTAAAACCATAAACAACAGTAACTTCCATATACAACTTAACACCCTCGCCAAAATTATCAACCCTAATCTTTTGGACCTTATGAATCTCAATTGTTTTAGAAGCCAAATACTCTATAATTTGTCTAAAAACATTATCAGAAATAGTAAATTTTCCCATATAACTGAATGTAGGTCTAATTATAGACTTCTCTGAAATATACGGATCTTTTCCTCTCCCCTTAGTCTTAAAAATTTGAAGAGGATCTAATAAATACCCAGAAAAATCCTTTTTTATTTCAAAAGTAGGAACAGGAATTACATGTTTACCCTCTGTAACCCTTATTCTTCTAGCCGTTTCCATTTCCTCTTGTGTTGCAACATCAGAAATATACGTAGTTTCACTTATCTCAGGCAATCCTAAATTTGCCGCAATTTTTTGCACCATACCATCTGACGTTCCAAGTATTAATATACTTTCTGGTTTATACTTTTTAAAAGCCTTAATTATTTCCTGTTTTTCCTCATCTGTGTAAAATAATGCATGTTTAACAGTTTCAATTTTTGTTGGTGCTTTTTTTGCAGATTCACCAGCAATTACTTCATTATCTTTTATTAATAAACCATCATCAATTATATAGTTAATATTTTTTTCACTTGCTACCATTTGTGCTCTATAACTTTTTCCAGTCCCTGATGGACCTACAAAAGCATATACTTTTATTTTATTTGTTCCTAACTTTGAAAAATTCGAAAAATTAGGTATTTTGTTTGGTATCTTATCCTTTAAAGTCATTCTCTTACTCCTTTTATTTATAATTTTCTACACTAAGTTCTGGATATTCAAAATTCTTACCATTTTCAGACATTTGACCAGATATTGCATGTGATGTATTAAATTCTTTTGAACCTTTTAAAAAATATTGATATTTTATAGATTCATTTATTTTTCCATTACCTATTATGATAGGGTCATCCCAAGTACAATCAACTGCATACCAAATTCCATTTAATTGCACATAATTCCATGCATGATTTTCTGTCTCCCCCTGTGAATTTGTAGCAGTTCCTGACACAATAACACATGGTATATCCAAAGCATCTAATAAATATTTAAATGCCTCAGCATACCCCTCACATACACAACTTTTTTCAATAAGTGTTCCATAAATATTTCGAATATTAGGTTTTGCAAGTGTTTGATCATATTCTGCATTATCAATTAAGTAATCATGTACCATTTTAACATTTTGGTAATCATTTTCTTTTTTATTTTGAACAATTTGTTTTTTTATTTGCTCTACCTCATTTATTGCAGAATTCACTCTACTAACTGTAGAAAATTCATCTGATAAATATGTTGTGCCTTTTCCTTCGTTTAAAAATACCTTATAAGATTTTTTATTTCCAATAGTTGTTGTTTCTATATTATAATAGACTTTCGAAAAATCTATATAAAACACGTCTGGATTATCATTTGAATATGCACTAATTGCATCATTATAATACTCAAAAATCAAATCTTTAGTATCTTCGTTCGAAGCAAGATTTGCTACTTTTTTTCCTATTTCAATTTGATATGTTCCACTTTTCATATTTTCTTTATTGTTGTATATTGCATTATAAATCATTTTTGAATACTCATTTAATTGATTATAAAAATATCTACTACATTTTCCATTTGAAAATTGTGTTTCTTCTGTATTAGTGTTTTCTTTAGATGTATCCAGTATTTCTGGTGTCAACGCTTCTTGTTCAGTATTATTATCCGATATTGTTGTAATATTGGAAACAAAATCTTTTACCATACTAATCTTATCAGTTTTTATTATTTCATCATATATTAATAACCCAAAGATAATCATAAATGTAACCAATAACATTAAGATTAATCCCATTATGAATTTTGTAAATTTTGACACCATATTCACCTACCTCATTGCAACTTCGTAATAATTATATCATTTTTTATTATTAAAAAAAAGTATATTTTAAATTTTTTTGCCAATACTACTAATATTATGAAAATAAAAGATTTTATAAACAATACATTTGGCTATAAGCCAAAAAACGAATATCAATTTACATTACCGGATAATCCTGAAATAGATACGGAAAACTATAACAATACAAATTCTGACAAAATAGAAAATATTTACTCGCAAATTGATGCAAATTTAAAATATATAGAAACGAAATACAATACTTTAATAAATAGTGATATTATAACTAGGGAATTCACCCTTAACACAGGTAGCAAACAATATAAAGCATTTATTTTGTATATTGATGGCATGGTAGATTCTCAAATTTTAAATGATTTCGTTTTAAAACCTTTAATGTTAAAAAATAAATTTTGCAATAATGAAACCTCAAAAACAATAGTTCAAAAGGGAAAAAAATCAAACATTGCAAATTTTATTCAAGATTGCCTAATACCACAAAATAATATTAAACAACAATCTTCTTTTAAAGATATTTTTAGTGGTGTTAATTCTGGTAATTGTGCTTTATTTGTTGATACATTATCTGTAGGTTTTGACATAGATGTAAAAGGGTTTAAACAACGAAGTATTTCAAAACCTGAAAATGAAATTGTAATAAAAGGCCCACATGAAGCCTTTGTTGAGAACATGCGTACAAATACAACTCTTTTAAGAAGATTTACAAATAATGAAAATTTGATAATTGAAAACACAAAAGTTGGTAAAATAACCCAGACTAATTGTGCAATATGTTATATAAAAGACATTGCAAATGATGCTTTAGTTGCTGAAACAAAATATAGACTAAATAATCTAGAAATCGACTCTTTGCTTTCTGCAGGAGAACTTGAACAGTTATTAACAGATACTAACTCTCTAGGTGTGCCTAAAATACTTGTTTCAGAAAGACCTGACTATGCTGTAAAATCACTTTTACAAGGTAGAGTAATTATATTAATAAATGGTTCACCTTACGCTCTAATTTTACCTGCAATTTTGATTGATTTTCTTACATCTCCAGAAGATACAAATTTAAAGCCTCAATTTGCCAATTTTTTAAAAGTTGTAAGAATAATATCCTCTTTCTTTGCTTTACTATTACCTGGATTATATATTGCAATAACTAATTTCCATAGAGAAATTATTCCAACAGAATTATTATTTTCTATACTTTCATCAAGACAAAGTGTTCCTTTTCCTATAATTGTAGAAATTTTGATTATGGAAATTTCTTTTGAAATTATAAGAGAAGCAGGTCTTAGGGTTCCCTCTCCAATTGGCCCCACACTTGGTATTGTTGGTGCACTGGTATTAGGGCAAGCCGCTGTAAGCGCTGCAATTGTTAGTCCAATCCTAATTATTATTGTTGCTATTACAGGTATGAGTTCATTTGCAATACCAGATTTTACATTTAGTTTTCATTTAAGATTTTTTAGATTTGTATTTATACTTTTAGGATTTTTAGCAGGATTTTTAGGTATTGGTATGGGACTTTTTATTTATATCTCTTCACTTTGCGATTTAGAAACTTTTGGTGTGTCTTATACCATCCCATATGCACCTGCAGTGAATTCAAAAAACAATGGATTTATGCTTTCACCTATTTGGAAACGTGAAGATAGAGCAACATATTTAGCAACTAAAAAAGAAAAAAAACAAAATAAAATTTCAATGAAATGGAGAAAAATTAATTAAAGGAGGGATTTTACAATGTCTAAAAATAAAATTGGAACACTAGAAGCAATTGCCCTAATATTATCTGCTTTAGCACCTTTTACCGTAATCTCAATATCTAGAACATTTATAAATGAACTAAAATCTAGTGCACTTCTTAATATAATTTACATTTCAATTATCTGCACACTTATTATATATTTTATTTATGTTTTATTTAAAAATTTCCCCGGATTTGACATAATAGACATTTCAAATTATATTGGTGGAAGCATTTTTAAAAATATAATTGGTTTTGTTTTTATTGCATATTTTATAATAACCTCTGCCATGCTTTTACGAAATTTTTGTGAGGGATTAAAAGTAATTTATTATCCATACACAGATATTACTTACATTATATTATTGTTTATTATCACAATAACAATAGCAAATAAACTCGGATTTGATTCTACAATAAAGACAACAACCCTTATTTTTCCATTTCTTCTTGTTAGCATTCTTTTACTGTTTATCGGAAATTTAAGCAACTTTTCTTTTGAAAAAATGTTTCCATTTATGGGAGATGGATTTAAAAAAACATTTATTTTAGGGCTTTCAAATATTGGTTCATTTACCGGAATTACGTATATTTACTTTATTCCACCATTACTAAAAAAACCTGAACAATTTAAAAAAATTTGTTTATTATCAATAATATTATCAAGTTTTTTTATATTAATTTGTGTTGCAACATTACTTTTTATGTTTCCTATCTACATTAATACAGATGAAATTATGCCATTATTTTCTGTAAGTAGAAATATTGAGTTTGGTAATTTTTTTCAACGATTTGAGTCATTATTTTTACTTATATGGTCAATTTCGTTTTGTTGCTATTTGAGTATTTCATTAAAATTTGCTAATTGCATTTTTTGTAAAATATATAACCTTTCAGATGCATCACAAACAATAGATATAATATCTATCCTAACATTTGTAATTGCTCTTTTGCCTCATAATTATTCAATTTCATATTTTTTTGAAACATACATTTATAGATTTATAACCATAGGAATTATTTTTTTAGGAATTTGTATATTACTATTGTCAAACTATAAAAAGAAAAAAGTAGGTGAATAACTTGAAAAAAATTATAACAAGAATTTTTATTATTATTTTAATATTTATTTTTATCATATCTTTTTCACATTCTTATACAGCCTTGAATATTGATAACCTGGCATTTGTAGTTGCACTGGGGATTGATTCTTCAGATTCAAAAGAAATTAAAGTAACATTTCAATTTGTTACTCCACCATCTTCTAATGAAGGTTCAAGCCAAGAAACGCAAATTTTTGAAGATACAGTAGATACAAATTCAATACCAAATGCAATTAATATTATGAATAGTTATTTAGCACGAAAAATTGATTTATCACATTGCAGAAACATTGTTTTTTCAGAAGAAATAGCAAAAAATGGAATCTCTAATTTTATATACACATTAATGAATGATGACCAGGTTAGACCAACTTCAAACATAATAGTTTCAACCTGTAGTGCAAATGAATATATAAAAAATTCTATACCAAGCCTTGAAACATCAATAACCAGATATTATGACATTTTTCCTTCATCTGGTAAATATACTGGTTATGTTTCAGACGCCACAATAGGAAAATTCTATAACGCACTAGTATGTAACGCTTGTGAACCATACACTATTTTAGGCGGTGTAACATCATCCACACAAACTGGTTCCCAATCTACTGTTCCTGACGACTCAAATATAAAATCTGGTGCCTCACCAATCTCTGGACTACGTTCCACAGAAAATATTGGTATAGGAGTATTTAAACACGACAAACTTGTTGGTGAATTAGATGCAATAGAAACTGTTTGTTTTCATATTTTACAAAATAATTTAAGTTCTTTTCTAGTTTCTATTCCTGATTATAATAATAGCAATTCTAAAATAGATTTAATACTTTCACCAAAAAATACTGTTGATTTTGATGTTAAAATTATTAATGGTTCACCTTTTATTAAAATAAATTGTGAATTTACCGCTAAAGTTTTCTCAATTGATGAAAATACAAATTATTTAAATAAAGAAAATCTTAATTCTGTTTCATATAGTTGCAATCGTTATATGGAAAATGTTTTATTAAAATATTTATATAAAACTTCTGTTGAATTTAGAAGTGACATTAATGGTATTGGTAAATATGCTTTATCTAATTTCCAAACAAACACTGATTTTAAAAATTTCAACTGGATTGATAATTATATGAATTCAACTTTTAAAGTTGATGTTAATACTACTGTAGACTCTGGATTTTTATTAAATAAAACATAACTGTGAGGTGTTTTTATGGTTGACATTTTTTTTAATTTTTTATTTATAATTTTTAGTATATATGTTTTATTAAAAACTATTTTTTATGCTTTATATGAAATTAAGACTCAAGAAAATAAGTCTGGCGGAATTGCTATTATTGTATTTTCTATAATCATTCTTACTTTTGCTACTTTATTTATTTTCCTTAAATGATTTTGAAGTTAGAACAAATCTGTAAATTTGTTCGTGCGCGAAAATTTATGAAATAAATTTTCTGTGCAATGTAATTTTATATATTAGGAAAGTTGCATAACTTTCCTAATATATAATAAAAATTTAGGGATTGAAGACCCGTCCCCCAATCCCTAATTTTTATTTCACAATTTCAAAATCAATTTGTCTTAGCATCTTATTAGCAGAAATAACCCTAATCTTAACCTTATCACCAATTTTATAAGTAGTATTAGTTCTTTCTCCAATAAGTCTTTTTCTCTCTTCATCATAAATAAAATACTCATCGCCCAAATTTTCAAACCTAATCAAACCTTCAACAGTATTTTCAAGTTCAACAAAAATTCCAAACTGAGTAACAGATGATACGATACCATCATATTCCTCACCAATTTTATCTTGCATATATTCAGCCTTTTTCAAATCCTCACTATCTCTTTCAACCTTAGTTGCAACTTTTTCTCTGTCTGATGATGATGCCGCTCTTTGCTCTGCTTTTTCTTGATATTCTTCTATCCAGTCTTCGTCAACAACATAATTATCTTCCAAATATTTTGATATTATTCTGTGTATAAACAAATCCGGATATCTTCTTATTGGTGATGTAAAGTGGCAATAATATTTACTTGCAATTCCAAAATGTCCTTTGTTTTCTGATTCATATCTTGCAACTTTAAGTGTTCTTAATATTAATGTTGATACTACTTTTTCTTCGTCTTTTCCTTTTATTTCTTCCAGTATTTTTGATACCTCTGTTGGATATATCTTTTCATTTACAACTTTTATTTTTAATCCAAAATTAAATAAGAATTTATTTAAGTCTTTTATTTTATCTAAGTCTGGATCCTCGTGAACTCTGTAAATAAATGGTGCATCTAACCAGTAGAATTTTTCTGCAATTGCTTCATTTGCACTTAGCATAAATTGCTCTATTATTTCATTACTAAAACTTGTTTCATATTTACCAACATTTATTGCTCTACCTTCTTCATCTAAATCAATTTTGCTTTCTGGTATGTCTAAATTTAAATATCCTTGTTTTAATCTTCTTTCTTTTAAAATTGTTGCAAGTTCTGCCATTAATTCAAAGTCTTTTATATATTTTTCATATCTTTTTAATACTTTCTTATCAGATTTATCTAGAATTTTTTGTACATCGTGATAATTCATTCTTTCGCGTACATTTATTATTCCTTTATACACTTCTGCTGATATTGTCTTTCCTTCTGGATTTATCTCCATTGAACATGAAAGTGTAAACCTATCTTCACCTGCATTTAAACTGCATATTCCATTTGATAATTCTTTTGGAAGCATTGGTATTACTCTAGAAAGCATATATATACTTGTTCCTCTAATTTGAGCCTCTTTATCCAAAAAACTTCCTTCTCTTACATAGTAACTTACATCTGCTATATGAACATCTAATCTATAGTTTCCATTTTCCAATTTTATAACTCTTACTGCATCATCTAAGTCTTTTGCATCTTCACCATCTATTGTAAAAATCACATGTTCTCTACAGTCAACACGATTTGGAATATCCTTAATGTCTATTTTATCTCCATATTTTTTTGCTTCTTCCACAACTTGTTCTGGAAATGTTGATGGTAATTTATATTCTTTTATTAATGATAGCATATCAACCCATGCTTGGTCTGGAGAGCCTAATACTTCTATGATTTTTCCCTCTGCATTTTTTCCTTTTTCAGGATATTTGGTTATTTGTACAACAACTTTATATCCATTTTTTGCTTTTCCGATATTACTTTTAGATACAAAAATATCTGTTCCAAAACTTCTTTCATCTGGCACTACAAAACCAAAATTTTGGCTCTTTTGGAATGTTCCAACTACAGTGTCTTTTTCATGTTTTATTATTTTTTTTATTCTTCCTTCTGCTCTTTTTATTTTATTTTTTTCTTCAATTATTTCGACTAAAACTTTGTCTCCATTTAATGCATTTAATGCATCTTCTTTTGATATATAAATTTCGTCTTCTTGATTTTCTATTTTTACAAAACCAAATCCTTTTTGATTTTTTCTGTATATTCCTTCTACGTAGTTTTCACCTATTAATCTATATCTATTTTTCTTATTTTTTACTATCTTATAGTTTTCTTCCAAATTTCTTAATGTTTGTCTAAATTCATCATTTTCTTTTTTAGGAACTCCTAATAAAATAGCCATTTCTTTTGCTTTCATTGGAGTATAGTTTTCGTCTTTCATGAATTCTAAAATTATATCTTCTTTATTCATTTTCATTCCTTCCTTGTATATTTTTCAAAAAGCCGTGCAACAAGACAATATTGCACGGCTTTATTATACGATTTTATATTGACTGTCAAAATTATTTTTTACAATTTTGACAACATTTATTATGCTAAATACAAAATACCTAAAACTAAAGTTAAAACACCAAAAACAATTGAAGAAATAACCATCATTCTTTTTTGTTTTCCTTCTTTAGTTCTACCTTTGTTTTTCTCATAAAAATTGCTAGTTGATGAACCAGTTATTGTTTGTGATAAACCTGAATCATCCTTTGTTTGTATTAAAGCCAATATTATTACGACAAGTGCTATTATAAAATATATCACTGTTAATATTGTTCTAACTATTTCCATTTAAAATTCCTCCCTGCGGTTCTTTAATATTTCCTGGCTATTTTACCATATAAATTGTAAAAATGCAAGTACACACATTTTTTTATTCAAAAATTTCACATTTTACTTTAAAAAATTATAAAAATTAACACTAAAATAAATACTTTTAAAAGTATTTTACTTAAAAATTGAAAATTTGTAAACTTAATTCCTATATCATTTAGTTCATCATATCTAGCAATAATTTTATCAATTTCCTCTTTTGTAGATATTTTTACATCTTCCATATATTCTTTTGCTAAAAATCTTGCCTTTATCATTGCATCATTTTCTAAATATGTTCTAACTGCATAATAAACCAAACTCAAAATAAGAAATATTGCCATGAAAAGCATTTTATAAAGTAATACTTTAAAAATCCCCAATAAAAAAATAATAGCAAAATATAATAAATATATATTAGAAAATATAAAATTAAACCATAATAATTTTTTGTTTTGAATTGAATGTAAACATTCATGTGCAATTGTTTGTATTCTAGTATAACTATTTTTTAAATTTGCAATAAATATTTTATTACTTGTTACTAAATACAAAGTTGCATTTGATTTTTCATCTTCTTCAATTTTTACATTTTCATTTTTTAGTTTTCTTAAATACCACTTACATATTTCTATATTTTCCGGATATTTTTGTGTTAATGTATCTAATTCTTTATCTTCGCCAATTTGCTTTATTTTCTTAATATTAACATCAAACATTATTCCTAATATTATAAAAATAATAATTGCAATTATTAGTAAAACTATATATTCCATAAATTACCCCTCTCATTCTACTAATAATTAATATACAATCCATCTATCTATTTTAAAACATCCATTACTGCATCACCAATTATTTTGTTTACATCTGCCAAAATTAAATTGAACTTTGTTTCTGCTTCAAAAAATTTTACTGCATCAGAATTCTCATATAAAGCAACATATAAGTCTTGCATTTTTTTTGTTTTTTCTTCATCATTCTTTCCTGTTTGCATTGCTGTAACTTGCGCTTCATATCTTGCTGCCTCAAATTCATCTATTTGTTTTTTCAAATCTGGATTTAAGTTTAATGCTTCTTTTGCCATATTATAATTAATATATTCTTCAGATTGTTTTATTTCTTGTGCTAGTCTATTTGCAGTATCATAAATAATCATTTTTACCATTCCCTTCTCAAATTATAAATGCCCATTTAAGGGCATTTACTACATATTACTATTTGTATTTGATGTTGTTGATGATGTTCCTGTTATTTCAACCTTTGCATCTGTTGGACAAATATTAATCCATGTATTTCCATCATTTACTTTGATTTCATTACCTTCTAAATCTTCATATTTTGTTTGAATATTTCTTGCTTCTTTTATGCATTTAATTTTTATTGCTTTACCATTTGTAATATAATATCCATTAAATGTACCAATATTTTTTAAGCCTTGTCTTCCTTTATTTTCACTATCTGTTAAAGTGTAGTTATCACACATTGTAATTATTATGTTTTTAGTTGTTATATTATCTCCTGTATCCCAATCTGTTTGTGCCTTATTACGTGCATATCTTTTATAAACTTGGTTTTCTTCATCATAAACATATTTTACAGTTTGAAGGTTAGAATGTGGTATTGTAACACTTGTTGCATCTTGACCATCTTCAAGTTTTACATCATCTGTTACATAATTTAAAACACTTTCTTTTGCAGATTTAGTTTTATATCCTTTTGCTTTTGCTGCATTTAGTAATGCAGTTGTACTTGTTACTGCATTATGTGGAGCGGCTTTATCCTTTACTCTCCAGAAAGTTTTTTCACTTTCTGTTATACCATTTAAGTTGTTTATCTTGTATTGTTTTATATCACTTTCTGCTTGTGGACTCCATCCATAATGTGCATATATTGCATCATTTTCCATAGCATAATCTAAGAAATAATGTCTTGAACTTCTTACAGGTCCTATTTTATCTACAGTTACACCTTTAAATAATGCCATTAAACGTGTTTCTCCACCTTCAACTATTGCTTCATACACTAAGTATGCTTTATTTAAACCTGCTTGTGGCCATGCTTGATTGTGGTTATCTATCATTACTGCTATTGGTCTATCTGTTCCTTTAAAAATTTGTATATCCTTATTTTTAACTTCTGCAGTTAATATTTCTTCTTCTTCACTATCTGATACTTCTTGTGTATCATTATTTTTATTTTTCATAATTTTGTATGCAAGCAACGCCCCCGCACCTATTATTACAATAATTAATATTGCAATTAAGATTCTTATTCCTTTTTTACTCACGAAAAATTCCTCCTTTTTATTCTCTTGTAATTTTCAATTCATTTAGTATTTTTTCTTCTTTTGGCCTCATAATTTTTTTATCTTCTTCTTCAATATGGTCATATCCCATCAAGTGATAGAAACCATGTACTAACATATAACTTAGTTCTCTTTCAAAACTATGTCCATATTCTTCTGCTTGTTCCCTAACCTTTTCAATTGATATTATTACATCTCCTAAAACATCTTCGTATGGAAAATCTCCGCTCTTTATTTTCTCATCTAATTCGTCTTTTTCAAACATTGGAAATGATAATACATCTGTTGCTTTGTCTATTTTTCTGTATTTTTTATTTATTTTTCTTATTTCTTCTGGTGTTGTAAAAGTTATTGTCATTATTAATTTTGAGTCTAATAACCCTTCTTCCTCAAAACATTTATCTAATACTTTTTTTACTATTGCTTCCCAATCTTCTTGTCCTTTTTCAACATTTAAATATGAAATTTCGTACATTACGCTACCACCTTATCTTCCTTTATAATTTTACCATTATATCTTCCCTGAGATTTGCATGAATTTTTAATTTCCCTAATTACTCCATAATCAACTAATTTTCTTCTATAATATTTTATTATTTTTGAATAATCAGTTTTTGAATTTTCTATCTTTTTCATGTCATTTTTTATAAATAGTATTTCTTTTTGTTTCATGTATTCAACAAAATCAACGTCTTTTAATTTTGATATTTTCTTATACTTGTCCCAATATTTTTTATAATTTTCTCTTTCTTTTACATCTTCCCAATATACTTTTGTTGAAAGCAAACGTACATTATAATCTTCTATTAAGTTGATTAACATTGCATATGCTTTTTCTCTTTTTGCTGCCATTTTTGTATCTTGTACTAACATTCTAGCATCTTTTAGCAATTTTTCATAACATTGTTCTGCTACTATTAATGGTATACTGTGTGTAAATAATTTTCTACTAATTCCTAGTAATATCATATTTTTTTCTATGTTGTCTTTTGTATCTAATTTACCTACTGTGTAACTTTCAAATTTTTCATAATCATCTACTATATCTTTAAATTCTTCTTTTGGATTTATTTCCATTTTTAAAGGTAATATGTATTTTATATATTCTTCTAGTGTATAGAATATTTTTACATAAATCCATTCTTTTGAAGAATCATAAATATTTGTCGTGTCTGCTAATTTTATTGAATAATTCTTTAAAATTCCTTTATATAATGTGTCCATTTTATTTACATAGAATTTATTATATTTTTCTTTTACTTTATCTTTTGCATTTAAAGTAACATTTTCTTTGTCTAATTCTAATAAATATTTTTGTTTTCTATATTTATAATCCATATATTCTTTTTCTTTTAGGCTTGTAACTTCATAATATCTTGCAAGAGCATCTCTTTCAAATTCTGTTGCAGTATTATTTTTTACTTTTTTGTAAATTGAATCCATAACATATTTATCTAATGCTTCTAAATAAACTGTATATGCATCTTCATATTTTTTTTCTAATTCTTCTGAATTGTAATTTTCTGTGTCTTTTTTGAAATTTGCAAATGCTTTTATTAAATTATTTCTTTTCATACTTATTAACATTCCATTTATGCTTATTTTTGTTGGTATTAATATTTTTGTTAAAGTATTTGTTAGTTTATTAAAAAAATTTGTACTTGTTCCTGTTATTCTTAAACTTCTTTCTTCCATTTTGTTCTTCCTTCCCATCATAAATGTATATTTATGATTAAAAAACTATTTTTTCATTTGTCCCTATATCTTCAAGCACTTCGTATGTAACATAAACTTCTATTCCATCTTCTTTTTCATATGTATTTATTATTTTATTAACTACTTTGCTTTTATCTTCTATTTCGTTGTCCAATTCTTCCTGTAATTGTTCTATCCCTAAGTCTTTTGCTTGTTCTACATTGTAGTTTTTTTGTTCTTCTTTTATTTCTTTATTTGTTATTTTTACTAAAGAAATAGGTAAATAAAAATCTGAAAATATCTTAAATTTATTCTCTAGCACTATTGTATCATAAATTTTAAATTTTGAAAGCCTTTTTGACAAATTTATTTCAAAATTATTAATTTTTATTTGGTATTTATTCTCAATATTTCCTGTTTCTGTTTTTTCCGTAGCATTATATAGAATTTTTTTGTTTTTTGTATGCCATACTTTTGCTTGTATTTCACCTTTTGCATGTACATATCTAAGTCCTGTATATTTTCCTTCCATCCACCCATTTATAAGTGTTGTCCCAACATTTACAGTATCTCCAACTTTTACAGCAATTGTTCCATTTTGAGCATTAATTTTTGTTATTATTCCTTGCTTATCAGAAACTATATTACAATATTCATTATCATCTACTATTTCTGGTTTTGCAGTTGCTTTTACAACTTTTACAATGGCATTTGTACCTTTTAATTCTATTCCCATCCATGCAATATCATTTCTTTTTAATCTTACTTTATTTATAATATCTTTTGTGTTTATTTTTGATTTCATTTTTCCTATCTCAAGTCCACTTTCTACAACATCTTGATATAAATTTTCTATACTTCCTTTGTCCTCTTCAACTATTTGTATATTCCATACAAAATTTGAAGAAATTCCTAAACCAATTATTATAACTAGCAAAAAAACAAAAAACAATTTTCTTTTTCTATATCTATTAAATAAAAAAGGTAACCCTTTCTTCTTTATTATTTTCATTTTGCATTTTGTTTGTTTTGCTATTTTGGCTACCTTTTTTAAATTTTTTATTCCTATATTCAATTCTAATTTTACATTTTTGTTTCTTTTTAAATTCCATATTGTTATTTTTTCATTTCCACATATATTTATAAATCTTTCTATATAATAACCTTCTATTGAAATTCTTATATATCCAATTATATAATTAAATATTATTTTAATAAACATATTTTAATCAAAGTTCCTCTCTATATCAATACTTTCAACTTTTCCTTTTACTTTTATATCATCATTTGTCATATTTTCTAATTTTAGTTCATATCCGTTTATATTTACAATGCCCAGTGAAGTATTTATTCTAATATAATAATCTTCATATTCTAATATTCCTTTAAAGTTTTCTATTATCATTTCGTTAAAACCTGTTATTGTTATTTTGGGTGTATCTGTATACACTTCTTGTGGCATTTCTAATAATCTGTCTATTTTTGAAAATTTTCGTTGATTTTTTTTCATAATCTCACCCTTTCGCATTGCACTTTATATAAATGTATTTTTATCATGATGATTTTATGATTTTTTTTAAAAGGGATTTAGGGACGTTCCTTAAATTTCCTTTTTTCAAGGACTTGGTGACACTCCTTTTTATTTTGCAATTTTAAAAGAAAAGGAATTGAAGTTTGTACCTCAATTCCAAAATTTTATTCATTTATAATTTTATCAATAGATTGTTCTCTCATTTCTTTAATAATTTTGCAACTATTATCAAGTTTTGCTTGTTCATCTTCTGTCAATTCAAGATTTAATAATTCACGAACCCCTTTACCATTAATTATTGCAGGAACGCCAATGAAAATATCATCTTGACCATATTCGCCATCTTTTAAATAAGTAGAAACAGTCAAAATAGAATTGTCATTATCCAATACAGATTTTACAATTTTACTTAGAGCCATACCAATTCCATAATATGTTGCTTTCTTTTTATTAATAATTTCATATGCTGCATTTACAACATCTTGATGTATCTTTTCTAAATCTTTTATAGGATGATGTCCATCTTTCATAACATCTTTCATTTTTTTACATCCAACATAAGCGTGATCCCATGGAACAAATGATGAATCTCCATGTTCTCCCATTATATATGCATGAATATTTTTACTAGATACTTTTAAATAATCTGACATTATATAACGTAAACGTGCAGTATCTAAAACAGTTCCTGAACCAAATACTTGATTTTTTGGAAGTCCTGATACTTTTGAAACTACGTATGTCATTAAATCTACTGGATTACTTGCAACTATAATTACACCATTAAATCCACTTGCCATTATACTTTGAGTAATGCTTTTCATTATTCTTGTGTTTGTTTCTGCAAGTTCTAATCTTGTTTGACCTGGTTTTTGTGCAATACCTGCAGTTATTACAACAACTTGTGCATCTTTGCATTCATCATAATCTCCTGCTTTTATGACCATTTTTTGTGGTGCAAATGGTAATCCGTGTGATAAATCCATTTGTTCACCTATTGTTTTGTCTTTATCTATATCTACTAATACAAGTTCACTTACGCCCCCTCTATTTAGCATTGTGTATGCCATACTCATACCAACAAAGCCTGTTCCTACTAAAACTACTTTTCCTTTTTTCATTTTGAATCATCCTTTCCTTTTGTTTACCAAATTTGTTAATTTTGGTTATGTTTTTAAGAATGTTTTTATTACCATTCTCATTTTTCTATAACATTATATAACTATTTTGTTCATTTTTAAACAGAATATTAAAAAAAAATTTACTTTTTTATTTTTTTATGATATAATTCTAAAAAATCAAACAAAGTAAGGAGTGTTATATTATGTCTAGTTCAGATAATACAACTGCTTTGGCTGAAAATAAAGTGTTAATTTTATATATTTTAAATCATTTTCCAAATGGTGTTTTAGAAGATGGTTTATATAAAATTATTTCTTCTGTAAATGATGTAAATTATTTTTATTTTAAAGAAGTCCTAACAGATTTATTGGATTCCAAATTGGTTGGTTTATTCACAAAAGATGAAGATGAAGAATCTGTACTAAAAATAACAAGTGAAGGAAAAAATGCACTTTCTCTTACAATAGACGTATTACCTGGAATATTAAAATTAAAAGCAGACAATGTTTTAAAAGAGGAATTTTCTTCAATTGCTGATGAAACTTCTATTTCTGCAGAATTTATTCCCAGAAGTGAAAATGATTATACAATAAAGTGTAGAGTAATAGAAAAAAACGAAACAATATTTGAAGTTAGAACATTTGCAGGTTCTCGCGAAAGAGCTAAAAAAATAGTTGATAATTGGAACAAAAATGCTTCTAAGATATATCCCAAAATATTAAATTTATTATTAGAAGATGAAGACTAAAAAAGAGATTATTGGAGTTCAACTCCAAATATCTCTTTTTTATTATTTATAATTATTATTTTTTTCTTCTTAATATCCATCCTTCTTCACATTTAATTGGTAACTTCATTAGAACCTTTTGTCCTTTAACACCTGGGCTAACACTGTCAATTTCTTCACCTGTTTCATCATCCCATAATTTTGGAATTTCAAATGTTTCTGGTTCTAGTCTATTTGGAATTATAATTTCTATTGTATCACCAACTGCAAGTTTATTCTTTATTTCAATTACTGATTTTTCTTCTTGGTATTCTAATATCTTTCCACCAAATTCATATTTATCATTATATTGTCTACCACTTAAGTCTTGAATATTTTTATTATTTCTATCATTGAAATAGAATGTTGTAAATTCTCTTGTTTTTACTTTTTCAATTTCCTTCATATATTTTGTATAATCATAATTTTCTGGGTCATTAATATAATCATCAATTGCATTTCTATAAACATTTATTACACTTGCAATATAATATTCTGTTTTTAGCCTTCCTTCGATTTTTAAACTATCAACACCCATATCTATTATTTCTGGAAGTTCTTTAATTAAGCATAAATCTCTTGATGAAAAGATACTTGTTCCATTTTCACTTTCTTCAATTGGATAGAATTGTCCTGGGTTATTTTTTTCTTCTGCATATAAATTGTAAGACCATCTACAACTTTGTGCACAATCACCTAAGTTTGCACTTCTTCCACACATAAAGTCACTTAAAAAACATCTTCCAGAAAATGCAAAACATATTGAACCATGTCCAAACATTTCTACTTCTAAGTCCTTTGGTTTATTTTCCATTATGTATTTTAATT
Organism: Clostridium sp. 28_17; assembly: GCA_001916065.1. Lineage (GTDB taxonomy): Bacteria > Bacillota > Clostridia > TANB77 > CAG-508 > CAG-269. The sequence goes on from MNRS01000013.1 coordinate 17,941, forward strand.
GTTCTTTATTAATTTCTCTTGCCATTATTACTCTTTTGGCTCCATTTTTATACCAAAAGTTTGCATCACGTAAACTTACAATATTTGCTTGTGTGCTTACATGTATTGGAACATTTGGTGCATATTGTTTTAATGTTTCTATTACTCCTCCATCTGCTGCTATAATTGCATCTGGTTTTATTTCATTTAGTATTTTTGCCATTTCTATTATTTCTTCGTATTTATCATCCCATGCAAATATATTTAGTGTTACGTGCACTCTTTTTCCAATGCTATGTGCGTATTTTATTGTTTTTATTAAGTCATCATTATTCATGTCTGCTCTTGTCCTTAATGATAGTGATGATGTTCCACAATATACTGCGTCTGCTCCATATTTGAATGCAGTTTTTGCTTTTTCAAATGAGCCTGCTGGAGCTAGTAATTCTATTTTTTTCATTTTTGGTTTCATTCCTTCCATAATATTCATTTTTTCTTTCTTAAATTGATACTTTTAATATTTTACCACATTTTTTTTATTTATTCTATAAAAATTCTTAAATATATTCAATTGGAACATAATAATTATCGTCATCAATTGGCATTATATTTTCCATCATGCACAAAACAATTCCATTACCAACAGTACAACCAAATTTTTTAACAACATCAAAATTCTTAATTGCTGCTTTTCCTGGATTAGCCGATTTTTTAATCTCAACAGGATAAACTGTATTATCATTAAAAATTAATAAATCAATTTCTTTTTGATTAGTATCTCTATAGTAATACAATCTACTTCTGGGGTCAATTCCGTTATTTGTAAAAGATTTAATAATCTCAGAAACTATATATGTTTCAAATATTGCACCATTATATGCACTCTTTTCAAGAGTTTCTGCACTTAAATATCCTGTTAAATAACAAGCAAGACCAGTATCCATAAAATAAATCTTTGGTTTTTTTACTGCTTTTTTTATATTATTATTAGAATATGATTGTAGCATATACACAAGATGCGTATTTTTTAATACTGATATCCATTCATCTATAGTTTTACTATCAACTCCAATATCTCTAGATATTTCATAAGCATTAAATTCTTGTGATGTTCTTGCTGCAACTGATGTTATAAATTTTACAAATTTTGCTTCATCTTTAATATTTATAAGTTCTCTAATATCTCTTTCTAGATATGTCCTTATATATGTTTCAAAAAACTGCTCTCTATTTCTACCATTTACAGAATTCACCTCTGGAAAACTACCATTTATAATTCTTTCAAATATGCTTAATGTTGATAGATTCTTTAGTTTTTCTTTTTTCTTTAGTAACTTAATATCTGGAACAAATATATCCTCTTTTTCGTTATTTAATTCTCTAGTTGAAAATCCAAATAAATCTAATATACCTATCCTTCCAGCAAGACTTTCACTTACATTTTTCATCGTTTGAAAAACTTGTGAGCCTGTCAAATAGTACATTGTTCCAACTTCTTTACCATCTCCGAACATTTCATTTTCTCTTGCTTTATCTACTTTTATTTTTATATATGATAATAATTCTGGTACATATTGAAATTCGTCTATTATTATTGGCGTTTCATATGTCCTTAAAAATAATTCTGGATCTTCGCGTGCCTGAGTACGCAACAATACATTATCAAATGAAATATAATTGATTTTCTTTTTTGATGTTGCTTTTAAATGATTTAATAGTGTTGTTTTTCCTACTTGACGTGGTCCTGCTATCATTATTACTGGACATTTGTCAATCAAAAAATTTAAGCTTTTTTCTATCGTTCTTGTTTTATATTTTTCCATTATAATCACCTCTTTAATATATTATACTACTATTTGATAAAAAAATCCAGATATTTTTAGAATACAACTCCAAAAATATCTATTTTTAGTTTGAATTTCAAAAAAAGAACCCAAAGTTCAAACTCTGAGTTCTTATATACTATATTAATAATTTTCTCCTCTACCTTCTGGTAATGCAGGATATTGTAAAACAACTTTAATTTTCATTGCATATCTAATTGCTCTAACAACTTTACTATTTTTAATTCTTTGCCATAAAGATGGTTTCTTCTCAAAAGTAGTTTCTTGAACATATTGTTCTTGTGATTGTTGTTCTTCCACAACTTGCTCTACATTTTGTACTTTTTGTACATTTTGTACTTCTTGTACCTTTTGAACCCTCTTAGACTTTTGTGTAGAAACCTCTTGTTGTTCCTCAACATTTTCTACTTTTACAGGTTCTTCAACTGGTGTAGGAATTGTTTTTAATGCATCTGCAACTTCTATTCCAATGTAACTTAATGCTTTTGATCTATCCTCAATTCTTTCCATATCAATTTCAATATGTAAATTTGATTCTAGATTATTTACTCTTGCATTTAACAATTTCATAGCATCCATATAATTTTGTGATGTTTTTGTTTTGCATTTTCCTAGTATATTTAAAGTATCTATAATATCTTCAGAAAAGTCTTGTTCTGCTGCTTTTATACTATCTTTCCATCCTTCTTCTTTGTTGTCAACATCTTCTATAATTTCTTTTAATTGTCCTGCTAAAGCAATATTTTGCTCTCTTTGTCTAATCAATTCTTCAATTCTTTTTGTATTTTCTTCGAATTGATTTGTAGCAAACTCAACTAATCCATAAGCGGCTTTATATACACTGCTAGGAAAGTTTTTCTTTTTAGGATATTCAATTAAATATGTTTTTATTGATTCTATTAAATCTTTGAAATATGTGTCCTCATCCAATTGAACAATTTGCTTCTTGCTCTTAGGATTTATCATTTTTTGGACTTTTTCTATATTTGATAAGATTTTTTCTTCCGTGATTACCATTCTCACGTTTACTATGCCTGATTTTGACATTGTAAACAACCTCCTTTATCTTACGCTTTATTGCTTTTACTGTTTCTTTTATAATTATACAATATAAAACAAAAAACTACAATAGAATTGCAGTTTTTTTAGTTTACATTTTGGTTACAGAAATATTACATTTTTGTTACATTTTTATTTTTAGGGATTAAAGCCTCGTATTTCAATTTCATTTTATTTTGCTTTAAGTCCTTCTACTAATGTTTTTTCAAACTCTTTGTATGTTTTTATTATATCAATTTCATTTCCGTTTTTCATTTTATATACTAATGTTGAAGCAATTAATGCATAAATTTCTGATGCTATTACTTTTGGGTCCCCCTGCTTTATTTCGCATTTTTTCATTCCTTCTGCTACAATTTTTTCGATTTTTCCAATATATTCAAAAACGTGTTGTTGGCACATTTTGTTTCTTGCTTCTTTTCCATAAAATTGACTTAGTAATATTGTTATAAAATCTTCATATTTATTTACTATTTTTATTTCTATTAATACTATTGCTTTTATTTTATCTATATAGTTATCTAATTTTTCTGTTTTTATATCGATACTGTTTTGTAATAGTTTTATTCCTTCTTCTATTAAGAAGTTAAATATTTCTTCTTTGCTTGAAAAATGATAGTATAGTGTTCCTTTTGCAACTCCTACTGTTGCTGTTATTTCTTCTATGCTTGTTGCATCATATCCCTTTTCTGCAAATAGTTTCATTGATGTTTCAAATATTTTTCTTTTTGTTTTATTCATATTTATCACATTCCTTCTTTAAGATGTAAACAATTTTCCCTCATCTTTTCGTTTTTTATTATATATTTTTTAATGAAATATTGCAATATTTTTGAAGAAATTTGAATACTTGGTCAAAAGGTTTTGTATACATATAAATTTCAAAATTATGTTATACATGAAAAAAAGTAGCACTTTTTTGTACTACTTAATTTTTTGTGGTAACAAACACAAGGCCTGTCACCACGCTTTTCTTTTATTTTATGTATTCTACAATGCTACTATTTGATACTAAATCCATCTCCAGACTCTTGAAGTTGGACACTAGATTTTAGACAAACTAGCGGACGAAAACCATAGTCATTACCGGTATAGTTAGAGTAGGCACTGCTAACATCGCCGCTGTAGTTCACAAGCACTACAAGGTCAGTATTATAAGCAGAGGGGCTGGCCACCCACATACCACGTGCTCCTTTTGACTCTGGTAATACATATAAACTATCTCTTATACTTAACATGCCAGGATAATAAGTCTTCCAATTTGCTCCATTATCTTTACTTATTTTATATCCTTCGTGTCCTGTATCATTTACTGCTTCCGCTTTATATTGAACGTTGTGTTTTTGACTATAAGATTTCATTAGCATTTCAATTGTTGGTCCACCTATTACATAATCTGCTTTTTCATTTTTGTCTTTAAATGTACTCCATGCAGTTGTATCTAGCATATATGCTACTGCTTTCATATTAGGATTAACAGTTGAATTTTCAACACCTGTATATTGTTTATCTATAAAGAATGATTTATTTAATTTTTTTATTGTATCTGTTGTTATTCTCGCTGCTCCTGTTGGATAAGCATTCAATATATTATCCAATGATGCAGCCTTTGGGGAAGTTTCTGTCTTTACAGGTGCACTTCCTACTGATTGTCCTGCTTCATTTGTTCCCTTTGGTAGTTTTGCAAGATCTACATAGTCATCTGCTATTAAATAAATATTATTAGTATCTGCATAGAATATTTTCCACCCTGTCACTCCATTTGCAGATGTATAATTTACTGATTTTCCGTAGTAATTATTTGCCTTTTCTGTATCTGTTGCACTTGCTATTGTATTTGCATTTATTCCACTTTCTTGACCTCCACCTCCATTATTTTGTCCTGGTAAATATGCATTTATTTCACTCTCATATTCATCTAATTTTGTATTTTGGTCTAATGCAGCCTCGTCAGCTTTTTGTTTTGCATCTTTTGCTTTTCCAAATATTCCAGTATTTGTCAATGCAGATATTGATATTCCTGCCAATATCAAAAGTATAATTATAGTTATAACCAACGCCACAAGTGTTATACCTTTTGAACTTTTAAATGTATTTTTCATTTGAATTCCTCCCTTTTTTATTTTTTCTTTATTTTTATATAAAATTTATAAACTACATCTTAAAATTTTATTGTGGAACTAAAATTTCTGTATTTTATAAAACATTAAAAACATTTTTGCAACACAAATAGATAGCAACACTTATAACTACATTTTAGGTGCAGTTATAGTGTCCCTATCTATTTATGTTTTATTTATATTAATTATTTTATTTAAATCACCTGTGTATACTCCCTCAAGGGTTCTAACGTTTTGCATTTTTAACGCTCCTTTTCTTTTGTTTTTTCATATGCCAATATTAGCATAAAAAATAATAAAAATCAACTTTTTTATATTAAATTTTTGTTACAAATCTTTACAAATTTCAACAACTAATATACAATAACAATATAAATTAAAATTTTCAGTAAATTTGTTCATACGCAAAAAATCATGAAATAAATTTTCTGTAAAATGGACACAATAAAAGAAAAAATTTTTGGAGGAAAACTAATGAAAAACAAAAACGAATTAAATTTTAAAGATTTAAAAATGACATGTAATTCAAACATATTCAACTTTGAAACCACACAAGAATTAAAAGATATAACAACAGGAATCGGTCAAGAACGCGGCATTAAAGCACTTGAATTCGGTCTACAAGTAGATGTAAAAGGATATAACCTATATATAGAAGGACCAAGTGGCGTTGGAAAAACAATGTACACAAAAAACTATCTAAATAAAATATCAAAAAAACAAAAAACACCTAATGACTGGTGCTACATCTACAATTTTGACAACCCAAACGAACCAATTGCAGTTTCACTTCCTGCAGGTCAAGGAAAAGAATTCAAAAATGCAATGGATGGTTTCATTTTAGAAGTAAAAAAAGATATCAAAAAAACATTTAATGCAAACGATTTTGAAAAAGAAAAAGCACTACTTAAACAAGAATTTGAAGAAAAACGTTCTAGCATTTTAGACAAATTAAATGTAGATGCATCAAAACATAATTTTCAAGTCAAATCTTCTCAAAACGGTATTTATATGATGCCAATTGTAAACGGAAAAGCCATTGACGAAGAAGAATTTGACAAACTAGATGACGAAATAAAACAAGTATATGAAGAAAAATCTTCAATTGTTCAAGCACAAATTATGGACGCAATTGAACAAATTAAAATTATAGAAAGACAATCAGATAAAAAAATATCTGAATGGCAATCAAATATTGCCCTACTTACAATTAATGTTCACATTAATTACTTAAAATCACAATTCAAGAGAAATAAAAAAATAACAAAATTTTTAAATGATGTTAAACAAGATGTTCTAAAAAATGTTTCATATTTTGTTGACGAAGACAAAGAAAAAGAAAAACAACAACAAATGAATCCTGCCCAAAGAAAACAAGACCCATCTTTAAATTACAGAGTAAACCTATTTGTTGATAACTCTAACACAGAAGGTGCACCTGTTATAATGGATTCAAACTACTCTTATCATAACATTTTCGGTACACTTGAATACGAAAATTACTATGGTTCATTAAAAACAGACCATACAATGTTAAAACCAGGTCTTTTACAACAAGCAAATGGTGGTTACATCATTTTCCAAGCAAAAGATTTATTACAAAATAATTTCTGCTATGAAGCATTGAAAAAGGCATTAAGAGTTAAAGAAATAAGTATAGAAAATACAACAGACCAACGCGCATCTATGGTAATGGTTTCTTTAAAACCTGAACCTATTCCATTAGACTTAAAAGTTATTTTAATTGGAAACTCTACCATTTATCAAACACTTTTGGCAATGGACTCAGATTTTAGAAAATTGTTTAAAATAAAAGTTGAATTTGAAGATGATGCACCTTTAAATAATGAAAATGCAAATAAATTAGCTCAAATAATTCACGGTTTCTGCGAAGCCGAACAACTTCCACACCTTGATAAAGGTGCTATGGCAAGATTAATTGAATATGCATCAAAACTTGCCGGAAGTCATAAAAAATTATCTACAAGATTTGATGATTTAATAAAAGTTGCCGGTGAGGCCGCAACATGGGCTAAAATGTCAAAGTCAAAAGTTGTAACTGCAGAATTTGTTGATAAGGCTTTAGCAGAAAGAATTGAAAGAGTTAAAAAGTTTGATACAAAATATATGGAAATGATAAAAGACCATTCTTTATTAATTGATACAACTGGTTTTGAGGTTGGAACTATAAATGGTTTAACAATTTTAACAATTGGTGATTACTCTTTTGGTAAACCTGCAAAAATAACAGTTAACACATATACTGGTAAAAATGGAATTGTAAATATAGAAAGAGAAGTTGAACTTTCTGGTTCTACTCACTCTAAGGGTGTTCTAATTTTATCTGGATATTTGGGCGAAATGTTTGCACAAGATATTCCTTTGTGCTTAACTGCAAGTATTTGTTTTGAACAATTGTATAATGGTGTTGATGGTGATAGTGCTTCTAGTACTGAACTTTATGGTTTGCTTTCTAGTCTTTCTGGAATACCTATAAATCAAGCCATTGCCGTTACAGGTTCAGTTAATCAAAAAGGTCAAATCCAACCAATTGGTGGTGTTAATGAAAAAATTGAAGGTTATTTTCAAATCTGCAAAATGCGTGGTTTGACTGGTGAACATGGTGTTATGATTCCTGTTCAAAATGTTGATAATTTGCAACTTTCTGATGAAATTGTTTCTGCTGTTAAAGATGGTTTGTTCCATGTTTATGCGGTTTCTACAATTGAGGAGGGTATTGAGGTTTTGACTGGTGTTCCTGCTGGTAAGAAGGATAAAAATGGTCATTTTCCTGCTGGTACTGTTAATTATCTTGTTTATGAGAAACTTAAAAAGTATGCAAAAATTGATATGAATAAATAGATCCATATAAAAAGCAGTTCCAATGGAACTGCTTTTGACTGTTAAAACTTCTCATACTCTAACACATTGTTTTTTTTACACCATTCTCTAAAGTTTTGCCGTTCTCCTTCTCTAAATTCATCCTGTGAATATTCATCATAATTCCACTGCTTATAGATTTTAAACTTGTACAACTTTAGAAAGTCTTCATATTTTTCAGATTGACGCATATTACTATCATAAATATAACCATTCCTTAAAATAATAGCATGCGCATAATATTTATGTCCCTCTTCAAATGGTTCTTCTACTGCTCCCCATATAAGTAAAGAATCTTTTATAATTCTTGCAATTTTCAAAGAATAGTAATGGCAGCAATGATTACAATTATCAGATAATAAGTCTTTATATAACCACATATCCTGTTTTTTTATTTTTTTCCATTCTCTAAGCCCCAATGCCTTTCCGGTTATACTGACATATTTTCTTATAAAATCTACAATTTGATTCGTTCTTATTTGCGCTGGCGTCTTACACCCCATTACACAAAAATAAATCTGTCTGCTCACCTCTCTAGTTTCTAATATAAATATTATCATTCCTACATTCAAAAGAAGTAGCGCATAAATTCTAGTTTTAATAAAAATAAGCCCAATAATTCCCACTATCTCTAAAATAATTGCGCAAATTCTCCTCCGTAATGAAATCAAAATGAATAATCCACAATCCCATTTGTATAACTTATAAAACAATTCTGGTTCATCAGTGTGAATTTTATTGCCATAGCAATAACGCGTTAAAAATTTTAACATAAATTTGTTCCTCCTCTAAATAATTATTTTGGAATTTTTATATAATTTGCACTTGGCAAAAAACAATGTATCATCTATATTATACCATTATTTACATAATTTTGCAATTTTTACTTTCATTTTGTAAAATTTAAAATTAAAACACGTTTTGATTTTTTTGACTCATACTATATTTATATAACGCAAAAAATGCTAAAATTTCTAATTTGTTTTGCATTTTTTTACTAGAAAATATTTATCAAACTCAATGTAGTTTTATTTTTAATATGTTCCAACACATACACACTAGCCTCAAGTTGAGCCATAGAATCCCCATACTCCTCCATATCCAAATAACCATTAAGACTTGCCAAATTAGTTTCAATTTTTTCTAACTCATCATGTTCAATATAAATAGCAAGTTTTTTATGTCTTTCGTTCCAATCATCTCTAATCTCTTTGATTTGTTCTTTTAATTTATCTTTATTTATGTCCTCTTCATTCTCTTTTTCCATTTCTTTTCCAATTTCAGATAAACTCTGTGTAGCTATTTCAATTGATTTGTTTGTATATTTTGTAGTAAAAATATCTCCCGCAATTATTACTACAACAATAATTACAGAAATAACTAATTCCTTCGTCATGCACATATCTCCTTTTAATTACATAAAAATCATATAACATTTGTTTATTATACATTATGCTCTTCGCTCTATGAATTCCTCTTTTCTTTTTTTTGGCAGAAAATTTGTCCTTTACCATCATAAGTAACAACCAATGCCTCTTCTGGCTTCATATCAAATTTTTCAACTTGTTTTTTTAACCAATTATAATTCTTTCCAATTAATTGCAGATTCTGGTTCATAACTTTTCCATCAACAACCAAATCATATGGAATCCCCTCATATTCTGGTGTAATATTGAAGTCCTCTGGAGTAGTTGTTCTCTTTTCAGGCTTTTGAATTACCGTAACTTGTCCACTTGTTTCCAAAATTGCATATTCCACATCACCTAAATTAACAATGTTGTTTCCTCTAAGTCTTTCTTCCAATTCATTTACTGTAAATCTTTCTTTTTTTAAAGCCTTTTCATCAATTTTTCCTCTATATATTAAAATTGTTGGCTTTCCACAAATAATCTCCCTTGCTTTTATACTTTTTAAATTCACTAATGAAATTAACAAATGCATAACTAAAAGTCCTAAAATTGGAATTAATCCGTTGAATATCGGAACACCTATATCACTCATAGGAATAGTAGCCAAGTCTGCTATCATTATTGAAATTGCAAGTTCAAATGGTTGCAATTGCCCTATTTCCCTTTTTCCCATTAACCTCATTACAATTAATACAAATATGTATAATATTATTGCTCTAAAAAAAATAATTAACATTTTTTCACCTCAATCATTATTTACATTAAAAATATAATTTTAAATATTTGAAATTACTAATTTATTTATTTTTAATATTTATATTTTTTAAATATAATATTTTTTATTTTATTTTTTACAAAATTTAACTTTTTTATACTTATATTTTTGAATATTATTTAAAAATTCGTGAATAATAAAATTAGAGCCTTGAAATTGCAAATTTAATTTGCATAAGTTTTTAAAAATTTAAGGAGGTTTTCTATATGTCAAATTCACAAACAAGAAGTGAAAATAGTACTTCCACAGTGTGGCAAATAGTTGGTAGATTAATTGCTGCTGCTGTTGTTCTAGGTATTACTGCATTTTTTACACCTGGTTTTTCAATTAATAATATTTGGACTTTAATTATAGCCGCTGTTGTTTTAACAGTAATAGATTACTTAGTTACAAAGTTTACAGGTTTACATGCAAGCCCATTTGGTAAAGGCTTCGTAGGTTTTGCATTGGCCGCTATTACTTTATATGTTACTCAATTCTTTGTAGCAGGTTACTCTATTTCATGGATGGCTGCTATAATTGGAGCTTTGATTTATGGTGTTATTGATTATTTCTTGCCAGGAAATCAAACTATGTAGTTATGAAAAAATAGGGATTGGGGGACGGGTCTTCCATCCCTATTTTTTTTTAGTGATGGAAGACCCGTCCCCCAATCCCTAAAAATATTTTAAAAGAGGAATTTGGAGTAGTTACCCCATAATCCCTCTTTTTTAATTTCTTTCCCAATATTTTTCATACAATTCCTTAGCAGTCTTTGGACTATCAACACCCTCTTTATTCTTAACAGGAGCGAAATCATCCTCTCTCTTACCTCTAAGAATTGCAATATCATCAAACAACTCAAAACTATCAAAAATAAACGCTTCAAACTTATAAGAATTTGGTTCAGTTGGTATAACTTCTTTACCATTTTCATCAATATAAGCATTTTTCTTAAAAGCACTATGATAAATTAATGGCTCTTTGCTTATTTTTTCAATAGCATCAATTGTAAACAAATTACACATGATGTGAGATTCACCAAATCTCAATTCTCCATTATTATCAACTTCTTCTGCCATTTTTTCTGGTAATTCTGAATATTCAATAACCTTTGGATGGCCATTCATTTTGCAAAATACTCCAACTCTTTCATGTGGATTTGCCTTAACCACTGATTTTGAAGCAATTTGCACGTTTTTATCAATTGCCATTCCAAGTAATGTGACATCAGCCATTTTCAAAAGAGCATTATCAACTCCACCAATAAATACCCATTTAACACCACGTTCTTTCATATCAGAAAGCATACCTGTTTTTCTAAGTGAAGAAAATACTCCACCATTTCCATCTGAAGCCTCTCTTACTTTCATATCTTTTCCGATTAGCATTTTTCCATTTGTATCAACTAATGGCAACTCACCTTGTTCAAATAACATAACACTATTTTTATCATATCCAAAGTAATTATTTTTCTCTAAAAATTCTTGTGTTTGATCATTATTTTCTCTACTTGTCATTATGTACCAAGGAATAATTGTGTTGTACTTTTTATTTGCTTCTTTTAAATTTTCTGCTAAGATTTCAAATAAATATTTTCCTTTACCATAAACATCTAGTTTAAAAGTACCTTTTGGTCCTGTGTGACCAAGTCTTGTTCCTTGTCCTCCAGCCATTGTAACAACTGCATAATTGCCACTAACAATAACTTTCTCTCCTAAATTATCAAATGTATCTTTTTCATTTTTTGTTAATTTTTCTTTATCTAAATATGGTATAGATTCAATTTTATTTTCTTTTAATTCAATCTCTTTTTTTGTATTTTCATATAATTCTGCAATTTGATGGAAATCAATATTTTTTAATTGCTCTAATAATTCTTCTTTTTTATTTTCGTCTAATTTATTTAACAATTCTATTATATGTTCTTGATTGTATTCTTTTAATAATTTTATTATTTCTTCATTTTTATCCATAGCCTTCTCCTTTTCTTGACTATCCTTCGATAATCAAGTTGCTTTTTTTAGTATATTTTATTCTATTTTAATTTTTTTTGTTAATTTCAATTACTATTGTAATTTCTTTTGCCATTTTATCACAATACACTGATTTTTGCAAACTTTTTTCTAAAACTTGTCATATCATTTGAAAATTCACAATATACATTAATTAAAGTTATGTGGTACAAACATTTAAATTGTTTTGAACAGTGCAGACAATAATATCATTTTTATATTTCATATTAAAGTCCGCATTTTTAAGGGAGGTATATAGATGGAAAGTTCAAATTTATATCAGGACATAGCAAAAAGAACTGATGGTGACATTTATGTTGGGGTTGTAGGTCCTGTTCGTACTGGTAAATCAACATTTATTAAGAATTTTATGGATTTACTTGTAATTCCAAATATTGATAATGAATACAAAAAAGAAAGAGCAAAAGATGAATTGCCTCAAAGTGCTGGTGGCAGAACTATTATGACAACAGAACCTAAATTTGTTCCAAATGAGGCTATTGAGATAACTTTAGATGATAACTTAAAATTCAAAACTCGTTTAGTTGACTGTGTTGGCTATTTAGTTGATAACGCTATTGGCTACCTTGAAGATGATATGCCTAGAATGGTTAAAACACCTTGGTCTGATGAAGAAATTCCATTTGAAACAGCGGCTGAAATTGGTACTAAAAAAGTAATTGAAGAACATTCAACAATTGGCATTTTAGTTACAACTGACGGAACTGTTACAGATATACCAAGAGAAGATTATATAAAAGCAGAAGAGCGTGTGGTTTCTGAATTAAAGGCTTTAAATAAACCATTCATAATCTTACTAAACTCTGAAACTCCGTCATCTGATTACACTCAAGAATTGGCTCAAAAATTAACTGATAAATATAATACAAGCGTAATGCCAATAAATTGTGCAAACTTAAGTATAAACGACATAAACACAATGTTTTCTAAAATTTTATACGAATTTCCTGCACAAAAAATTGCTATTAAACTACCTCGTTGGGTTGATGGATTAAGCTTTAACCATCCTATAAAAACTGAATTATTTAATGAAATTAAAGACGCATTTGCAAATGCAAATGTTTTAAAAGATATTTCAAATTGTACACAAAAAATAAGTCAAACTGAAATAATTTCTAGAACTACAATTACAAATATTGAACTTGGTTCTGGTAATGTAAAAATTCAAATTGATGTAAAAGAAAATTTATTCTACAAAGTATTATCAGAAATCACTGGTGTCAATGTTGAAAATGAAGGCGACTTATTTGGGATTATTACAGACCTTTCTTCTGCTAAGAAAAAATATGATAAAATTGCATATGCTTTGGAAGAAGTCAATGCAAAAGGCTATGGAATTGTTACTCCATCAATTGATGATTTAGTTTTAGCGGAACCTGAAATGGTTAAACAGGGCTCACGCTTTGGTGTAAAATTAAAGGCAACTGCCCCAAGCATTCATATGATAAAAACAAATGTAACTACTGAAGTTTCACCTATTGTTGGTTCTGAAAAACAGTCTGAAGAATTGGTAAATTATCTACTTTCTGGTTTTGAGAATGACCCTAAACAAATTTGGGAATCTAATATTTTTGGAAAGAGTTTACATGAACTTGTTAATGAAGGCTTACAGACTAAACTTTCTAAGATGCCAGAAGATGCTCAAATGAAACTTCAGGAAACTTTGGAACGTATTGTTAATGAGGGTTCAGGAGGATTAATTTGTATTATACTATAAAATTTCGGGATTGGAGAACGGATTTTAACGGGATTGGGGGACGGGTCTCTAATCCCGAAGTTTTACGCAAAAAAATTTCGGGATTAGAGACCCGTCCCCCAATCCCGTTAAAATCCGTCCCCTAATCCCAAAATTTTATTCATCTTCTTTCAAATTTTTTCTTCTTAACTGTCCACATGCCGCATCAATATCAGAACCAAGTTCTCTTCTAATAGTAGCAACAATTCCATGATCATTCAAATAATCCCTAAACTTCATAATATTATCATTAGAAGACTTAGAATAAGCACCATTTTCAATTTTATTAATAGGAATCAAATTAACGTGGCATAACATACCATGCAACAACTTAACTAACTCCTTAGCATCCTCAAGATTATCATTGTTATCTTTTGCCAATGCATACTCAAAAGATATTCTTCTATTAGTTTTGGCAATATAATCCTTACATGCTTGCATCAATTCTTCAATTGGAAAAGCATTATTTACAGGCATCATACTACTTCTTTTTTCATTATTTGTTGCATGTAAAGAAATAGATAATGTACATTGAATATTTTCCTCTGCTAATCTATAAATACCAGGTACCAACCCACTTGTAGAAACGCTTATATGTCTTGCTCCAATATTTAGTCCCTTTGGATTGTTTATAATTCTAATTGCATTTACAACATTAGTATAATTATTTAAAGGCTCACCTATTCCCATAAACACAACATTAGAAATTCTAACACCTGTATCTTGTTCAACAGCTAAAATTTGTTCAACAATTTCACCTGATGTTAAACTTCTTATAAAATTAATTCCTGTTGATGCACAGAATTTGCATCCCATTTTACATCCAATTTGTGAAGATACACAAATGCTGTATCCATGATGATAACTCATTAATACTGTTTCTATTGCATTACCATCTAATACGTCAAATAGATATTTGATTGTTCCATCTTTTGATTCCTGTTTTCTTAAAATTTTGTAATTGCAAATTGTATAATTTTCTTTTAATTTTTCTCTTAATGCTAAAGATAGATTTGTCATTTCGTCAAATTCTTTTGCTTTTTCTTGATATAACCATTTAAATATTTGCTCTGCTCTAAATGGTTTTTCTCCTATTTCTACAAGTTCTTTTTTTAAATCTTCTAAATCATAATCTTTTATATTTTTCATTTTCTATCACTTCTCCATATTTTTATGTCTTTTTTTACCCCGATGTCTCAAACAGAACCGTCCCAAAAACGACATTTTTTATACAAACTCTTCCCAAACTAAATTTGCTAAATCTAGCCCTTTGCTAGTTAATTTAATATCATCCAAATCGACCTCAAGTAAATCTTCTTCAACCAATTTTTGCAACTCATTTCTAAACAAATAAATCGGATTTTCCCCAAACTTCTGCTCAAATTTGGAAATGCTAATGCCGTCAAGTTTTCTTAGTCCCAACATCATAAATTCTTTTTCCATATCTAACTTATTTTGAATTTCTTCAATAATTCTAACTTTTTTAAAACCAACTTTTTCATTCTCTTTCCCGATTTTATTCTCATTTTTTATTTTATTTTCCATGCTTTCTACATTTCCATTTTTTTTACTTTTATCTACATTCAAATATTCCTTCAAATCAGTAGTATTTGCGTACCTTACACCATTTACATATGAATGTGCCGCAACTCCAAAGCCAACATACTGTTTTTGCTCCCAGCAATTCATATTGTGCTTTGATTCAAACCCAGGCTTTGCAAAATTTGATATTTCATAATGTTTATACCCATTCAACTCTAAGAAATTTTTCATATAATGATATTGTCTTCTTTCTTCTTCATCATCTGGCAAACTTAATTCCCCTGAGTCAATTCTTTGCTCTATTTTTGTGTTCTCTTCTACTATCAAAGAATACACAGATATATGCTTTGGTTCTGGCTTTAAATTAACTACATTTTCCAAACTATTTTTTAGAATTCCAATATCTTGTCCAGGAAGTCCTAGCATTAAATCAACATTTATGTTTTCAAATCCCGCTTCTTCTGCCCATTTATATGTATCTAAAAATTGTTCATAATTGTGAATTCTTCCAATTTTTTTTAAAATATCATCATCAGTACTTTGAAGTCCTATGCTTAATCTATTTATTCCACAATTTTTATACATCTGTAGATTATTTTTTGTTGTAGTCCCTGGATTTACCTCAATTGTAATTTCAATTTTTTCTTTTTTATCTGGCATCTCATTTCCAATTACTTTTTTACCACCGTTTGATGTACCCTTATTTTTCTCAATTTCTATTCCTGTAACATTATAAATCTTATCCAAAATCTTTTTTATAAGTTCAGGCTTTATTGCTGATGGAGTACCTCCTCCAATATAAATAGTACTTATAAAATTATTTCTTAATAAATTTTTATTTTCTTCAATTTCTTCTAATAATTTTTCAACATATCTCTCTTGCATATCAAAGCAGTTTGAATATGATATAAAATCACAATAATCGCATTTTTTAACGCAAAAAGGTATATGCACATATATTCCTAACTCCATCTTCAACTTCCTTTATAAATCCTCTGCAATTTTAATAATTCTCTTTAATCTATAATTAACTCCTGATTTTCCAAGTGGTTCTTTCAATTTTTTTCCAAGTTCAACCAAAGACATATCTGGATACTCTAATCTAAGTAAAGCAATCTCTTTAAGATTATCATCTAAATTATTAAATTTGTTAGACTGTTGTAACCTTCTAATAGCATCAATTTGTTCAACAGACGCATTCAATGTTTTGTTCAAATTAGCAGACTGGCAATTAACAATTCTATTAACTTTACCATTCATTTCTTTTTGAACACGTATATCCTCAAATTTTAAAACACTACTACTTGCTCCAAATAAAGCAATAATTGCTGAAATCTCTTCTCCATCTTTCAAATAAATTGAATTATTATTTTCTAATTTTTTGCATCTTATATTACACTGTTTTAATATTTCATCCAGAAATTCCATATTATTTTTTGTTGATAAATTTATTTCTAAATGATATGTTCTACTAGGATTATTTATTGACCCCGCTCCTAAAAACGCTCCTCTTACAATTGCTCTTTTGCAATTATCATTTTCTATAACTATTAATTTATTATTTATATCATTTTGAACCAATTTTTCACTCTGTCCACTTGAGATTGTTTTTATATCCTCAAAATCAACATTGGATTTTATTTCTAATTGATTCTCAACAACCTCAACTTCTTCTATAAGATTTTTTACTTTAAAGGTAATTATAAATGATTTCCCATCAAACTCAATATTGTTATCAATATCCAAATTTCTTAATAACTTAGAAAAACGATTTATATTATACTCACTCTCTGTTGCATACCTTACATTATTTTTTACAACTGAAGCATTTTTTGAAATCAAATATCCAATTAACTCATATTTTACTTCATCTTTTTTATTTAAATTGCTTATTTTACTAAGTTCTTCTTTTAAATCTGATGAAAAAGACATTTTCTTACCTCCTATTCTCCATTTTATAAGTTCACTACTTTTTTATTTTACACCATTTAACTTAAATGCCTCTAAACCATACTTCTCAAAACTATTTTAATCGTGTAACTATAATTCTATCATTATCAAACAAATCTTTTTTTGAATATGTCCCCGTAAAACTTTCTGTATTTTCAATAAGTTCAATAACATCTATTTTTTGGTCAAATCCAATTTCTAAACATAAATATCCATTATATTTTAAATATTGATAAGATTCATTAATAATTTTTTTATAAAAATCTAAACCATCTTTTCCGCCATCTAATGCTATATATGGCTCATTTTGCACCTGAATATCTAAATTTTTTATAACATTAGTTTTTATGTATGGAGGATTTGATACAATTATATCAAATTTTTCTTCATTTAAATTTGTAAACATATCTGAACTTATAAATGTAATTTGATTTTCAACATTATTACTAATTGCATTTTTCTTAGCAATTTTTAACGCTTCATTACTTATATCAATTGCTGTAATTTCTGCTTGTGGCAAATACTTAGCAAGTGATACAGCAATTGCACCACTTCCCGTACACAAGTCTAATATTTTTTTTGCATTATTTTTTTTTGCAATATTTATAACTTCTTCAACTAATATTTCTGTGTCTTGTCTTGGAATTAAAACATTTTTATCTACAAAAAAACTTAATTTCATGAATTCTTTTTGGTGTGTTATATGTTCAATTGGAACTCCTTTTTTTAATATTTTTATTTCTTCCAAATATTGTTTTTCTTTAATATTATCAAGTTCTTCCCTATCATTTACAATTACATATTGTCTTGATTTATTTAATACATATTGCATTAATAGTCTCGCCTTCAATTTTGGTTCTTCTATGTTTCCATTCTTTAATTCTATTATTCCTTTTTTTATAAGTTCTGATATTGTCATATAATCACCCCTTTATTTCCTAGATTTATCTGCTCGCATTATCATCCCCATCAGGATGTATTTTCTCATCTTCAATTATTTTATTTGAAACTTTTTTTACAATTTTTGAAAACTCTCTTTCCTTATCTCTATGTTCATCTACTGAATATGTTTTTACTCCATCACTTTTTTCTGCATATTTATTATATACACTTAAAATATCACTATTATAGTCAATCATTTCTCTTACAAGATGATCATATATTTTTTTGACCATATATTTTCCATTTTCTATTACAACATTTTTTGCAGAATATAAATCACTAGGTTTTGTATAGTCTTGTACACAACTTTTTACTAGAAATTCATCTAAATTTTGCATAGTTTCAGAATCTTTATATTCGTTTTCCTTTCCTGATTTATTTAGTTTTTCGTCACTTAATGTTTTTTCTTTTAAATCTAAATATTTTACTATTTCTTTATCCTTTGGATTATATATTTCACACAATCTTTTTACTTCTTTAAAATCCATTTTTTTGGCTTTATACGTAAAATTTGCATTCCAATTTCTTTTTTCTTTTATTAATTCAAATAAATTTAAATATTCATTTATATTATCTATAAGATTAAGAATTTTACCAACTTGAACTTCATTTACATTCTGCTTATCTTGTTCTATTTGAATTAATTTATAACATTTGTCTCTTTGTTCTTCTAATGCGACTCTTACATTAATTGCATATGCTTTTTCTTGCATTTGAGCATATCCATTAGCCAAATTATTTTTTCTGGCATCATTACTTTCAAAACATTCTACAAGATAATCACCAACCAATTCTCTTTTTTTGTCATTATCTTCATTTGCGTCATTTATAAATTTTGTTATTTTTTCCCCATTTATAAATTTTTGTTTTTCTTCTTTGCTCTCTTTCTCAAGTTGATTTAATATTTTTTCTCTTCTTGCATTCCATTTTTTTTCTTGCTCTTTTTCTTTTATATATTTTAACATTTCAATATTTTGTTGTTTTTTCATGATTTCAATATCTTCATCAACAAAGATTTTATTCATTTTACCATTTCCATTATTACTAAATGTCTTTGTTATTCGAACATTATTTTTATCTTTAACTGCAAGCATATTGGTGCCTTCAACTGTTAATTCAAAAGGAACACCATCCTTTTTTTTATATTGCATTAATTTATAGTAACCATCAAATCCTGGTTTTTCATCAAAATTCTCATGAAACTGTTCAGTTAAATACTGAATTATAGTTTTTGCCTTTTCAGTTCTGTCTGTTGTACTTTGTATAGTTCCTATGACTGCTTCCTGTTCTTTGCTATTGATTTTATATTTTAGTATTATTGCAAGAATTCTATTAATATCACCTTTATCATTTTTTACTTCTAAATCCTTGAGTATAAATGATGGTCTTTCTTTATTTATACTATCAAATATTTTTGTAGAATATTCTATATAATTTTTGTTATTTAAATTTTGATTTTTTTCCATTAAATTATCCCTTTCTTTTGTTTATTTCTATACTTTTTATATCATATTTTACTGCTTTTTACAATAAAATTATTAAATCTTTTTGTACTTGCACTTTTAATTTTTTTTAACATATAATTTTATATATAAGATTTGGAGGTGCAATAATGATAGAAGCACTTTGTAGTATTGGAATTTTTGGTTTTTTTCAATTTTTTAAATCATCAATGTTTGTTGTTCGGCTATATAACTGGAAATAATTTATTTCCCGAGCCATTAACAAGCGAAGAAGAAAAAATCTACTTGGAAAAAATGAAAAATAATGATGAAGAGGCTAGAAATATTCTAATAGAAAGAAACTTAAGATTAGTTGCACATGTTGTTAAGAAATATTCAAATACTAAAGTTGACCCAGATGATTTAATTTCTATTGGCACAATTGGATTGATTAAAGGTATAAATAGTTTTAATGTGGATAAAGGTTCAAAACTTAGTACATATGTTTCGAGATGTATTGATAATGAAATCTTGATGCATTTGCGTTCTACAAAAAAATTAAATGCCGAAGTTTATTTAAATGAACCTATTGGAAAAGATAAAGATGATAATGTTGTTACTCTACAAGAAGTTTTAGAAAATGATGATAGAAATATAGAAGATGAAGTTGATTTAAAAATGAAAATCAAAAAGTTGTATAAAAAAATTGGAGAAGTTTTAAAAGATAGAGAAAAAACTATTATAGAATTACGATTTGGGTTAGGTGGCCATAAGCCTAAAACACAACATGAGATTGCAGATATGATGGGTATTTCTCGTTCATATGTTTCTAGAATTGAAACTAAGGCCATTGGAAAACTTAGTAATGAATTTAAAGAAGATTAAATTTTACATATTATTTTTTTACACACCTACTTAAAAAATTTTATCATATTTGCTTTAATAAAACAAGTTTTAAAAATTAAAATAAAGTGAGAATAAATTATAAAAAATGAGATAAAATAATATAAATAATATCAAATCAATTTTATATAAACTTAATAAATTTGAAAGTTTTTTTATTGTATGTTAAACTCTAATTAAACTAATAAATAGTAATTAATTTTCCCTGCATAGTGCGTGTAGACAGAATTTTTAGAACCTACAAGTTTGTAAGAGGAGCCAATCTCAAAGTATGGCGTGCATGCTTGCATTTTATGTAAGAAGCCCAGGAATATTTTGGTAGGCACCCACCTGTTTTTAGGAGCAGGTCCTTAAAAATTCAAGACATCTTACGGCTAAGGCGGGGTATTTTTTTGCCAATAAAGTAACTCTATGTATTATCTATTTATATTAAATATTATTTTCTAGTTGCATACACGGTTGCATACATTTTTATAAAATATTACTATAAAAAATTGACTTTTTATAAAAATCTGTGTATAATAAAAATAGAAAATGAGAGCCACGAAAGTGGTTGCCGAAGAAATAGATAAACCATTCACTCGGTCAAAAGCAGAATGGTTTTTTTATTGCCTATGTAGTAAAATACAAATGATGATTAACAAGGCAACATTTATGATAGTCATTCCTACTAATCCAAAGAAAAGTAGATATGTAATACTTAATAATGCTGATTCTACCATATTAACCACCCCCATATATCAATCTCACAACCAGAAGTCGTGGAAGTAGTATGTAAACATCAAAGAGTTAAAGGTGGCAACACACTCCGCTTATTCTCATTTTCTATGTATAACACTATATAATATTTTTTACTAAAAAACAAGCGAACACAGTAAAATTTTACAATTATTTTGTTTTATACATATTGTCATAGAAATGTAATATTTATTAAATAGTTTTTTGTAAGTTCATTTATAGTAAAAATAGTTATATTTTCAATTTTTATATTATCTATAATAAATTATACTGTCATCATCTAAAAATCCCTCAGTTAAGTCATTAAGTAACTAATCTAATTTACTTTTATATTAATTCTGTACGAGCCTTATATTCAATTATTGTAAAGGTTTCTCCTTATACTGTTCTATCCAATAAGTATAATATGGATTGTCCCAAGTTGTTCCATCATAATATGTTACATCTTTCACAATAGCAATTACCTTTGATATTCCGTGAGCTGAATCTAACTTCCAACCATAATTTTTGCCACCAGTTGCACCTGCAACTACATTTACATTATCTGCTTGTCCTGTAAATTCAAATCCTCCACCATTGTAGTTAAATTGAGGCTTTATTTTTAGTGGATAATTATTATTATCATAAGCTAAAACTGCTACATTGTAATCTTTAATTGTTTTATTAGAATTATTTTTTATTACAACTTCTATCATATCTGGATACAATGATTTATATCTATCATCTTGTACTAGGATTTTTGCACTTTCAACAGTTACTTCTTGTTCATTCTTATATTTTTCGATTTCTTGTTCCTTAGCTTTATCTTTTATTTGATTGCTTTTTTCTGTGATTTCGGTATCATTGCTTATAACATCTTGTAAATCTTTAATCTTTTGGTTAGCTGTTACATAGTCATTGTTTGAAATTAAAGAATCTACTTCTGCTAAAGTTTTGTCCTTTAAATTTTCCTTGTTGTTCTTAATATAATCTTGTGCAACTTTGTAATTATTTTTGTCTAGCTCTATTACTTTAGAATAACTCTTTATAGCTTCTAATATATTTTCATCTTTTTCATATTTTTGTCCCTCAACAAAACTATCTTTTGAAGATTTTACATTTTCAATATCATCTTTAGCCGATTTTATACTGTTTTCAAATTCCTTTATATTAGAATATCTATTAATTTCTTCTATTGTATTATCATAATCTTTTGAACCATTTACAAATGATTCTACAAGATACTTTAATTTGTCTTGAAAAATTTTTTCGATTTTCTTTTTTTCATCATAACTTTGTGTAGTGCTATATATTTCTTGTAATTTTGAAACATCTACATTATCAAGGTTTTGTTTAAATTTCACAACCGGATTATTCAAATACTTTAAAAATGCTATTATAATAACAATTATAATGATTCCAGCTATACCTAGAACAATTTTTTTATTGTCTTTAATATTTATTTTTTTATCTTCCATATATTACATCCCCTTTAAATTTTATTTATAATATTGTTATAATTTACGTCATTATATACAGTTGCCTTTTCCCAAGTTTCATTTATTGAATTTGTCAAACCATCAAAAATTACTTTTACAAAGTCTTTGCCTAAATTTATACCACCATTATTTACTGTTGTATTTTCCATTTCTTCTAAGCTATCTGCATAATCACTTTCTACAAATGTGCAACCAACTATTTCTCCATTTTTAGTTACAAATATTCTTCTTATTGTTTCTTGATTTTTCCCTATTGTTTCCATATCGAATAAATATATTGTTTCTCCCTGTTCGTTTGTTGTTTTCCTAGCCTCATATATTTTTTTACAAAAATCTTTTAATGATGTTGGCTCTGCTGGTTTTGCAATTTCTGTATAATCTGTTGTATTTGCATTTTCTTTTGTTTCTGGATTTTGTAATTTGTTATTTACATTTATCAATTCTGCAAGTAATTCCTTTTCATTATCATTCAATGTTATTTCTTCTGCTATCGTTAGGGATTTTTTATTATTTTCTGTCGTTCCCCTGTAAAAACATATAAAATATAACACTACTATTATTGCCAATATCCCTATTAATGACAATATAATTTTTTTAGTTTTCTTTTCCATATTAATTTTTCCTTTCAAAATTTTATATTTAATTTGCTTAGTGTAGATTTTGAGTTATCTTGTTTCTAGTTTATGCCAAAATAGATTTCCTATTTATTCTAATAATCTGGTTAAAATTCTTACGTACTAGGGCTTTCTACATATAATTCCATTTTATTCTTTTGATTGTTCACCCCCTTAAAAAATACATACTGGAATATTAATAACAACTCTACAATTTTCGACAATATAATTATATAACTATTATTCATATTTGTAAATAACTTTGACGACTAAAAATAATTAATTTTCCTAATATAATATACTTATTATTCATATACTATATAAGGAGGTATTCTTCAATGGAAAATCTTAGAAAAATAAGAGAAAAAAGAAATATAAATCAACTAAAAATTGCTATGGATATTGGAATAACTCAGGAATCTATTTCTAAATATGAAAATGGAAATGCTTTTCCATCGAAAGACGTTCTTATCAAATTAGCTGACTACTTAAATTGTAGTATTGATTATTTATTAGGAAGAACAGATAACCCTAATGTAAATAAGGATTCCAATAATACAAAAAACGAAAATGTAGAAAATTTAATTTTTAGATATAATAATTTGACCAATGAAAATAAAATAAAACTAGAGGGTTGCTTACTTGCAATAGAAAAAGAGCAAATCAAAAAGTAGGAAGAAACATCTCCTACTTTTTATGTACTAATGTAAATGTTATAATTTCCGTTCATTTGTAATATAATTTCTTGTCCTAATTCTATATCAATTACATCATCTAAACAAATTTCCACTTCTTCATTAAGTTTAAAATTATAATTGCTAAATATTATTTTTCTACTTGTAACCATACTTTTTAAATTATGTATTAGAATCCCCAGTTTCAAGCATTATTTCTAGTTAAAAAAATCTCGTTGCATACATTTTGCATACATTCTCAAAAAATCGCAATAAAAAAAAGCCCTCAAATGAGCTAATTTATTGGTAGCGAAGGTGGGATTCGAACCTACGACCTGCCGGGTATGAACCGGATGCTCTAGCCAACTGAGCTACTTCGCCATATGTATTGCGATATTTATTATACATTGTGTTTTATAATTTGTCAAGAAAAAAATGCAAGTTTTTTAAAAATTTATCCAATCAAGATATTAATCACTTACATTTTTACTCTATAATTATTATTCTCTCTCTCTTTCTTCACCTGAATTTTCTTTTTCTTCTTTCACAACTTTTACATTTACTTTATCATTTATTTTTGTATCCATTTTTTTCTTATTATTTTTTGTTTTTCCTACTTTAGGTTCTGCCACCATTTTTTCCAATAAAGATATATTAATTTCATCTTGTTGTTGTTCAATTTCTTTTACTCTTTTATCTACTTCATCCTCATTATCAATTGAAGTTGCAAAAAAAGATTTTATTACATCAAAAAAAGAATCTTTAGTTTTAGCTTCATAATTAACTGGAATATCCATTTTATTACCTCTTTCTTATTTTTAAAAATAAAACTAAAACCATTATACCATATTTTTACAGTTAAATCAATAGTTTCTTAATATTTTCAACAACTTGATCTATTGTTAAACTTGTAGAATCAATAATAATTGCATCATTTGCCTTCTTTAATGCCCCAACTTTTTTATGCATATCATTATAATCTCTCATTTTTACATTTTCCAAAACTTCTTCATAAGTAGTATTTATACCATTTTGAACATTTTCTTCATATCTTCTTTTTGCTCTTACTTCCTCGCTTGCATCCAAATAAATTTTAACATCAGCATTTGGAAAAACCACAGTTCCAATGTCTCTACCTTCTACTATAACATTTTTTCCCTTGGCTAAATTTCTTTGAACTTCAACCATTCTTTCTCTTACAGGAATAATAGAAGAAATTTGTGACACAACTTCTGTTACCTCTTTTGTTCTAATTTCTTTGCTGACATCTTCTCCATTTAATAAAATAATATCTTTGTCACCTGTATTATCAATTTTGATATTAATATTATTTGCTATTTTTATAATTTTTTCTTCATTATCTAATTTAACATTTTCTCTTAGCACCTGTAAAGCCACACATCTATATGTTGCTCCTGTATCTAAATTTAAAAAACCTAATTCTTTTTCGATTCTTTTTGTTACTGTTCCTTTTCCGCTTCCTGCAGGTCCATCAACTGCTACTATCATTTTTTACACCCTTTCCTTTTAATTAATTTTCTTAGAGACAATTTTATCTATTGATATTTCTTTGGGAATAATTACTTTACCACGCACTACATTTCGAGGTTGTTCTATTTCATATAATTTATTTAATAACTCATTTTCTTTTTTAAAAAATATTGCAAATAGATTTTTCCTTATTTTTGAAAATATATCTTCTTTTACAATTATTAAGCCTGTTTCTATTTTTTTGCTCATATTATTCCCTCTTTTTGTTACTATTCACTGTCAGTGAAATGTAGCCTCTTTTTTCACATTATATATTTTTTTCTTTTTTTTATCAATACCTTTACTTGAATTTTAGCGTATAATGATGTATAATTTTCACATACTAAAAAGAAGATACTTGTTTAAACTTTCCAATTAAATCTGTATCTTAGGAAGGGAATGAAATCAAAAATGGAAAAATTAGTTATAAAAGAATTATACAAAAATACAGAAAACTATATTAACAAAGAAGTAACTTTAGAAGGATGGGTAAGAACAGTAAGAGATTCAAAAACATTTGGATTTATCGAAATAAATGATGGAACATTTTTCAAAAATGTACAAATCGTTTTTACAGATAAATTATCAAACTTTAATGAAATTTGTAAACTTACAATAAGTTCTTCAATTAAAGTTAATGGAACACTTGTAAAAACAGAAAATGCAAAACAACCTTTTGAAATTCAAGCCACAAACGTAGAAATAGAAAGTTTATCAGATAGCACATATCCACTTCAAAAGAAAAAACATTCTTTTGAATATTTAAGAACAATCGCACATCTTCGTCCAAGAGCAAATACTTTTAACGCAGTATTTAGAGTTAGAAGTAGCCTAGCATATGCAATACACCAATTCTTCCAAGAAAGAGGTTTTGTATATGTAAACACTCCTTTAATCACTGGAAGTGACGCAGAAGGTGCTGGAGAAATGTTTAACGTTAATTCTTTTGATTTAACAAACTTACCAAAAACAGATGATGGAAAAATTGATTTTTCAAAAGACTTCTTTGGAAAATCTGCTCATTTAACAGTAAGTGGTCAATTAAATGGTGAAACATTTGCAGAAGCATTTAGAAACATCTATACATTTGGTCCTACTTTTAGAGCAGAAAATTCAAATACAGTAAAACATGCCGCAGAATTCTGGATGGTTGAACCTGAAATATGTTTTGCTGATTTAGCTGATGATATGGATTTAGCAGAAGATATGATTAAATATATTTTCAAATATGTTTTAGATAATTGCCCAGAAGAAATGGAATTTTTCAATAACTTTATAGACAAAGGTTTATTAGAAAGATTGAATCATGTTATCAATTCTGATTTTGTTAGAATTTCTTACACAGATGCAGTTAAAGAATTAGAAAAACATAATGATGAATTTGAATATAAAGTTAGTTGGGGTATTGATTTACAAACAGAACATGAAAGATATTTGTGCGAGCAAATATTTAAGAAACCTGTTTTTGTTACAGATTATCCAATGGATATAAAAGCTTTCTATATGAAGCAAAATCCAGATGGTAAAACTGTTGCTGCTGCTGACCTTTTAGTTCCTGGTATTGGAGAAATTATTGGTGGCAGTCAAAGAGAAGAAAATTATGATAAGTTATTAAATAGAATGAAAGAATTGAATATGCCTATCGAAAATTACGAATGGTATTTGGATTTAAGAAAATATGGTAGTTGTGTTCATTCTGGATTTGGTCTAGGTTTTGAAAGAGCTATTATGTATTTAACAGGAATGCAAAATATCCGTGATGTTATTCCTTTCCCTAGAACTCCAAAAAACTGTGAATTTTAAAATTCACAGTTTTTTATTTATTATTTTGCTAATCTATTTATTAATTCATCTAATGTATATACTTCTTTTTCTCCTGTTTTTGAAGTCTCTAATTCATATTTTCCATCTTCAAACTTTTTACCCATAACTAGCATATAAGGAGTACCTAAAGCATAAACATCATTAATTCTATTACCCATATTCAAATTTTCTCTATCATCAATAATAGCATTAACACCATTATCTTGAAGTTTATTGTATAATTCAAATGCCTTTTCTTTATTTTCGTCACTATATATAATTTGAACTTTATATGGAGCAATATTTTCTGGTATTGCAAAACCTTTAACTCTATCATTTTTAATAATTATATTGTTTTCAATTGTTGTTGCAATTATTCTACCTAAACCAATTCCATAACATCCCATATAATAAGGTTTGCTTTGACCATTTTCGTCTTGATATGTTAATCCCATTGCTTCTGAATATTTTGTTCCCAACTCGAAATTATTTCCTAATTCAACAGAATTATATTCTTTCATATCTTCTAGGCTTAGTCCTTGTAATCTATCAATAAATGTTTCTTTATCTTCAAAGTCTAAAACTTCTTTATTAATTCCAACATTTTTTTCTTCATTGTATAAAATGATGTCTTCACCTAATTTTGTAATGGCTTGAAATTCTTCTGAAACTCTTCCGCCCATTGTTCCGCCATCACTTACAACTGGAATGATATTAATTCCAATCCTTTTGAAAATATTCATATATACGTCATGCATTTTTTCAAAGTTTTTGTGCATATCTTCCTGTGTTTTGTCAAATGAATATGCATCCATCATTACAAATGTACGAGGTCTAAATAAATATCCTCTTGCTCTAATTTCTTTTCTAAATTTTTCTCCAATTTGATAATATGTTGCTGGTAGATTTTTATATGATAATAGTCTGTTTGCTCCAAAAATTGTTGCACATTCTTCTGCTGTTGGTGCTAAACCATAATCACCTAAATTGTTACTCATATTGAACATTATATCTGCTTCTTTTGTATATACATCCCATCTTCCAGATTGCTCCCATATTTTTCTTGGTTGTAATTTTGGAAATTCTGCTTGTATACAATCTGCTTTGTCTAATTCATCAATAATTATATTTTCTACTATTCTTTCCATTTTTGTCCATATGTTTCCATATCCAAAAATCCCACTTTCAAATTGATATAATTCTCCCAATTTCATTAATATATCTTGTCCTGAATAATTTTTATCTACATCATTAAAGTTTATTTTCTTTGGGTTTAATTTACTTAATTTCATTTTCTTTTACTCCTTCTTTTTCTTTGTTATTTTCAACCAAATCATCAATTACAATTTGTTGATTTTCATCCAATTTATATTTTGGAAGCTCCGGCAAATCATTTAACGATGTATACCCAAACATTTTCAAAAATTCATTTGAAGTAACATACGTCATAGGTTTACCAGGTAAATCCGCCTTTCCACCTTCTTGTATTAATCCATATTCCAATAATTTATAAATACAAGCATCTGCGCCAACTCCCCTTATAGACTCAATTTCCGCTCTTGTTACTCTTGGATTATATGCAATTATTGCAAGTGTTTCCAATGCCGCATTTGACAAATTAGGTTTTGATCTTTTATCTAATATCGGATACAAAAATTCATATAATTCTTTTTTTGTACATAGTTGATAACTATCATCTACTTTTATAATCTCAATTCCCCTACTTTGTTCCCTATAATCTTCTTGCATTGAAACAATAATATTTTCTAAATCTTCTTTAGGAATTTCTAAAGAAATCATTAATTCTTTTATTGTAACTTGCCTTCCTGCTGCAAAGAGAATTGCTTCAATGATAGATTTTATTTTATCTATTTCCATGTTGGATTAGTTCCTTTCTAATTTTTTATATATAGTATTAATTTTGATTTTATTTATACCTCTAATTCTATAATTTACTTGTTAATTATATTATATTTTTCTTTAAAAATCAATGCAATTTACTGCTATAATTAAATTTTTGTTGATTATTTATCTTTTTTGTGTTATTATTTATTTAATATTTTATGGAGGTATTTCTTATGAGCGAAGAAAAAAAGAAAATTGAAATAGTTGATGGTGATGGTTCAAATTTAGACATTTCTGAAGTTTATGACCATTTAAACCCTGCAAAGCCAAAATCTAGTGATGATAAACCTAAGAATATAGTAGTTCCTGAAGAGCATAAAAATGTTAATAAAAAATAATTTTTGTAAAAAAAACAGATTTAAGATTTTGTACGCAGTGCAAACAGCTACAAAATCTTTTTTTGCTTTTTATTAAACTTCGTGTTATAATAAAAATAACTTAAAACCAATTATCTATTAAAATAAAGGAGAACAACTATGAGCACAAGTACACTAGAACTACGAAAAAATTTAAAAGCTTTTTCAGAAATTTGGGATATTGAGGTTAAAAAACATGATTATTCCAGACATAATAGACTGGATGAACTAGCAACAATAATCTTTAATTGTGACAAAACAAATCCCAAAGTTGCAACTAAACTAACATCTAGTGAAGCAACTTATCTAGAATATGCTAAGATTTTAGCGCATTCTAAAATAAAATAGATAATTTTGTACTTAAAGGTAGGCCTCTTGGCCTATCTTTTACTATCATTATAATTTACAAACAATAATTTTATGAGCTGTGAATTGTAACTTACCATCCCCAATTTACAGAAAATTAAGCAAATCTCTTGCCAAATGCAAAAATTTATGATAAAATAATCAATGTTATAATAAAAAGACCAAGAGGAGGTGCAAAACACATGCCAAATATAAAATCAGCAAAAAAAAGAGTTAAAGTAATTGAAAAGAAAACTTTAAGAAATAATATGATAAAATCTGCTTACAAAACAGCAATCAAAAAATTTGAACAAGCAATTGAAGCCGGAAATATGGAAGAAGCAAAAACATTATTCTCAGAAGCAACAAAAAAAATCGACCAAGCTTGTACAAAAGGTGTTATTGTTAAAAACACAGCAGCTAGAAAAAAATCTAGTTTATCAAAAAAATTAAATGCAGCAATGGCTTAGGCTAAAAATGAAAATTATGCATAGTTTTTGTTTTAAAAAAGAATTTCTATTTTATGTAGAAGTTCTTTTTCTTTTTATACTCCAAAAATAAATATATATTTTTCAAAATTTTTCATAGAAATCTTCTGTTACAATTCACAGTCCATAAACTATAACAATCTTCTAGAACTCAATCTTAAATTGGTACAAATTTCCATTGCTGTTTCTATCTATAGATGCTATTATTTATATAGGTGATGTGATTATGTTAAAAAAAATTTTTAATAGTTTTAAAAACTTAGATAAATTAACAAAATTAATTATGAACTATGGTTTAAAATTCTGCTTTTTTATTTGCATAATTTCTTTTGTAATTCTTCTTACATATAATTTTTCATTTACAATACCAATACTTTTCACTATTGGATTTATACTATTTAAATTAAGTTTAATCTGGGGAATTGAATTTGTCATTTGCGGATTTGTTGTTGACGGAATAAAAAAACAAATTATATAAAAAAACGGGATTTGAGACCCGTCCCCCAATCCCGATTTTTTTTAGGGATTGGGGGACGGGTCTTTAATCCCTATTTTTTATTTATTCAATTCTGCTAAGAACATTTCATTTAACATTTTTGGATTTGCCTTTCCTTTTGTTTCTTTCATTGCTTGACCAACCAAAAATCCTAATGCTCTGTCTTTTCCTGCTTTATAATCTGCAATTGATTGTGGATTTGCTTCTAATATTTTAGAAACAACCTCTTTAATTGCACCCTCATCAGAAATTTGAATCCATCCTTTTTCTTTTATTATGTCTTCTGGATCTCTTGGATTTTCAAATAATTCTGTTAAGACTTTTTTACCAATACTTGAACTAATTGTACCTTTATCAATTAAAATAACTAATTTTCCTAATTGATTTCCATCAAATGGGATAGCAATTGGCTCTGTTTCAGTTTCATTTAAAATTCTTGATATATCTGATATAATCCAGTTATTTACTGCTTTTGGATTATTGCATACTTTTATTGCACTTTCAAATAAGTCTGATAAATATTTTGATGCAGTTATAATATTTGCATCTTTTTCAGATAATTCATATTCTTTCAAATATCTTTCTTTTCTAGTCTCTGGTAATTCAGGTAGAGTTTTCTTGATATTTTCAATATATTCTTCTGAAAGTTTTATTGCAACTAAGTCTGGATCTGGGAAATATCTATAATCTTGTGCATCTTCTTTATCTCTCATTGAAAATGTTTTTCCAGATACATCATCCCATCTTAATGTTTCCTGTTCTACTTTTCCTCCATCTTCTAGCACATCAATTTGTCTATCAATTTCATATTCTATAGCTCTTGTAATGCTTCTAAATGAGTTCATATTTTTCATTTCAGTACGTGTTCCAAAAGGTGTTCCAGGTTTATGAACAGATACATTGACATCCGCTCTTAATGAACCTTCTTGCATTTTACAGTCTGAAACTTCTATATATTCTAGTATTGATTTTAATTTTCTTAAATATGCCTCAACCTCTTCTGCACTTCTTAAATCTGGTTCAGAAACCATTTCTATTAAAGGAACTCCTGCTCTGTTTAAATCAACTAAGCTTCCTCCCCCAAAGTCATCATGGTTTAGTTTTCCAGCATCTTCTTCTATGTGAATTCTTAATAATCTAATTTTCTTTTTACCTTCTGATGTTTCAATTTCAATATATCCATGTTCACATAGTGGTTTATCAAATTGTGATATTTGATAAGATTTTGGTAAATCTGGATAATAGTAATTTTTTCTATCATTTTTACTATCTCTTGATATTTCACAGTTTGTGGCTAGCCCTGCTTTTACTGCATATTCAACAACTTTTTCGTTTAATACTGGTAATGTTCCTGGCATTGCCATACAAACTGGACATACATGTGTATTAGGTGCTGCACCAAATTCTGTTGGACATGAGCAGAATATTTTTGTTTTTGTTGAAAGTTCTGCATGAACTTCTAGTCCTATTACAACTTCATAATCACTTCTTGACATTATTCAGCACCTCCTTTAAATTCTGGTTTATGATTTTCTCTAAATTTAATTTCTTGTTCTAGTGTGTATGCCGCATTTAAAATAGTTTCTTCTTGGAATCTATTTCCTATTAATTGCATACCAATTGGCATTCCTTCTTTGTCAACTCCTACTGGTATTGATATTCCTGGAAGTCCTGCAATATTTACAGATACTGTACAAATATCTGCTAAATACATTTCCAATGGATTGTTTGACCTTGAACCTATGTCAAATGCTACTGTTGGAGATGTTGGTGTTAATATAACATCATATTTTTCAAATCCTTTATTAAATTCATTCATAACTAATGTTCTAACTTGTTGTGCTTTTTTGTAATATGCATCATAATATCCTGATGATAATACATATGTTCCAAGGATTATTCTTCTTTTTACTTCTTCTCCGAATCCTTCACTTCTTGACTTTTTATATAATTCTTTTAAATTACTGTATTCTGGTGTTCTATATCCATAACGGATTCCATCAAATCTTCCTAGGTTTGAACTTGCTTCCGCACATGCAATTATATAATATGTTGCTAATGAATATTGAGCAATGTCTAGTGAAAATTCTTCAACTTCTGCTCCAAGTTCTTTGTATTTTTCTATTGCTTTTTGTAAAGTTTCTTTTACTTCTCCATTTATACCTTCACCAAAGAATTCTTTTGGAACTCCTATTTTTAAGCCTTTTACATCATTTTTTAATGCTTTTGTATAATCTTTTTTAGGCATTTCTGCTGATGTTGTATCTCTTTCGTCATGTCCTGCAATTAAATTTAAAAGCATTGCACTATCTCTTACATCTTTTGTAATTGGACCAATTTGGTCAAGTGATGATGCAAATGCTACCAGTCCATATCTTGAAACTAATCCATATGTTGGTTTTAGTCCTACTACTCCACAGAAACTTGCAGGTTGTCTTATTGAACCACCTGTATCTGAGCCAAGTGCCCATGGAACTAAGTTTGCTGCAACTGCTGCAGCAGAACCACCTGAAGAACCTCCTGGTACTTTGTTTAAATTCCAAGGATTTCTTGTTTTCTTAAAATATGAATATTCTGTTGAACCACCCATAGCAAATTCATCCATATTTAGTTTTCCTAAGTCTATCATATTTTCTGCATTTAATTTTTCAACAACTGTTGCATCATATGGTGAAACAAAGTTTTCTAACATTTTAGAACTACATGTTGTTTTTACACCTTTTGTACACATATTATCTTTTATTCCTATTGGAATTCCTGCAAAATCACCACTGATTTCTCCACTATCTATTTTTTCTTGTACATCTTTTGCTTGCTCTAATGCTTCATCTGTTAGTGTTGCAACAAATGCTTGTACATCTTTTTCTTTATCATTTATTCTGTCTACATATGCTTTTGTTATTTCCGTTACTGTAAGTTCTTTGTTTTTTAGTTTTTCTTGCAATTCATGTACTGTTAATTCTGTTATATTCATTAAACTTCCTCCTATTTCAATATTTTTCTAATTTTTAAAAGAATAGTTATATTGCTAGGCACACAAACTTGAAATTTATGAAGCGTACTAATGTACATTGATTAAATTTCAAGTGAAGTGTAACGACACAAGATGGCTATTATTTTAAAAATTAATTTATAACTTTTGGTATCTTAAACATATGTTGTTCCTCTGATGGTGCATTTTGTAATAATGCTTCATTATCTTTGAATACCTTAATCTCATCTTTTCTAAAAACATTTTTCTTTTCATTTGCACCAACTGTAACATCAAGTCCATCAACTGGAGCATTGTTAACAACTTCTGCAAATTCTAATATATCTTGCAGATTAAGAGCATATTTTTCAATTTCTTCATCTTTAATTTCTAAATCTGCTAATTTTGCAATGTGTAAAATTTCTTCTTTACTAACTTTCACCTTATATCTCCTCCTTAAAAATCTATTTTATTATATACTCAAATGCATAAAATTACAATAATAAAATAAAAAAATTGACATATAATAAAATATGAGTTATAATACACTCAAGACGTCGAAGTAGTTCTAAAAACAAAAGTAATAAAAAAGACTAGGAGCCTTCCATAGCATTCCTAGTCTTT
Organism: Clostridium sp. 28_17; assembly: GCA_001916065.1. GTDB lineage: Bacteria > Bacillota > Clostridia > TANB77 > CAG-508 > CAG-269. The sequence continues at coordinate 52,558 of MNRS01000013.1, forward strand.
TTCTTTTTGTTTAATCCCCTAAGTTCTTTACAATTAAGTAAATCAAATTTTGTCAAGAACTATCGAATACTATCTTATATAATAAACACTATTTCTTTATAATTTCAATGTGCACATCTCTTAATTGATCTCTTCTTACATTACCAGGAGCCCCCATCATCAAATCTTGTGCCTTACTATTTAGTGGAAATGCAATAACTTCTCTAATAGTATCTGAATTTGATAAAAGCATCAACATTCTATCAATACCAGGTGCAATTCCTGCATGAGGTGGAGCACCAAATTGAAATGCAGTATATAAAGCTCCAAATTTTGTTTTAACTTCTTCCTCTGTGTAACCAGCCATTTCAAATGCTTTCAACATTATTTGAATATCGTGATTTCTAACCGCACCAGAAGAAAGTTCAATTCCATTACAAACTATATCATATTGATATGCAAGTATTTCTAATGGATTTTGATTTTCTAATGCATCCAAACCACCTTGTGGCATTGAAAAAGGATTGTGGCTAAATGCCAATTTATCATGGTCATCTAACTCAAACATTGGGAAATCAATTATCCAACAAAATTGGAATACATCTTCATCTATTAAATTTAATCTATTTCCTAATTCAGTTCTAATTTGTCCTGCAAGTTCTGTTGCTCTCTTCTCATTATCAGCAATAAAAAATATTGTATCATTTTGTTTTAAATCTGCTAATTCTATTAAAGTTTTCTTTAAATCATCTGGTATAAATTTATCAATTGGGCCTTTAAAACTCATATCTTCTTGAACCTCTAAATATCCAAGTCCTTGCATTCCAATTGACATAGCATATGCTAACATCTTTTCATGGAATCCTTTTGACATATGTCCTTCAACTTTTATAGCTCTTACAGTTCTATCAATAAATGGCTTAAATGTACATTTTTTGAAGAAATCTGATAAATCTATAATGTATAATGGGTTTCTTAAATCTGGCTTATCAGAACCATATTTAAGCATTGCATCTTTGTATGTTATTCTTGGGAATGGATATTCTGCAATTTTCTTATCGGAGAATTTTTTAAATGTATTATACATTACTGGTTCCATTACTTGGAAAACATCCTCTTGTGTTGCAAAACTCATTTCCATATCTAGTTGATAAAATTCGCCTGGAGCCCTATCTGCTCTAGCATCTTCATCTCTAAAACAAGGTGCAATTTGAAAATATTTATCAATTCCAGAAACCATTAACAATTGTTTAAATTGTTGGGGTGCTTGTGGCAATGCATAGAATTTTCCTGGATGTAATCTACTTGGCACTAAATAATCCCTTGCCCCCTCTGGTGAAGAACTTGTTAATATTGGTGTTTGAACCTCTAAAAAACCTTGTTCTTGCATTTGATTTCTTAAAAATTGTAAAACTTGTGCACGAAGTTTCAAATTATTTTGTAATCTTTCATTTCTTAAATCTAAATATCTATATTGTAATCTTAAATCTTCTCTTATTTCTTGGTTTGTGTTAATTTCAAAAGGAATATTTTTTGTTCTTTTTCCTAAAATTTTAATATCCTCAATTTTAATTTCAACAAGACCTGTTTTTAATTTTGGGTTTACAGTCTCTTCATCCCTCTTTTTTACAGTTCCATAGACTGTAACTGTTGACTCTATTGGAATATGTGATGCAAAATCAACATCTTTCGCTTCTCCTGATGTTACAACTTGTGTTATTCCATACATATCTCTAATATCTAGGAATACTAATCCTCCTAAGTCACGGATAGTTTGTACCCATCCGGCAATCCTAACTTTTTTTCCTACGTCTTCTAGACTGATTTCGTTACAAGTATGTGTTTTGTACTCGTTCATTTTTAACTACCTCCTACTATTTTTATCCTTTTGGGATTTATGCAGTAGGACACAAAAAAAAGTCCACTGCATAATGCAGGGACGAAATAATTCCGCGGTACCACCCAGCTTGAAAGTATTTGCTTTGCAAATATTTTCCACTTTATAAAAATTGCTCCAATGTGTTTCACAATTTAGGTTGACCTTAAAGGGCTTTCAGCCGGTGACCCTTTTTCTCTTTTAGTGACTTCTAATTGCTTTGTATTGTTCTAACGCAATGTATTTTTATTATTATGTTACTTATTTTAGCACCTTATACACTTATTTGTCAATAAAATTTTAAAAATTTTAGTAATTTAATTATACTTATAACACTATTTTATAATTAAGATGAAAATGTATAATTTTTACCTGATTTCACTTCAATTGGTGAAACATTGTGTCTTGATGTCATATTATTTTCCACATATCCTTAATTTTTGTTTACAACATTTTCCATTTAGTTATATTTTTTCAACAAAAAGTGAGACAAATTTGACTGTCCCACTTGTCTTACATTAAAACTTCAACATTAAATACTCCATTATCTTCAAGCATTATTTTTTTTGTTTCTCCCAATTCAACTCCATTAACTATAACTTTTTCAACTCCTGTATTTTTGCCATTTGGATTTTTAACAACAATATTATAAAAAGCATTTTTCCACTTATATTTGATGTTATACTCTTTCCAAGATGATGGAATACATGATTCGATTCTAATAAATCCATTTTTTATTTTTAACCCCAAAATATTTTCAATTCCTGTTTTGTAATACCAACTTGCAGAACCTGTGTACCAAGTCCATCCACCTCTACCTGCTAAGTTACCTGCTCCATAAATATCTGCTGGTATTACATATGGTTCTACTTTATATTTTTTACAACTTTCTTTTGTTCGTGCATGTTCTATTGGATTTATCATTCTGTATAATTCTGTTGCTTTGTCCCCAAACCCTAACATTGATTCTGCCATTATTACCCATACTGCTGCGTGTGTATATTGTCCGCCATTTTCTCTAACTCCTGGTAAATATGATTTTATATATCCTGGATTTAGTTTTCCTTTTTCAAATGGTGGGTCTAGTAATTTGATTATTCCATTTTCTCTGTCTATTAAGTGATTCTCTAAGCTTTCCATTGATATATATTTTTTGTCATTGTCCCCTGCGTTTGATATTGTACTCCAACTTTGTGCAATACTGTCAATTCTACATTCGTCATTTTCCATACTTCCTAATGTGTTTCCATCATCCATAAATGCTCTTTTAAACCATCTTCCATCCCATCCGTTTGTGTTTAATGATTTCTTTAATTGTTGCATTATTGTTTTGTATTTTTCTATTTTACTTTCAATATTTTCTTTATTCTGATTATTATTCTCTTCGTTTAAATTATTATTATCATTTTTTTGTTGCTCTTCAAGTATAGCTTTTTCTGATACATGCTCCATAATTTTAGTAAATCTATCTAGTACATTATACAAGAAAAATCCAAGCCAAACACTCTCACCTTTTCCTTTAGGGCCAACATTACTAAAGCCATCATTCCAATCACCACTACCAATTTTAGGCAAACCATTTTCACCAAAATTCAAGCTTCTTTCAATTGCTTTAATACAATGTTCATAAATACTTCCTGTTTCTTTAGCACTCTCAAATTTGTCATATCTTTCATCTTCATTTTCTTTTAATTCTTTTCCAATTAAATATGGTGTTTGCTCTTCAAATATTGAATAATCTCCTGTAAATTCTATATATTCAGCAGTCAAATATACAAGCCATAACAAGTCATCTGAAAATTTAGTTCTTATTCCTCTTCCTGTTTCTTCATGCCACCAATGTTCAACATCACCTTCTAAAAATTGTTGTTTACTATGCTTTAAAATTTGATTTTTCAAAATTTGTGGGTCAATATATTTTAATGCAAGTGTGTCTTGCAATTGGTCTCTAAAGCCATATGCACCGCCTGATTGATAATATCCTGTTCTACTTAATAACCTACTTTGTAGTGTTTGATAAATATCCCATCCATTTAAAATGATGTTCATAGATTCTAGTGGTGTGTAAACTTGAAGTCTTCCTAAAATATCTCTCCAATAACTTTTTACATTTTCAAGTTCTTGTTTGCAATTTTGAATTTTGCTATATTTGTAAGCAATGTTTTTGCTGTCTATTACCGCATCTTCTGCTCCTAGCAAAAATACAATTTCTTTTTCTGATAAACTGTCTAATTCTACTTCTATTTCATATGCTATACATGGTTTTTTGCCTAAACTGTTTTCATTATTTAAACTTGATTTTTTTAGGCCATCCGGATTTGATATATTTCCATTTCCAAAAAAGAAGTTTTTATCACCTGTATAACTTTGCATTTTTTCACTATTTGATACATATATTACATCATTTTTAAATTCTGAATTATATAAATTTTGTGCACAAATTATATTGTTATTTTTATCATATTTTAAATCGATATATCCATTTGATTTAAGTTCATCTTCACCTAAAACAGGTTTCATATAATATACAATTTTCAATTTTTTTCTGTTTAAATTCATATTTTTTAATTTTAAAATTTGTATTTTTACACTATCTTCTTTTGGGACAAAAACTTCTAATTCCTGTTCTATTCCATCACTTTTATGAATAAATTTAGTGTAACCAAATCCGTAAACTACATTGTAGTTTTTATTATCTGGCATAGGGTTTAGTCCAAGTGACCAAACCTTTTTCGTTTCTTGGTCTTTTAGATATATTATTTCTGATGGAATATCAAAATTAGGTTGATTTTCCCAGGCTGTTACTCTATTTAGTCTACTGTTTTTATACCAAGTATATCCACCCATACTTTGTGTGACCAATGTTCCAAATTTCTTATTTGCCATAATGTGTGACCATACTGTTGGAAGTCGATTATCTTTATTTGCTTTTATCAGATATTCTTTACCATCTGCCGAAAATGCTCCATATTCATTATAATATTTCAAGTTTTCTGTGTTTTGTAAAATATCTATATTTTCTTGATTTTCTGGTTCTATAATTATATTTTCTGGCTCATTTGGAATCTTTTTATATTTTTCCAAATATTCTTCTTCAATATCTTTTAGTGAGTGACTTATTCCGCCTTTTTTACTATCTATTATTATTCCTGCAATAAATTGCAATAAATTCATATCTTCTTTGCTTATTTCATTTTTATTTAACTCAAAAATTCCGCCTCTAATATTTTTTAAATATGATAACTGACTGTTCAAAACCGCTTCTTCTATATCTTCCATAACATAATTTTCGTAACTATATTTTTCTTCATCTATTATTACTAACTCTGTTTCAAATCCCTTTGTTCTCATAAATTCATATGCTTTTAAAACTTCTTTTACAACATATGTGTCATTACTATCTTTTATTTTTACAAGTATTATTGGCAAATCACCTGAAATCCCATATTTCCAAAGTTCACTTTGACTATATTTTTGTTTTGGTAATTTTTCTAAGTTTAATTTTTTAGATGGATTGTTGAAAATTATATATGATAGCATTTTTTGGTAATCTCTTATTTGTGAACCTTTTATCCTTAAATATCTTGTTTGCGCTTCATTTTTTGCCTTTGATAGTCCAAATGCTTTTTTGATATTTTCTTCAACCGTGTATTTTTTAATATTTTCAATTACCTTTTCTTTTGTTTCACCTACTGCAATAATTAAATTAACAGTTGATTTTTCTTGTTTTTTAACTTTCATTGCTCTTTTTAATGCAACTACAGGTTCTGTTACAAGTCCTATTTTTTTAGAAAATGGACTTGAATTTTTAACCATTTGAGGGATTCCTATATTCCCTCTGCCTGTAAATTTTTCTTCGTCTATTTCGTACTCTAAATCCCCAATTATTTCACTATTTGTTGATAAATTTACTGCCATATATACTTCTTTCTCATGTTCGTATCTTGTTCTTCTTTTTACAATTATACTATTTGTTTCATTGTCAAAATCAAATATTAAAAATAAATTGTTAAATGCAGGATGTGCATAATCTTGCTCTTTTGGTGATAATACTGGTTCAAAGTGTGATGTTATTTCTAGTATTTCTTCTTCATTTCCTAAATTTTCTAATGATAATTTTCTTATTTCTACTGGCTCATCTGGTGCTATTATTGTTTCAATTTTTGTTTTTATATTGTCATTTATTAATTCTTGTTCCATTTTGTCTGGCATAAAACTAATTTGATATTTGCCATTGTTTGGTATATATTTTGAACTCCATATTTTCTTTGATTTTATATTTTTTATATCAAAAAATATCCCTTGTGGGTAATCATCTGTGCTTTTAAATCTGTTTATTAATATATTTTTATATCTACTCGCTCCTTCTCCTTTTTGGTTCATTGCTATCAAATAATCTTCGTTTGCTATGACATTTCCGCGTATTAATCTCTCATCAATTTTTTTGTAAGTGTCTTGGATGTAATCTTCATAATCAACATATTTTAATTTTTCAACCTTTTCTTTGTTTTCTTTTGTTATTATTGCTGTTTCTGGCATTGTTTCTTGTAGCAAAATGCTTATTGCATTTATTTCTGGATTTTGCATAAATCTTTTTTGCAAGATGTTGTTATTAAATAAATTGTTTATTGAAAGCAAAATCAGTCCTTGGTGATGTGCCATATATGTTTTTACTGTTGCTGATTTACTTCCTTTTTTTAATCTTTCTGGTGTAAAATCAATTGATTCATAAAATCCGTATTTGTTGTACATTCCATATTCTTCAAGTCTTTTTAAATTTTGATATACTTCTTTTGGGTAATCTGTTATTGCTAATATGCTTCCATATGGAGCCACAACCATTTCATCTGCAAGTCCTCTTTTTAGTCCTAGCCATGGTATTCCAAATGCTTTATATTGATAGTTTGAATGCAAATCTTTTAAGTTAAACGCCGCTTCTGATATTCCCCATGGTATTTGCAATTTTTTTGCATATTCCATCTGGCTCATAATCATAAATTTGCAAGATTCGTCTAATAAACTTCCTTTGTATTTTGGTATATTGATATTTGGCATTAAATATTCAAATGATGTTCCTGACCATGATACAAGCCCTTTATATTTTCCAAGTGTAGTTAGTGTTCTACTTAATGAATTCCAATGTTTTGCCGGTACATCTTTTTTTGCTATTGCTATCAAACTTGCTTGTCTTGCTTCTGAAGCTAATAGGTCATAATATGAATTTGTTAGTTTGTTTTCTTCTACATTGAATCCTATTGAAAATATTCTTTGTTCTTTTTTGTATAGATGCGAAAAATCTGTGTTTTCTATTAATTTGTTTACTATTTCTAGTAAACCAGAAATCAAATCTATGTCGCTTTTATTTTGATTATTATCGCATTTTATTTGTTTTTTAAATTGACTTTCGTCGCATTTGTTTTGACTTTCTAACCAATTTTTTATAACATACAAATATCCTACAAAGTTACCGCTATCTACTGTTGAGACATATCTAGGAAATAATGGTTCTTTTGTTTCCGTATTATACCAATTGTATAAATGACCATTCCATTTTTGAAGTTCATTTACTGTGTTTAAAATATTTTTTAGCAATTCTATTGTTTTATCATAATTTATAAAACCTAAATCATTTGCAGAGATAACCGCCATCATCGATAATCCAATATTTGTAGACGACGTTCTTCTTACTACTTTATTTTTTCTATCTTCTTGATAATTGTCTGGAATCAAAAAATTATCTTCTTGTCTTAAGTACTTTTCAAAAAACCCCCATGTTTTTCTAGCAATTTCTAAAACATAATCTTGCTCTTTTTGTGTTAATAATTCTACTGCCTCTTTTTCTGTTTTTTCTTTACTTATGCAATACATAATTGCTGGAGTTAAAATCCATAATACTCCAAGCATTAATGCCAATATATTATTACTATTTCCATAAATTATAAATGCTACAATTCCTGTTATAATGTTAATTGCCATATTTTTGTAGTATGAGATTATATCTGTTTTTGCCATTTTTTCTGCTTCTTCTGATGTTGTCCATTCAAGCAAATTTTTATGTGTCACTTTTACTCTATACATTGTTTTTGCTATTGCTTTTAAAGATGTGTATGCCTTGTATGGCAAACATCCAAGTGTAATTATTGTTCGTGCAAAAATTCCTTTTAACCCTGATATTTTAGGTGTAAATGTTTTTTGTTTTTCTTCTCCTTCTCTTTTTCCAAATAGATAATTAATTAATTCCAAAATAAACGGAATTATTGAAATTAAAATTATTATAAAATTAAATGCAAAAACATCTATATCGAATATTTTTCCATTTATATTTATATAAATTAAAGAAAATATAATTGAGATTTCAAATAAACTTCTTCTTAAATTATCAAAAATTTTATATTTCGAAAGCATATTTAAAGGACTTTTTTTGCTTAGCCATTTTGTTATTTGCCAGTCCCCTCTAATCCATCTAGAAAGTCTATTCATAAAACTCATATATTTTGTTGGATAACCATCCATTAGCATGATGTCAGAAACCAGTCCACATCTTAAATAACTTCCTTCGAGCAAATCATGGCTTAGTACCGTATTTTCAGGAATTGCATTTTCCATTACCTTTGCAAATACTCTTAAGTCATATATTCCTTTTCCTGTAAAAATCCCCTCTTTGAAGTTATCTTGATATATGTCTGATATCGCATTTGTGTAACTGTCTATTCCTCCTGCTCCTGCAAATATTTTTGTAAATAGTGTTTTATAACTTATGTCCAAATTAATTCCAACTCGTGGTTGCATTATTCCATATCCGTCTATTACTATGTTTTTTTGCTCATCTATTTTAGGTCTGTTTAATATGTGTGCCATTGCTCCAACTAATTCTGATGCCGTATTTAAAACCAAATCTGTGTCTGCATCTAATGTGATTATATATTTTATATTTTTTAATTTCTCTTTAATTATTTCATTTCCAGTATTTTGATACTCTTTATCTTTGTTTTTTTCTATATCTTGATTTTCTATTTGGTTTTGTATAGTATTAATTCTAAATGGATTTTTTCCTTGTAAAATATATTGATTTAACTGATTCAGCATTCCTCTTTTTCGTTCCCATCCTAAATAAGAGCCTTCTTTTTCATTCCATTCTCTTTTTCTATATATAAAATTAAATATTGGAAAATCTTGATTTTGATATTTTTTATTTAATCTTCCAACTTGATTTAATCCCTCTTGAATTACCTCTATATCGAATTTTTCTTCTTGCATCTTACTTTCTGAACAATCACCTAACAATGTAAAATATAAATTTGGTGATTTGTTTGCTAAATAATAAACCTCTAAGTTTTTAAACATTTCGGCTACTTTTTCTTTGTTTTTTACAATTGTCGGAATTACTACCATTGTTGTGTTATCTTCATCTATGCCATTTGAAAAGTCCATTTTTGGTATTAATTTAGGCTTTACTGTTTTGCTTAAAATTGCTTGTATTATTTGTATAATCACTTCACTTGATGGTATTAAAAATAGTATAAAACTTACAACTGCGAGTCCGGTGCTTCTTATTTTTAAATTTAAAATGTAACTTAAAATTGCTGATAATATTATTGTTAAAATTCCTATTGTTGTTATATATATTTTTGTTTTTGCTTGTGGTGTTTTTTCTTTTTTATTTGTGTATTCTAATTTTTCGTATAATTTATTTATTCCATCGTCTATTAGGTAATATCCAATATGGGTTTTCTTTGTTGTTTTTGATTTATTTGTTTCTGTTTGTTCACTATCTTTTTCTTGTACATTGTCTTGATTTAATTGTAAATGCTGTTCGTTCTCATTTGTATTTTCTATCAAATGTTGTTGCTTATTTCTCTGGCATTCTTGCAAATTTTCTTGTGCCAGTTCCAGCATTTTTCTTGCTATATAAATTTCAGAAATCTTCGTCTTTTTACTTATTTCCTTTATCTTCCCCCTGTAATACTCTTTTGTTTTATAGTCCATTTTTTCATACACATTTGCTGGATCTTTTTTTAATATTTCTTCTACACCATTTATTTTTTCAAATATATCCAAGAAATTAATTCTTTGAATTTCTTTAATACTTGTAATACTGTTACCCATTAAAACTTTTTGAGTTGCAATTTCAAAATGTTCTTTTTTTATTACATCAGATACAGTTGTCCCAAGTTTTTCAACAACTTCTTCAAGTACATTTAAATATGCATTTGCCTTTTTGCCATATCTTTTTAAAATGTATGACATATATTCAATAAACGGATATCTCATATCTTGAAAAAATTCTTTTTCTATTTTAGTATTTTTAAATTTTGTTTGTGATTTATCCTTATTTTCAACTAGCCTTTCTGCGATATTTTCTGCTCTATATTTTTGAATTTGACTGCTATATATTTGTGCACATATATCTGTTATATTTTCTATAATTGCAATTTGCAAAAAGACTCCTATATTCCAAATTTCGTCCATACTTAATGTCTTTTTTCTTTGATAACTTATTAGATAATCTTCTAAAGTTTCTCTTTCTATTTTGTTATCTGTATATGCAACTATTTCTGAAGCTAGGACATATATTCGTGCAAATCCTTTGTATTCCCCATTTGATATTCCTACGAAATTCATGTATTTATTTAAAGGTAGTTCTTTTTGAATTTGTTTTACTGTTTCTTCTATTATATAAAAATTGTCTAACAGCCATTCTCCTGCAGGGTGTATGTTTATTCCTAATTTTAGATGTTCGTTTAATATGTTGTAGACTTCTTCTATTGTTTTAAAGTTTTCTATTAGTTGTGGCACTGGATATGTGTCTTTTTGTGATTTTGATGTTGTATTGTGACTTGATGCTATTTTTTCTAAGTGTTTTTCTAGCTGGCTTTTTTCTAGCATTGTTCCTGTTATTTTTAGTTTTTGGTTTTCTTTCAAAAAAATCCCACTCCTTGCAAACATTTTTTGTTTTTATTGTTTGCCAAAGAGTGGAAATTTATTCATTTTGTTTTATTTGAGTTTCTATTGCGATGTTTTAATTTATAAAAATATCAATAATTCCAAAAGGAAAAAGCCCGTATTAACGAGCTTTTTTCATTTTTTTGGAAAGATAATTTTTAAATTTCCAATGATATGCATCTATCATTGAAAATACTCCAAATACACAGATTACAAAACCTGTAATAAACTGCCACGGTTTTTTTATCGGATCTGAAACAATACCTTTTGCAGTTAATATCGTTCCAAGGAATATAATTAACAGGCTGATAATATATAAGCCTATCTTTTTTATCCTCCAATCTCTTATTAATTGTTTTCTCCGTGTTGTATTATTCATCATATTTGTCTCCTTTTCCGGCTATATTTTCTAGCCTTTAATCTCCTTCTACTGTTACTATACTTATATTATAACACTTTTTATTTAAAAATGCAAAATTTTATCTTTCTTCCCCTAAGTTTCCCGTCTTTATCTCTTCTATTTGATTTTCTTTATACTCAACAATTGATTTTATAAAATTTCGTTTATATCCTCGTTTTATTTTGGAATCTGTTTGTTGATTATCCATACTATCTTTCCATGTAATTCCAGTATCTATTATTTTTTCTACCTTTTCTAATGCTTTATTATCATAGTTTGCAATGCCTGTATAATTATTATTTCCATCATTTAAAACTTTTTGAATTATTTTTGAATTTTCATCTGTTACTGTTACTTTTATTAGTCCTCCACTAATATCTACTTTGTCATCTTTTGAATCATTTTCATTTTTATATCGTATTATCTCGTTTCCGTTTTGATCTCTGTCTTTAACTAAAAAAAATCCATTATCTTCTCTAGTTCTATAAATTTCACTAACATTGCTTCTGTCAAAATTTGTTTTGTACTCATTATTATATTCTTGGATATAAATATCTTTTAGATAATCCAAAACTTCATTTGGTGTTTTTTTACTTTCAACTTCTTTTACAACAGTATCTTCTAATGTTGTATCATTTATTTCTTCTAATTTTTCATTACTTACTTTTATACCTTCAATAAAAACTTCTCTATCACTCAGATTTTTAACATTTACGTTTTTACCAGCCCTTTCTGCATCTACTGTTATTTCATTTTTATTTTGTTCTACTCCTTTAGTTCCCGGATTTAATAAAGCCACAGTTCCACCTGAAACTAATGCTGTTAATCCAATAGCAGCAAGCATTCTTTTTCTTTTTTCACGCTTTACTACTTTTCTTGCTACACTTTTTTCCTGTGCTTTTGTCAATAATGGTCTACCACTTTCTTCTCTTTTTTCATTTATCTCATTTATTCGTGCTTTTACTTTTTTTGCATCGCTATTTGCAATAGCAAATGCTCTTTTTTTATCTTTCATACCTTTATCTCCTTTTCTTTTAGTACATATTAATTATATAGCATAAAATTTTTTATTTCAACAAAATTGTATAATATTCTTTATCTTTTTTTAAAGTTTTTCATATTATATATTAAACAGACATTATGTTTGAAAAAAATATTATTTGAAAGGATGTAATTTTTATGGAAATGGAAGAAAAAAGACCTGGATGTCCAATATTAGATGTTGATGGTGTTATATCAGGTGGCAAGCAATTTGACTTAGATATAAGCCTACCAGAAGATAATAGAGATGTTATATACGGAGTTATCAGAGACTGTTTCAAAGAACCTATTTGTGACGCAGTTGTAAAATTAACAGAAGTTGCTTATGACTGTGGTAAAGAAATAAGAAAACCAATAGGTCACACATTTACAGACAAAGAAGGAGAATTCGTATTTGGCCCTCTTTGTCCAGATAGACACTACGCTATCCAAATTTGGGCAAATGCTACAAAGAAAATAAAAATTTGTGCAAAATGTCATCACGAAGGCAAATGCTTAAAAGGCGATAAACATGATAAATGTGATTGCTTTATAGGCAAAAACGATGGTCATTGTGATGATAGAAATTGTGAAGATTCTAAAGAATGTTGCGATAAATAATATTGTCCTAATAAAAAAAATGCTATGTATGAATTTTTTCAAAGTTTCATATATAGCATTTTAAAATTAAATTTTTATATTATTCCCATTTTCTTGACAAATTTTTTTCCCTTTTTCATCATTTTATTTTTATTCAATAAATCTGTATCGTTATACATCATTAACAAACCTGTTGCTAATAATCCTCCTACTACTAATCCCTTTGTAAATTTCATATTTACTTACCTTCCTTTCAATGCACAAAATTTGATTAATATATTACATTTCATAATTATCTTCAAACTTTTCTTTTGCCTCTTTCACTAAATAAAATTTTATCCATAAACTTTTATTTAATTTTTTCAATTTTTATTCTGTCCTTTTTTACTTTTTTTATGCTCTTTATAAATGGTATATATTTCATGTATAGCAATAATTAACAAAAATATTCCAAACATTTTTCTTAATTTGTTTACATCTGTATGAATTGATAAATTTGCTCCTACAATTGCTCCCAAGATTCCAAATAATGAAATTATTATTGCAACTCTTAATCGTATATTTTTGTTTTTTATATTTACAACTATTGCGGCAATTGATGTTGGAATAAAAAATATTAAATTTGTTGCTTGTGCTATGTGCTGTTCTAATCCACAAATATTTGTTAATAAAAAAATCAAAATTGTTCCGCCGCCCATACCAGTTCCACTTACTATTCCTGAAACTAAGCCTATAATTATTGCTCTCATTATTCACCACTTTTTTATCTTTCTTTATTTTTCAATTCTTCTTCCGCAATTTTTGTTAAATACCTATCACATTTTAACATTTGCGATATTATATTTTTTCTTAATTTTTCGTCCTTTATATTATCCGCTAAATCTAAAAACTTTTGTAATTCAAAAAGATATTGTTTATTATTTGTTTTCCACATATTTTCGTGTATTTTTTTATTCATTTTTATTTTGTTCTCACCTTCTTTTATTATATTCTGTTTTTTATCATACTATAATTCTTATACTTTTTTACATTTTTTTCACGAAATCTTATTTTTATTTTACGACTAATATATTTTTTTCACTAAATTATCATTTTTATAGATACATAAAACAAAAATATTGTGAATGCTATTTTAAAATATTTTTCCGGTAATTTTTTTAATAGTTTGGCACCAATATATCCTCCTATTGCTCCACCTATCCCACATAATATTGCTATATTCCAATTTATAAAGTTTCCTTTATAATAAAATATACTACTTGTTAAAACCATTGGAAGTATGCAAAATACTGATGTTCCTCTTGCTTTTTGAGAATCTATTTCTAATAAATACAAAAAAGCTGGTACAAGTATTAATCCACCTCCTGTTGAAAAAAATCCACTTATCATTCCTGCAATAAATCCTATTAATGATAATTTAGAATATTTTTTTAATTGTTCTTTATTTTTTTGAAGCATAAAAAAACCTACTTTTCTTTTTAAGTAGGTTTCCCAATTTTTTCTTTTTTATTCTGGAATATTTTCGTCTTTTATATAATATTTTGTTCCCAACATTTTGTCTGGCAAATATTGTTGTTCTACCCAATGGCCAGGGAAATCATGTGGATATAAATATCCCTCATGATATCCTAGTTTTTCCATTTCTTTTATTGGTGCATTTCTAATATGCATAGGAATTGTCCCTGTATCTTTTGTTGATACATCTTCTAAAGCCTTGTTTATAGCCAAATATGAAGCATTAGATTTTTTTGATGTTGCTACATATACTGCCGCTTCTGAAAGTAATATTCTTGCTTCCGGCATTCCAACCATGTGTACCGCTTGCATTGCTGCATTTGCTACAACCAATGCATTTGGATTTGCCATACCAACATCTTCTGATGCAGCAATTACAATTCTTCTTGCCAAAAACATTGGGTCTTCTCCGCCATTTAAAGCCCTCGCCAAATAAAACACAGTTGCATCAGGGTCTGAACCTCTCATAGATTTTATAAATGCACTTATATTATCATAGTGTGTGTCACCTTTTTTGTCAAAAACTGCTTTTCTACTTTGAACACAATTTTTGATAACATCGTCTGTTATATGAATATATCCATCTGCTTCCATATTTGTTGTAAGAACTGCTATTTCTAATCCATTTAAAGCCGTTCGTACATCTCCATTTGATATTGCTGCCAGTTTTCTTAAAGTATCATCTTCAACTTTTATACTATACTGTTTTAGGCCATCTTCTCTTGTTAATGAATTTTTTAAAATTATATATATATTTTCTTCTGTTAATGGTTCTAGTTTTATAACCATTGACCTTGAGATTAAAGCCTTATTCACTTCAAAATATGGATTTTCTGTTGTTGCTCCAATTAAAATTATAAGTCCATTTTCTACATATGGAAGTAAAGCATCTTGTTGCAATTTGTTAAATCTATGAATCTCGTCTATAAATAGTATGCTTTTTCCTGTTGGATTTATCATAAAATTTTTTGTTTCTTCAATTACTTTTTTTATGTCTGATACTCCAGCAGTTACTGCATTTATTTTATAAAATTTATATTTTGTTGTCTCACTTATTACTTTTGCAAGTGATGTTTTTCCACATCCTGGAGGTCCAAATAATATGATACTAGATAGTCTATCTGCTTTTATTGTTCTATATAAAATTTTGTCTTTTCCAAGTACATGCTCTTGTCCTACATATTCTTCTAGTGTTTTGGGTCTCATTCTATACGCTAGTGGTTCATTACTGTTCATCATTTTTCTCCTAAATTTCGGGATTGGGGGACGGGTCTTTAATCCCGAAAATTTTTTTAATATTTTAGGGATTAAAGACCCGTCCCCAAATCCCTATTTTTATTTTCCAAGTATTGTTAGCCCTTTTCTAATTAATTCTTCTGTTGACATATCTTCTTTTGCCAATTTATCAAATGCTTTTTCAATTTCACGTTTATTATATCCTAAAACTTGTAAAGCAGCCATTGCTTCTTGGATTTTTTCCTCGTTTTCTATTCTTTCTTCTAGTTTTGTTTTTACTGAATTTAGTTCTTTTGTTGCTTTTGTTAATTCTTGGATTTGTTGTTCCTTTTTCATTTTATCTTTCAATTCTAAAATTATTCTTTGTGCCGATTTTGCACCTATTCCTGGTATTTGTGTTAATGTTTTTACATCTTCTGATATTATTGCAAGTGCAAATTCTGTTGGCTCACATACATCAAGCATTGCTACTGCAGTTTTTGCTCCTATTCCACTTACTGATATTAATAATTCAAACATTCTTAGTTCTTCTAAACTATTAAATCCAAATATGCTAATATCATCTTCTCTTACTTTGTAATATGTGTGTACTTTTACTTGTTCTCCTATGTTACCTAATTTTTCTATTCCTGATTCTGACATGAATACTTTGTAACCTAGTCCACCTACATCTATTACTATGTATCCTGTCATTTTCATTTCTAGTATTCCTTTTATATATGCTAACATAATTTTTCTCTCCTATCATTTGCGTTTGTCTTTTTGTCCTTTTGGAACATTATATATCATAAAAATAAGTTGCCTCTAAGTCTGCTTCGTGCATTAATAGTGCCAATGGATATTTTTTGTACGCCGTTCCTATTGTATTGTATAGTTCTTTTGGTTCTGTATACCCCATATGCCAACGGATTGAGTATTTCTCTTCTGGTGTTAATTTCATATATTCTGTAATCATCATTACTGATTTTTCTCCGTGTCCATATGGTATTGTGTCATCTACTGTGTAGTATGGTACTTTTTCCCATACTCCTAGTGCATTTTTTGCATTTCTATAATCTATTTTATAAAAGTTTGCTTTGCATAAATCGTGTAATAATGGTACTAATATTAATGTTTCTGGATTTACATTTAGTGGTTCCATATTTGTTTCTACTTTATGTTTTAATATTTCATATACCTTCATACTATGTTCTACTAAACCACCTTCGTAGTTTCCGTGGAATCTTGTACTTGCTGGTGCAGTAAAAAAGTCTGTTTTTTCTATGAATTCTATTAGTTCATTTATTCCTTCTCTTTTGACTTGTTTTAACAATTCTAAAAATTGTTCTTTCATTTTTATCCCTACTTTCTTGATATTTTTTCTCTCATTTTCTTTGCTTATTATATAAATTAAAATTGAAAAAGTCAATAGTCTTGTACAAATTTTTGTTTGTATTTCTATTTGAAAAATAAAATAAAGTTGAGATAGAATTCAATTTCCATCTCAACTATTTGCATTATATCATACACTAAAAATATAACTTTCCTAATATCCACCTATTGCAAAAACAAATTTTTAATTCTATCAATTGCCTCAACGGTATTTTCCTTAGTATTAAAAGCAGTAAGTCTAAAATAGCCCTCACCATGTGGGCCAAAACCGCTTCCAGGTGTACCAACAACATTTGCCTCATCCAACAATTTATCAAAAAATTCCCAAGAAGTCATACCCTCTGGAATCTTAAGCCAAATATATGGTGAATTAACTCCTCCATACACTTTAAATCCAGCTTTTTCTAATCCCTCTCTAATAATTTTTGCATTTTCCAAATAATAATTAATATTTTCTCTTATTTGTTTTTGACCTTCTTCTGTATAAATTGCTTGTGCCGCTCTTTGAGTAATATACGGAGTTCCATTAAATTTTGTACAAGTCCTTCTATTCCATAATTTGTTTAAACTTATTTCTTCTCCATTTTCTGTATAACCCTTTAATTCTTCAGGTATTACAACATATCCACATCTAACGCCTGTAAATCCAGCAGTTTTTGAATAGCTTTTAAATTCTATTGCTACTTCTTTTGCTCCATCTATTTCATAAATGCTATGTGGTATATTTTCCTCTGTTATAAATGCTTCATATGCAGCATCATATAAAATAATTGATTTATTTTCCCTTGCATATTTAACCCATTTTTCTAATTCATTTTTATCTAATACTGTTCCTGTTGGGTTGTTTGGGAAGCATAAATATATTAAATCAACTCTTTCTTTTGGTAATTCTGGTTTAAAATCATTTTCTGCAGTTACTGGTAAATATACAATTTTATCATATGTTTCTTTTTCTTTATTATATTTTCCGCTTCTTCCTGACATTACATTTGTGTCCAAATATACTGGGTAAACCGGGTCTGTAATTGCAACTTTGTTATCTTGCGCAAATATATCAACTATATTTCCGCAATCACATTTTGAACCATCTGATACAAATATTTCGTTTACTGATATGTCTATGTTTCTTGCTTTGTAGTCTTTTTTTGATATTTCTTCCCTTAAAAATTCATATCCTTGTTCTGGTCCGTATCCTCTAAATCCTTGTGCTGTTCCCATTTCTTCTACTGCCTTTTTCATTGCTTCTATACATACTGGAACTATTGGCTTTGTTACATCACCAATTCCTAATTTTATAATTTTTTTATCTGGATGTTCTTCTGTATATTTTGCTACTTTTTTTGCAATTGTAGAAAATAAATAACTATCTTGTAATTCTAAAAAATTTTCATTTATATAACTCATCTAATTGCCTCCTCATAAAGTTCTCCATCAAATACTGTTACTGCAGGTCCTGTCATATATACATGATTATCTGTTTCATTCCATTCAATATTTAATGTTCCACCTAATAATTCTATATTCACTTTTCTGTCTGTTAGACCATTTAAATTGCAAGCAACCGCTGTAGCACATGCTCCTGTTCCACATGCTAATGTTTCTCCTGCTCCTCTTTCCCAAACTCTCATATTGATGTTCTGCCTGTCTATGATTTGTGCAAATTCTATATTTGCTTTTTTAGGAAATGCTTTATCAATTTCTAATACTTTACCATATTTTTCTACATCAAATTCTTTTGTGTTTTCTACTATTGTAATGGCATGTGGATTTCCCATTGATACACATGTGAATTTGAATTTTTTGTTTTCTGCTTCTAGTTCAAGATTTTTTACTGGTTTTTCTGTTGATATTACAGGAATTTTTTCTGCTTCTAATATTGGTTCTCCCATATCAACTCGTGCAGTTTCAACTTTTCCGTCTTTTGTATTTAATATTAATGTTTTAATTCCGGCAAGTGTTTCAATTTTTACTGTTGTTTTATTTGTAAGTCCTTTGTCATATACAAATTTTCCTACACATCTTATTCCGTTTCCACACATTTCTGCTTCACTTCCATCAGAATTAAACATTCTCATTTTAAAGTCTGCAATTTCACTTTTACATATTAAAATTAAGCCGTCTGAGCCTATTCCAAAATGTCTATTGCTGACAAATTTAGCTAGAGATGATTCGTTTTCTATTTTTTGATTTATTGCATCAATATAAACATAATCATTCCCTAGCCCATGCATTTTTGTAAATTTTATCATAGATATCACCTCATTTAGGTATTAATAGTAAATAAAATATAGTTATATTTTATTGTTTTGTATTCTATCACAATAATTTTTATTTTACAAGATTTTTTTGACATCCTTTCATTTTTTATATATAATGTAGTTGCAAATACAAAGGATGGTGTTTTATATGAAATTTATAAAAAAACTATTATTCACAATAATATTATTAGTAATAATTTTCTCCTTAGCAATTCTAGGAATCGGCAAATTATATTATAACCAAGCACTAAAAGAAAAACCGTTAATAACAAGAATTGACGAGATTACAGGAAAAGAAAACTTTGTCAAATTTGAAGATATGTCCGCAGATTATAGAAACGCTGTAATTAGTGTCGAGGACCACAGATTCTACGACCATGGACCTGTAGACTTCATTGCCATAGGACGAGCCCTATTCACAAATGTAAAAAACAAAGAACTACAAGAAGGTGGAAGTACAATAACACAACAAGTTGCAAAAAATATCGTATTTTCTCAAGATAAATCCTGGTTAAGAAAAATTGGTGAAATTTTTGCCGCATATGATATAGAAAAAAATTATAGCAAAAAAGAAATCTTTGAAATATATGTAAATACAGCATATTTTGGTGATGGTTATTATGGAATTTATACTGCAAGTTATGGCTATTATAAAAAAGCACCTAAAGATTTAAACCTAGATGAAGCCTCAATGCTTGCAGGCGTTCCAAATGCACCATCTGTATATGCTCCAACAGTAAATCCTACTTTAGCAAAAAAACGTCAATATCATGTTTTAAAAACTATGCTTGAATATGGTTATATAACTAAAGAACAAGCAATGTCCATAAATTAAATTTATAATATTTAATAACACATAATTTATTATTTTATGTGTTATTTTTTTGCTTCTTTCATATATATTATTATGGAGGCAAGTATGAAAGTTTTATTTATAAAAAATAGAAAGCATTTATATTGTGGAATCGTTTTATTTTTCTTATTGTTAATTTCCATTTCCACGTTTTTTTTGCATATTTCCCCATCTTACGCAATAGAATTTGCCAAAAATTCTTTTTTTAATATTGATGTAACAATTTCTTTAAACGACATAGAAAAATCTGATGAAAAAAGGGCATATTTAACTTTTGATGACGGTCCAACAACTAAGGCAACTGCAAAAATTTTAGATGTTCTAAAAGAAGAAAATGTTAAAGCAACTTTTTTTGTTGTTGGAAAACATGTTAAAGAAAATCCCGAATTAGTAAAACGTGAGTATGAAGAAGGTCACTATATTGCAAACCATGGATATAATCATAATAATAAAATTTTGTATAGAAATATGGAATCTTTTAAAAACGAAATCACTTCAACAGATGCAGAAATTGCTAAAGCACTTGGTATTGATAATTATTGCTCACATATTTTTAGATTTCCAAATGGTTATATGTCACATATATATACCAGTCAAAAAAAAGAAGCTCTTAAGGTTTTATCTAGTTTAAATTATGTTTATGTTGATTGGAATTGTTTAAATAAAGATTCTGAAAGAAAATATTCTGATTATCAATTAATAAATAATTTAAAAAACACTTCTAAAAATAAAGGTACTTTAATTATTTTGATGCATGATACTGCGGATGTAAATAAAACTTATAATATACTTAAAGAGTCTATTTCTTATTTAAAATCTGAAGGCTATGAATTTAGAAATTTTTATGATTTTATTAATAATCAGTTTTAGTTTGTTGTTTTTTGTTTTTATCTTTGTTATTGTTTACTTTTATTACCGTTTGGTTAATATAATTATTATTTTTATATTTTAGGTAATTATCCATGTAACTTATTGGTTATAGTTCTATAATAGTTGGTATGGAGGTATTCTATGAAATTTGATGCAGAAAAATTTAGTTATAGGTTAACTGTCTTACTTGATGAAAGCAATATGACTCAAACTCAATTAGCAGAAAAAATTGGTACTACAAATGTAACAATTTGTAGATATATTAATGGCGAACGAGTACCAAGAATCGATGTCGCTTCTAAAATAGCAGCCATTTTTAATGTATCTCTAGATTATTTACTTGGAATCTCTGAAAATGTTGATTCAGAAAATTTAACAAAAAACCAAGATTTAGATATTGCTTTATTAATGAAAAACTTATATTCACTTGATAATGACACACATCTTTCTAAAAAGCAAATTGAAATGATAAAAGCACTTTTACTAGCCAATAAAGACTTCATTTTATCGGCTTAAAAAACAGAATCAAGATTTTTACGCAGTACAAATTGCTACAAAATCTTGATTCTGCCATTTTTATATCATTTAATTATTTTCTGTTCTTTTCTTTTCACAGACTCCACAAATAATCATATTATTGAATGTAATTTGTAACTTTTTATTTTTTACTTTCTACTATTTTTTCTAGTGCTATTGCTAATTGATCAGGGCATGATGTTCCCTTATATCCGCATTGTATTCCTTTTAGTCTTTTTATTGCTTCTTGAATTTTCATTCCTTCTATTAATCTTGAAACTCCAACTGTATTTCCTGCACATCCACCTTGTATTGTTACCCTTTTTATTGTATCATCATCTACTTCTATTATCATTTCTTGTGAACACACACCTTCTGGTTCATATCTATATTCCATTTTTTCTTCTTCCTTTCTTTATTTATCCTTCTTTTTTATTATAACAATACTTATAATAAAAGTCCAGCAAAAAACTGGACTTTTAAAAAAAATTAATTTGAGATTTTTAGCAAATAACTTAGAACATATTTTTTACATGTTCTATAACCTCGGCCGGTAAATCACTAGCATACAGTTCATTCACATAATTAAATGTGAATTTTTTTACCTGAATTCCTTCCTTATTGCCTAGGAGCATATAATGTATACTAACTGTGCCCTTTCCTCTTCTGGCAATTATTATACTATCAGGGGTTTGAATCTGTTTCTTATAAGTAACATCTATGCATTCATTTTCATACATAGATAAAACACAAAAAAGGCAATACAACTATTTGTACTACCTTTTAATACTACATTATTTTTTTACCTCAATATGAACATCTTTTAATTGTTGTTCAGAAACAACTGAAGGTGCTCTCATAAGTAAATCTCTTGCTCTCTTATTTTTAGGGAAAGCAATAACTTCTCTAATATTTTGAGAATCTTCAATAAGCATTACCATTCTGTCTACGCCAGGTGCTGCACCTGCATGTGGAGGTGTTCCATATTGGAATGCATTATATAATGCACCAAATCTATTTTTAACATCATCTTCTTTGTATCCTGCAATTTCAAAAGCCTTTACCATTATTTCTGGGTTGTGGTTTCTTACTGCTCCTGATGCCATTTCATATCCATTACATACTAAATCATATTGATATGCTAATATGTCTAATGGGTCTTTTGTTTCTAATGCTTCCATTCCGCCTTGTGGCATTGAGAATGGGTTATGGTTAAAGTCTATTGTTCCTTCGTCTGATAATTCATACATTGGGAAGTCTACTATGTAGCAGAATCTGTAAACATCTTTTTCTAGTAAATCTAATCTTTTTCCTAATTCAATTCTAACTAAACCTGCTATTTTTTGTGCTGTTTTAAATTCGTCTGCTATAAAGAATACACTTGAGTTCTTGCGCATTCCAAATTCATTTACTAATTGTTCTTTTATATCATCTGTAATGAATTTTGCAATTCCACCTGTAACTTCTCCTGATTCTTCATATTTTGTCCAAGCAAGACCTTTTGCTCCTACTTCGTCTGATGTAGCATACTCTGTCATTTTGTCAAAGAATTTTCTTCCTTGTTCTGCTCCATCTGGAACTATTATTGCTTTTATAGTTTTTCCTTCAAATGCTTTAAAGTCTGAATTTTCAAAGCATTTTGTTACATCTTGTATTATTAATGGATTTCTTAAATCTGGTTTATCAATTCCGTATTTTTCCATGGCTTCTCTATATGGAATTTTGATAAATGGTCCCTCGTCTACTTTCCATGTTGTAAATTTTTTGAAAGTATATGGTACAACTTCTTCTATTACTTTAAATACATCCTCTTGTGTTGCAAAACTCATTTCAAAATCTAATTGATAGAATTCTCCTGGAGCTCTGTCTGCTCTAGGGTCTTCGTCTCTAAAGCATGGAGCAATTTGGAAGTATTTATCAAATCCTGATACCATCAATAATTGTTTAAATTGTTGTGGTGCTTGTGGTAATGCATAAAATTCTCCTGGATTTAATCTACTTGGTACCAAATAGTCCCTTGCACCTTCTGGTGAAGAATTTGCAAGTATTGGTGTTTGAATTTCCGCAAATCCTAATTCATCCATTTTATCTCTTAATGTTTTTAAGATTTTTGAACGTAGTAAAATATTATTGTGTAACTTTTCATTTCTTAAATCTAAAAATCTATATTCTAATCTTAAATCTTCTCTAACTTCTTGGTCTGTGTTTATTTCAAATGGTAGCACATTTTTGCATTTTCCTAATACTTCTATTTCATTTGCAATTACTTCTATTTCGCCTGTTGGAATTTTTGTATTTTTATTGCTTCTTTCCACAACTTTTCCTGATATGTGAATACAACTCTCTGTTGTTAGATCTTTTGCTTGTTTTTGTAATTCTTCGTCATTTATTACTATTTGTGTTATTCCAAATTGGTCTCTTAAATCAATGAATATCATTGCTCCTAAATCTCTTATTTTTTGTATCCATCCTGCTAGTTCTACTGTTTCTTCTACATTGTTTATGTTTAATTCTCCACATGTTTTTGTTCTGTACATTGTCTTTCCTCCAATTTCAATCTATGTATTATAATATCACATTTTACTTGACTTTTCAATTATCTTACTTCATTTTGTTTTTCTTTATCGATTTCTTCTGTTAAAAATTTTTGATATGCTCCTTTAAATTCATAAAATCTTTCACCAAAAAAGTTTTTATAATGTTCTTTTATTTCAGTAGGAATCTCTATTCCTGTTTCTGTTTTAGCATTCTGTATTGCTTTGTTTATATCAAAATCTTCTATTACCTCTTCTACATATTTATTAAACCATTTTTTATCTCCAAAATCCCTAAAAAATGCTCCAAAATCATATTTGCTTCCATCACTTGTTGTTCTTACTTTTTTTCTTAATGTACCTGACTCGCAACAACAATCTAAATCATAAATTGGTGCAATTCTAGCCCTTTTTTCCTTTTCATTTAACAATATTCCCCAATTATGATTATTTTCATCTGTCTGCTTTACAAATCTATTAAATAATGATTGCTTTATAAATTCTTTTTTTATTGTATCTATGTCTTGGCTTTTAAAAGCTTTTTCATTCAAATATTTATTTATATGTTTCATTATAGATTGAATATTTAATTCATTTATATTACCATCTGATTCTTCTAATATTTCCTCACCATGTACCAATTCTTCATTTTTCTTTTTAAAATCTACTGTTAATATCTGTTTCATATTTCTATTAAATTTGTTACCTGCAACTATATAATATTGGGCACTTTTGTTTTGGAATTGTTTTGCTATTTGTGGCAATAGTATATTGTTATATAGTGAAACATAATATTGTTCTTTAGTTAGTTCTCTGTATATATCTCCAAATGGTCTTTTTAATAATGCCATAGTTTTTTGGTCTTTTAATAAAACCCAATTAACACAGTTAGTATATTTTTCAACATCAAGTGCTGATGTATTATAGTCTTGCTTTTTTAATATTATTTCTCCATTATCATTATGTTCAAAATAATTTTCTTCTCTCAAATCTGCATTTGTCACTTTTTGTTTTTCTATATATTTTTCATAATCTTGCTTATCTTTAAACATTTTATCTCCTACTTTTCATTTATTTTTATATATTAAACCACATTTTATAAAATTTTACAACATTTTTTTACTGTTTAACTTGAATTAAAAAATCTTTTTTGTTACAATATTTAAAGAATTAATGTGAAAAGAGGTAACTTTATGCCAAAAGAAGAATTTGATTTTTATGATAAAACTAGCCTAAAATCTTATAACCTAGATAAAAGTATGCAATATCAATTAAATATTTTAGGAAGTTTAGATGTTTTTACAAGGAAACATTCAGAAAATGTAGCAAGCATTGTTTGTAGAATCTGTAAATATTTACATCTTTCTAAAGATTTTACTGAATATTGTACAATTTGTGCTTATCTGCATGACATTGGGAAACAATTTATTCCTGCAAGTATTTTACAAAAAAAATCACCTTTAGACGATAAAGAATTTGAAATAATGAAAACTCACACAACAATTGGTTATAATATTTGTATGGATGATTTAAAATTGCGCCCTTATTCTGCTGGACCACTATATCATCACGAGGCATTAAACGGAGTTGGTTATCCAAATGGTATCACCGGAAAAGACATTCCAATAGAAGGACAAATTATCCGTGTTGCTGATGAATTTGATGCTATTATTAGTAAGCGTCAATATAAATCACATATTGATATTATTGATACTTTAAAAATCCTAATACAAGAATCAAAACCTATTGAACATCCAGAAAATTATAAAGTCCCTGTAAAAGACACAAAAGTAGGCCTTCTAAATCCTGCTATCGTAAAGGCTCTAATTAAAGTTATTATTGATGACACAGAATACGAAATTTCATGTATTATGGATTATTTAAAAGACTTAAAAGTTGAAATAAAACGTCTTGCAGAAATTGAAAAATATAATAAGAAACGACTTTCTACCAAAGACAAGAAAAAACAAAATTACTATTTAGAAGGTATGAAATGCCTTTTAATAGGTCAAGAAACCATTGAAAATTATGATGAAGTTTTAACTTCATATCGCAATATTGTTAGCGAAAAAACTGCTCTTATTGATAAATTATTTAAAGAAATTAAGGTATTTAAAAAATTAAAAGTATAAAAATTTCGGGATTGAGGGACGGGTCCTTAATCCCGAAATTTTTAATCTTCTAGTCCAAAACTTACTCCAAGTGCACTATTTATTTTATTAATTATTTGTTCATCTTCTATATGACCTATTTTTTCTTTTAATCTACTTTTATCAATTGTTCTTATCTGTTCTGCCAAAACTACAGAATCATTTTTTAATCCACATTGTTCAGAGTCTATTTCTATATGTGTTGGTAGTTTTGTTTTATTCATTTGTGATGTTATAGCCGCTGCAATTACTGTTGGACTATATTTATTTCCCATATCATTTTGAATTATTAAAACAGGTCTTATACCTCCCTGTTCAGAGCCAACAACTGGGCTTAAATCTGCATAAAACATATCTCCTCTTTTTATTACCATAATCTTCACTCCTAATATTGGTATATGTCAAGATTGCTTCTTTTTTTATATCTATCTCATTATATTTTATGTAGATTATAGTATTTTGGTTAGTATCTTTTATTTCTATTTTTATAGGTTTCCCATCCTTTTTTGATACATAAAGTTTTTCATATTTTTGATATTTATTTCCTGTTTTTACAGTTGTTTCCATCACTATTTGATTTTCTTCTTCTTTAAATTTCGAATTTGAATTATTTTTATAGTTTTCTATAAAATTTGCTAAATCTAAGTTATTTTGTGTTATTTCCTGATAATTTTCTATAATTTTTGTTAAACTTAATTGTGTATTTTCTATTTTTAATTTATCATTTTCCCTTATTATTTTAACACCTTGTATATTGCTTGGTTCTAGTACTTCTTGTTCATTGTTTTGGCTATTTATGTATTTTTGTTTTAGTTTGTATTTATTGCTATTTTTGTTGCTTTTTACTTCTACATCTATTTGTGCTTCATATGAACTAATATTTAAAATATATTCTACAATTTCTTGACTACTACTATTATTTCCAATTTTAATATTTTTATCCTTATTATTGCCTTTTTTTATTAAAATAATTGATGTGCCCAGTATACATATTATCAAAAATATAATTAAAATTTTTTTTGATTTTCTTTTTTCTTTTGATTTGCCTTGTAATTTATGATAATTAATTCTTTGCATATTAAAAGCCCCCTAAAAATTATTTGTTATTAATTTTTATTATTGTTTTTTTATTTTAATGTTAAATTTTTTATTGTTTTCACCGCAAATTTTGACTTTATTTTAATATTAAGAAAATTGCATAAAATACCCAAGAACAAATCTGAAAATTTTCAATTTTCAGTCTTAACTCTACTTTTTATCATACCATGATAACTTTCCTAGAATATAAAAAAAAGAAGACCATTTCTAGCCTTCTTCTATACGAATTCATATATTTATATATTCACAAATTATTTATTATTTACTAAATCTTTTAATGCTTTACCAGCTTTGAATACTGGAGCTTTTGAAGCAGGTATTTTGATTTCTTCTTTAGTTTGAGGATTTCTACCTTTTCTAGCAGCTCTTTTTCTAACTTCGAAAGAACCAAATCCAACTAATTGAACTTTATCTCCTTCTACTAATGCATTTGTAACTGTTTCTACGAATGCATTAACTGTTGCTTCAGCTACTTTTTTTGTGTCACCTGTTTTTGCAGCTATTGCTGCGATTAATTCAGCTTTGTTCATTTAAATTACCTCCTATAAGATTGAATATTTATGTACTTTTATCGCCTGAACTAAGCAATAACTGTACCTACTAATAACTCTATTCGCCAACTTTCGATAAAATCCTTCTTTTTTTCTAATAAATTTTAATTTTTTCTAGAAATTTAACTATTTTATCACCTGCAGGCATCATTTTGAACTCATCTTTTGTAAAAACTTTTAAAGCAACAATTGCTAATGAATATATTACAACCGCAACCATTATTGCTATTATTGTAGCCAATCTTTCAACTATTATTCCTTTTAAAGCTAAATATGTAAAATATGAACATATTCCCATAATTGCAGTTGAAATAACTGGTTTTAGAACAAATTTTGAAAACGTCAAATTTAATTTTATATATTTTCTAAGCATTGTAAATGCAATACAAAATGCAACCAAATGACAAGCAACTGAACCCCAAGCCGCACCATAAACTCCAATGCTAGGTATTTTTATTAATGTAATGTTAAAAATAAATTTAACCAATACACCTGTTGCCAAGGAAATTGTTGGAATCATCAATTTTCCAAATCCTTGTAGTGCTCCATTTATAGTTTGGTCCAATATTGTAAAAATTATTGTTAATGCACTAATTTGTAATATTAATGCTCCATCATTTGCATTTGGGAACAACAAATTCAAAATTGGTTGTGCAAAAATAAACATTCCAACTGTACAAGGCAAGCCTATCAACATTGAAATCAACAATGAAAATGATGTTTTTTCAGTAATTGTTTTATTATCGCCTTTTGCTTTTGCTGCTGATATTGCTGGAACTAATGCTGTCGCAAACGCTACATTTATGGCTAATGGTAGACTTGTTAATGTGTCAACTTTTCCGCCTAAAATTCCATATAATGCTGTTGCTTGGTCCTCTGGCATAAATGCCCTCAAATTTCTTACAACTGTAAATGAATCAACATTTTTATTTATTGAAGACATTATAGCTGTTAATGTTATTGGAATTGAAACCAACAAAATTCTTTTGATTATTGTTGATACTCTTTCATATTTATAATTTACTGTATTTTTAATTTCTGTTGCAACTTCTTTTCTTTCTGACCTGTAATATAAAAATAAATAACTAAATCCTAAAAATGTTGCAAGTGTTGTTGCCAAGTTTGCACCTGCCGCCATCCACTCTGTTGAAACATTTGATAAGATTGCAACAACTTCAACAACTATAATTGTAAGCAATGTTTTAAAAACTTGCTCCAACGTTTGAGATTTTGCTCCTACACTAATTTTTTGTCTACCATTAAAATATCCTCTCATAACTGATGCAACTGTAACAAAGAATATTGCTGGTGATAATGCAACTAATGTCATTTCAGCATCTGGTATTTGTAACCATTGATTTGCTATAACATTTGCTCCAAAGAACAACAGCAAACTTCCAACTAATCCTATTACTGCAAATGTTGCAAATGCTATTTTAAAAATTCTATGTGCTCCTTTGTTATCTCCAACTGCAACTCTTTCTGATACCAATTTTGATATTGCACTTGGAACTCCTATCGAAGATATTGTAAGTAGTAGTGCATATATTTGATATCCACTTGCACATATTCCATTTCCTTTGTCACCAAAACCTTGTCTATTTGTTAGATATAATGTATATACTAAACCTAAAATTTTTATAAGTACTTGTGAAAACATTAGAGTAATAACACCTTGCATGAATCCTTCTTTTTTAGGTTTATTATTTATTTCTCGTTTTTTACTACCTATATTTATCATCTTACCTCCTACAACTTTTCTATTATAATTATTATTAAAATAGTATTTTCAATATGTTTTATTTTTCAAATTTTATATATTATTTTGAAATACCGCGTAAGCGATCAAAATTTCAAAATTATATTTACATTATAATTATAATTATAATTAAAAATTTTATCAATACTTTTCATAAATTTTTCAAAAATCATTGACAAATGCCCTTTTTTGTAATAAAATATTTAAGCATTATGTAGAATATGATTTAAATTAGAACTTCTCCCCGGTAGTTATAATTTAAATGTCATATATAAAAATAAAAAATAAAAATAATAGGGAGGGTAATTATTACCATGAATAATACAACATATAGCCCAAAAAAGGCTGAAATAGAAAGCAAATGGTACATAATTGATGCAGCAAACAAACCATTAGGTAGAGTTGCAACAGAAGCTGCAAAATTATTAAGAGGAAAACACAAACCAACATTTACACCTAATATCGATACAGGTGATCACGTTATAGTATTAAATGCTAAAGACGTTATTTTAACAGGAAACAAAATGGATCAAAAAATTTATAGACACCACTCAGGATACATTGGTGGAATGAAAGAAACTCCAGCAAGAGTAATGTTAGAAAAAAATCCAGAAAAAGCTATGACATTAGCTATTAAAGGAATGTTACCACACAACTCTTTAGGAAGAGCTCAACTTAAAAAATTAAGAGTTTATGCAGGAGCAGAACATGAAAATCAAGCACAAAAACCAGAAGTATGGGAGGTAAAATAATATGGCTAAATCAGAAAAAATAGTTTACGCTGGAACAGGAAGAAGAAAATCTTCAATTGCCAGAGTTAGATTAGTTGAAGGATCTGGAAAAATTACTATTAATGGTAAAGATATTGATGAATTTTTCGGATTAGAAACTTTAAAAGTTATAGTAAGACAACCACTTACAGTTACAAACACAACTGATAAATATGATGTTATTTGTTCAGTTCAAGGTGGAGGATTTACAGGTCAAGCCGGAGCAATCAGACATGGTATTGCTAGAGCATTAAATGCTGCTAATATCGAATACAGACCTGCTTTAAAATCAAACGGATTCTTAACAAGAGATCCTCGTATGAAAGAAAGAAAAAAATACGGTCTTAAAAAAGCAAGAAAAGCTCCACAATTCTCAAAAAGATAGAATTTATACACAAAACTCGAAAGTATTTATACTTCCGAGTTTTTTTTCATTATGAAAAACGAACATTTCTAATATATAAAAAACTCTGCTCGAACAAATCAAGCAGAGAATCCATCATATACTATTAAGTGTCCATTTTCTCCCAATACATTAATGTCACGTGTTTAACTAACATGGAACACCTAATTTTTTCTAATAGCCACATACTTATTAGATGATGAAAAAAAACTTTTATTAGTTAAACCATTTTTATTATAGCACTTTTTATATATTATGTCAAATCATTTTACATTTTTTTCCAAAATAATTGTTACTGGTCCATCATTTACTAAACCTACTTTCATATCAGCACCAAAAACACCAGTTTCAACAATTTCAACTTGTTTCTTACATTCTTCAACAATATACTCATATAATTCATTTGCAAAATCAGGTTTTGCAGCATCTGTAAAAGATGGTCTATTTCCACTAGAACAATCAGCATATAATGTAAATTGAGATACCAAAAGCAATGAACCATTAACATCTTTTAATGATTTGTTCATTTTTCCATTTTCATCTTCAAATACTCGTAAGTTAATTAATTTTTTTATCATGTAATCTGCTACTTCTTTTGTATCAGTGTGTGTTATTCCAATTAATACCATATATCCCTGTTCTATTTTTCCAACTGTTTTTCCCTCTATATCTACTTGTGCATTTTTAACTCTTTGAACTATAAATTTCATTTTTTATTTCTCTTTTCCTCAATTTTTTATATTTATAAATTATATCAAAAATAAGAATTTTTTTCAATTAAATTTCTCCGTTAATATGTAATTTTTCGAGATTTTCCCTACTGAATTGTAACAGATTTTGTGTGGTACCCCTTTAATCCCAAAATTATTCAATAATATCCAAAACATTACTAGAATCAATACCATCAAGATTATAATAAGTATTTGGAATTTTACCAACAATTACATTCTCAATAAGAAGAACCTGATTAGAGACCTTTTCAGAAATAGTATTGTAAGGAGTCAAAATACTAACCTCACAGTCAACTTGTAAATACACCCTGTGCAAAGTTTGATTTATTCCTTGTGCAGAAAATTCACTACGCAAATCTGTTTCAACATTACCAATAGACGATATTTTAATTGGAATTCCAGGGCCTCTGCCGGAAAGTAATTTTGAACCTGTAAAACTTCCAATTGTAATTTTTATATTTTCTTTGCCTCTCTCATTAATTGAATTCTGTATTTTGACTGCAACATCTGATATTATCTCATTTATTGGAATTACATTAGATTTTATCATTGTTATATTTCCATCATTATCTTTTTCAATTGTAAATAATTCATCATATGTATGGTCTTTCATAACATTGGTTGCTTCATTATTAGATATTATTGTTGCAATTGATTTTGCTTTATCTTCGCATAACGCTTCAAAAATTGGAGAAATTGCATCTAATACAATTTTTACTGTACTAAATGCAATTACCATTATTATAAAAATTTTTACTATTTTTTGTTTTCTTTTTAAATTTTTATCTCCTCCACTTGAAAAGAAAATCTTTGGAAGTCGTATTCTTGGCCTCGAATATATCTTACTATTCATAGTTGCAAATCCTTTCATATTTATATACTATAAAAGAATTATTCATACACTTTTTCCGAAATTCTTTCAAATTTTGGTATATACAATTTTTGACCTGGATATATTTTATTTTTATCCTCAATACCATTTGTTCTAGCAATTCCATCAACAGTACTACCAAATTCCTTAGCAATATTCCATAAAGTATCACCTTTTTTAACAACATAAATTACCAAACTATAATCTTGCTCTTCCCTCTCACCGTCTTCAACTATGCTATCTATCATATTCAAATTTGCAGTTCTGTACATACTTATGTCAGCCTGAACATCAACATTGCAACTAATATCTCCACCATCTTGAATTATAAAATCTTGTGATTTTATTCCCATATCACAATTTGTATTTAATGATTCTCCATTTTGAAGATTTTCAATTGTATATTCAAATGGAATTTTTGCATCTTTTACATTAATCTGTTTTCTAGAGTTTTCAAAAATAAATTTCATATTCAATTCTGCTTCGTACATAATTTTAGTATTTATTTTGTTTTCATTTATTATAACTGGTATTGTTTCTACATCAAGCAAATTAAAACCATCAATATCATTCATATTGATTTTCTCTCTTATTTGCTTAACACCTGAAATATTTTGTTTGCTAGTCATTGTTGTAATTTGCTTTTTCTCAAAATTCAACTTTTGAGTTGGGCTGTACATATCTTGAATCAAATTGATTTGCTTTTCTTCATATGCACAGCAAGTTACTTCTATTTCTATTTCGACATATATTGAATGCTCATCTTGTGAATTAGGTTTTATAATTATATTTCTGATTTCATAATTTACATCACATATATTTTCTTCTGACACATCTGGTATATCAATAAATCCAACAACCGGTATTTTATATGTAACAATATTTATTCTATTATCTTCAGTTAGATACATTATCTTTATTTCCGCTTCTGCTTTAGTCAAAATCTTATTATAACTGATTTTTATATCCTTATCAACTAAACATACCTGTGCTTGTAAAATCTCCGCCAAATTGTCCATATTATCAATTTGAATATTATCTTTTGCATAAATCTTTGTACTACCTGTTCCCACCAATGAATTTAATTTTAAATCTTCCTTTAAAATTTGAACATCATCTTCGTTTTGAACATCATTAATTATCTCAACATTATCATTAGAATAAATTTTTAAATTAACTTCCAATGTTGCCTTAATACCTATTTTTCTTCCATTTATGACCTTTGCTTCTATTGATTTTATCTTAACATCAGAAATTACATTCATTCCTTCTTGACAGTTTGGAACATTCAAACTTTCTGAAAAGTCAACACTTGTGTTTAGCCCTCTTACTGTGTCATCTGCCCCGTCTGGCATATACATTATGTAGGCATTTACCGTTCCATCAAGTCTTACTTTTTCACTTTGCACCTCTTTTTTATATATTGATGCTATACCACTTGTACCAATTGTGTTTAAAATGTCTGGCTTTGAGTCTGGTACTATCATATCTCCCTCTGCTAATATGATTTCTTTTCTTTCTGCTATTACTTTATTTATATTTAAGTTTTCTCTTTGTGCTTCTATCATTTTTTACCTCCTTACAGTTTTTCTTTATAAATGTATATGAGGTTGTTTTGGATTTATTCCTAATTTAATTATTTTTTGATGGTACTATTACTATATTTAATGTTGGATCATATTTGTATTTACTTATTATATCTTGTGAAAAACTTGCTAATTCATTTGGTATTACTATTGTTGTATATTTTTGTTTTTTTAGTTCTTCTATTTTATTGTCAATTTCTTCTGGTTCTTTTATTTCTTCTATGTTCATTCCTAATAGTTTTGGAAGTTGATAGTCTTTTTCATATTTTATAAAAGATGCTTTCATTTTTTGTCACTCCTTTTTTACATTTATTTTAGTTTGCTTTTTTATCGTTGTTTTATTCTATTACATTATAAATTTTGTTTTTATGTTATAATGTGATTGATACTTATTTAGCATGACTTATGAAAGGTGCTTATATGAAAGAGTTTTTTAAAGAGTTTAGGACTGCATTGGACGAAATTGCAATAACTTTTTTATTTTTCACTTTTTTTGGTTACAATAATTATGATGATGAAAATGAAAAAATTAAAGTTTAATTTAAAAAATAATAAAATTTTTCTCATAATAAAAAACTTCTCTTTTTCAAAAATTCATGTTTTAAGTATTTAAAACACGAGCCAATGAATAAGAAAAGTTTATTTTTATATTATAATATATTCTTCTATAAATTTATGTACAAATTACGCACTCTTTAATTCCAATCTCAACTTATCAGCAATCATTGCTATAAATTCTGAATTTGTTGGCTTTCCTTTAGCAGCTGAAATTGTATAACCAAATATTTTCTCAACTGTTTTTTGGTCACCTCTACCCCAAGCAACTTCAATTGCGTGGCGGATTGCACGTTCTACACGACTTGGAGTTGTGTTAAATTTATGTAAATCTCTAAACTCAATAAATATTTAAATTTTTTTATTTATTTGTTGGTTTATGCTTTGTTTATTTATAGCCTTATTTTATCTCTTTTTTTAAATAAATACAAGACCAATAAATGTTAATTGTATCCAAATTTAATATCACTATATTTTTTTATAGATACTATTTTATTATTAATTATATTTGTATTTAACTGACCTTTTTTTAAATAACAATATTCTTCTATTTCTGAAGGATTTAAAGCAATATCATCTATAATCTGTTCATTAGTAATAATATTATTTTCTTGAATAATATCGATAATTTGTTTATACAAATACGGTGTTTCAATTTCTATTATATCATCTAATGGTTCCTTCCTCCAAAAATTTTTACCAGACATTTGCTTTTTTAAATAAATAACTTGATTTTCTGTTAATAAATTCAAATCATCACATCTATATATCATAGAACCTATGGATACTTTCCACCTTCTTTTCAATGCTATAAAATTCTGCATTGAAGAAGAAAAAACTTCTTTTGAGAAACTTTCAGCCGGTAATAAAAATGCACCAGCAAACATATCTGCCTCTTTTTCTATTCTATTCAAATTACTTTTTTCTTCCATATCTTCCTTTGTAATAGACTGGTGTAATAATATATGTCCCAATTCATGTGCTATATCGAATCTAGAACGTAAAGCACAATTTTTTTCTATTGACAAAAAAATATATGGTATAGCATTTATCCATTTAGAAAAAGCATCAATTTTAGTATTTCTAACCTTAATTCTTGAAATAATAATTCCATTTTCCTGTAAAACTTCAATTATATTATTTATGGGACCTAATCCCAAATTCCAATATTTTCTAACCTCTCGTGCTATATCTTCAATATCATAAATTGAATATTCATCTTTTGTTTCTATTTCCGGTAAATTTAATTTTGGGAAATTAACAAATTGTTCAAAATATTGTCTTATTTCATCAAATATAAGTACTTTTTCATTAGCAGCGTCTTTCAACTTTTTTGATGTTGACTTATTACTTCTAAAATATGTTGTACTCTCTATTAAATTTTTAGGCATTTCTTTTGTAAAATAATTTAATGGGTAATCTAATACATTAACTAAATTATTTATAATATTTATTGGATTAGCTATTCCAAGTTCATATTGAGAAATTATTTGTTTACTAACATTAATTCTGTCAGCCAAATCAGCCATAGAATATCCTCTAGAAACTCTTGCCTGCTTTATTCTAGCTGGAATTATTTTTATACTATCACTATTAAACATAATTTTCACCTATTCTTTTATAAATAATTCTCTTTTATTTAGTATATCCTCTTTTAAAGAAACAATTTTTTTATAATTCTCTTCTTTATCTTCTATTACATTAAATTTCTCAGCTATTTTCTTTATATCTATATTTTCCAAATAACTAGTTATTTGACTATTTGGAATTAATAAATTTAATGTCTTTAATTTTCTTGATTCATCTATTGAATATGTTACCATTCCATAATAAAGTCCATCTTTTACAGTCAAATTATTATTCATTTCTCCAATAATCATTTGATTGTCCATAAAACTATTATTTTTTGCATATTTTAGTTTATATTTAGCACTACTAGCCTTAAATATTCCTCCCTTAACTTTTGAGAAATGAATTACCAAATTATCATTTTTAATTTCAGCAACTTCATATCCAAAATTATTAACTTTTATAATTCTAGAGTTGAACCCCTCTTTACTTACATACATTTCAGGTGAAAACTGTTTTTCTACACAATATGTTATAATTCTTGGCATAACATTATTGCTTAAAGAACCTGAAAACAAAAAAGAATTTTCATTTTCAAACTCTTTATATACTTCAATACCATTTTTTATACTTTTATATATTTGAATTTCTAAATCTGTTGTAATTTCTTTTTCTATAAGTTCTTTTGCATTTTTGTACATTTTTTATTCCTCCATTTATCTTTCTGTAAAATATTTTACCATTTTTTATAATAAATGTCAAGTAAATTTGATTATATATTTGAACTTTTATTATAAAAAAAATAGTGTTATAATATATTTGAAAGGAGTTTATTATGAATAATAAATATTTATCAGAAGTAATACAAGAACACAAAGAAGAAATACTAGGAAATAACGATTTAATCCTAATGACTGCTGGAGTAGGAGCGGGAAAAAACACTTGGGTACAAAAAGAATTAGTGAAAGAGCTCAATGATGATGAAACAATTCTCTTTATAACCTCAAGAAAAATGATAAAAGAACAAGCCTTAAAAGACCGTGCTTTTTGTGACAATTTTAAAATATGTGTAGAAAACCACTATCATTTTGTAACTACACATCAAAAATTTATTAAAATGATAATTAATGAAAACGATATATATGAAAATCTTGAAAAAATAGAAAAACTCAATTTTAAATATATAGTTATAGATGAGGTGCATTCTCTCATTGCTGATTCAGGATTTACTGATTCAACATATTATTTAACAATATTAATCAATTACTTTTTAGAAAATAATAAAAAAATAATCTGTATGTCTGCAACATCATCTACGTTGTCACCTTATTTCAAAAGATTTGGTAATTACAAATTTTTTGATTTTAGTAATGAATGTCATAATGTAAAGCCAAAAGAAGTTGAAATCATAAACAAAGAACAAGCATTTAGTTTATTATCACATGCTAATTCAAAAAATAAAATGTTATATATGTCAAATTCTGCAACTGATATTTGTAAAAAAATTTCTCCAAAACTAATAAAAGATTATAATATTTCAAAAGAAAATATAGGAATTTTAATAAGTGATAGCAGAAAAGATAGTTTAATATCAAAAGTAAAATCTAATGAAAAAAGTATTTTACAAGAAATGGATACATTAAATAATTATATTGTAGATAATGAAGCTTTTCCTGAAAATATAAATATAGTATTATCAACTTCAAAAATCAGAGAAGGAGTTAATTTAAAGGATTCCAACATAAAAGCTATGTTTTGTGAATCACACAATCCTATTGATATTATTCAATTTTCTGGTAGATATAGAAAAAACATAGAAAAATTTTATATTATTGATAATTCGTTTAATCAAACAACTTCAGAAGAAATTACTACAATGAATATTGAATATGATTTTCTAAACAATATTTTGCTTGAAAACATTAATTTATATTATTCTATATTATTTTATAAAGCAACCTCATACATTAATGATTTTCTAACAAAATATTTAGCATTTCATAATACAGATATACCCAAATTAGTTAATACTATGCATTTTTCAAATGCTGTTGACAACTTTATTAACACATTGGATAGAAAAAATAAACAAAGAAAAATTTCTCTTAAATTAAAAAAGAATTTAAAAAGATACTACACAAAGTCTTCTAAAAATACTATAACTTTAAACAATAAAATATATACAATTGAATTAGATAATTTTAAAAATTTTATACTTAAAGAATTTCCCCTTTTAAGGTATAATCCAATTTTAGAAAAATATGAAATATATAATGAATTATACTATTATAAAATAGAATCCTTCAGCGCTTATGAAAAATACAAAGAAAATCCAGTACTATTTATTAAAAATACTTTACAAGTTGAGTCTGTTTTAAATTGTGTACCAAAATTCAATATAGATACCGATAAAACACAAATTAGAAATGAAATCTTAAGTTTACTATATAATAATAATTGGCTTAATACACGTTTAGATAAACCAACTCAACAAATTATTTTAGATAAAATTTTCAATACCATACTAAATAAAAGATATAAACAGCTTGGTAGACTTTTAACAAATTATAATATTAGTTTCAAAAAACCAGGAGCTAATGATAAAAGTTATATTTTTATAACAGGATAATTTAAAAATTAGTTTCCAATATAGGAAATAACTATAATTTCTTATAAATAAAACCACTTATTTCCTATTTCAATTAAAACATGTGGGGGAAAGCAGATGGGCTTTCTTTCCCCCATATTCAATAAATATAATGGACAATAAAATTCCCCCTATCTTGCCATTTGTATTCAATATTCTTGACATTTTTTTTATACCAATTTGCTTGAATATTTCATACAAATTAACATTCTTTTGTTTTCTTAAAAAATTGTTATTCAGTTACTTACGATTAAAATTTTAAATTTTATTACATTAAATCGGCTATATCTATTGATATTAAGCAATTATACCGACAAAATTTTAATCGAGTACATAATCGTAATATGGGGAGTATATTTTCAACATTGAATTAGAAAATTGTTGTTAAAAATCACACTGCACATGTAATCGTGTGATAAAATCAATTAGTCTATATTAATCTTACAAATCATGTAAAAAAAGCATATAATACAAAATTAAGTACTATATACTTTTCAATCTTTTTATTTTTTAATTTTGAATAGATGTTACTATACCATTTTCAAAATAAATATATCTATATCTACTATAACACCATTGTTCACGAATTCCATAAATTGTTTCTGTTCTATTAATTTTTTCAGGTTTTCCCCATGTACTCTCTTCTACATCTTTTTTACTCATTCCAATAGAAGGAGTTTTAAGCTTAACTATATCATTTGGAATTGTATTATCACTTTTTTTGGATAATGTTACTGTATTTGTTGAAGAATATGGAGAATATACTATTTTTCCATCAATATAGTTCATTTTAAACAACGCCCTATCTAAATCATCCATTTTATCTGTATTATTAAAAACATATAAAATATTATTTTCATATTTGCAGTTATATTTATCATATGTATATTTATATAAAGAATTACTATAAACATTATAACAAATATTTCCATTTATAATCCAATCAAATCCTGTTATTCCATAATTTCCATACCATTCCCCATCTAATTCATGTTCTTTCTTTATACTATCAATTAAATTTTTACTATCTTTATACTCTGGTATTTTTTCTAATAATTCAATCTCTTTTTGATATTTATCTTTATTTGAAATAGCAGCGCTATATATAATTTCTTTTGATTTTTCTTTAATATCATGTATATTTATAATATTCTTTAATGTCTCTTTTGTATAATTGTTATCATTTACTATTGTTATTAATTCTTCTTCATTTTCACAATTCTTTAACTGTAAAGATATTAATTCTTTTAAACTATCTTCTTCTGTATATTCTTCATCATTTTTAGAGAAACCACCAAAAATTGTATATTTATTTTCTTTACAATTTAATATAACTTTAGCATCAGTTTCTTTTTTTACAATATCATTAATATAATTTTTACTAGTTTTATCAATTAATACATCTTCATATTTTTTATATTCCTTTGTAAACATTTCTAAAACATTAGTTGAAATGCTTTTTTTCTTTGAATAATCATAATCATCAAATTCATCTTTCATTCTTATATTCAAAACATTATAGTACTTACCTTCTATTGTATAATTCTCATATTCTATGTCTTTTAAAATACTACATTTCACCTGTTTTGATATATTATTTTTTACAATTAATATTTGTACCGGATGTATCAATAATGCAACTAATACTATTATTGCCACTACAACACTAAAAACTATTTTCCATTTTACCTCTTTATTTTTTCTCATTTCTTCACCTTTCTTCTAATTTTTAATATCCCATTAACATTTCAGCCCACTCTTCCATTTGTTTATAATGTTTATAACAATAATATTCTTTAGTTCCATCTGAACGTTTTAAAGAATATTTTCCTTCATTCAAGCATCCACTAGCATCACAATAATGTTTTATACTATTATCATAATTACTATTATTCGTAGTATTATAATAACTACCTGAACTTGATGAATTAGTTGTATAATTCTTATTATATGAATTGTTACTTTGCTCATCTTTATTATTAATTACTATTATACTAATAACAACTACTATAATTAATACTATAAAACTTAAAATCCATCCTTTTTTATTGGGATATTCAGCTTTTAAATCTCTTCCATTTTCTTTTGCTTCTTGTAATTTCCAATTTAAATATTTACTACCTTCCTTTTTTTCTTCTGGAGAAGCATTAGCAAAAGCCTTTACCATTTCATCATGTAAATATTCATTATCTAATCCCTTATCCACATATAAATCAATTATTTTTTTTAATCTACTATTTTCTTCCACTAAAAATCACTTCCTTAAACTTTCCATTTATGCCCACATTTTAAACAAGTAACTACTATCTTTCCACTTCCTATAACTCCACCTAACAATCCTATCGGTCCAAGCAATAAACCTCCTGCTGCTGCTTTTCCTAACCCAAAGCCTTTTTTATTTGCAACAATTTGTGTACTTTTGCACATTGGACAACAAACCTCACCATTCTCATTTGTCATATTCTTTTCCTCCTTTTACTTTTTTCTACAATATATCACAAAATTTTTATTTTGTGCACATATTTGTACACTTATTTTTAACTTTTTTTTGGTTACAATAATTATGGTGATGAAAATGAAAAAATTAAAAATTGAAAAAACAAAAAAAAGCAATGATACAGTAACTAGAACAATAAGAATAAGTGGAGAAACTTTTGATAAAATTAGTGATTTAGCTGAAAAAAATAAATTAAGTTTTAATAGTGTAGTAAACCAAATAATTGAGTTTGGATTAAAAAATTTAGAAGAATAATAAAATTTATTGACTTTATCATTAATTCAAAGTATAATAATAATAGGAAATGGAGAAACCACAAACGTGGTTTGCCAGGTTTGTATGTAAAAACACATTGCCCGGTCAAGACAGATGTGTTTTTTTATTGGTTATTTACTTTTGCTAATAATTATAACTAGTGCTATAATCAAGGCAAAAGCTATGATAGTTACTCCAATTAATGAGTAGTATAAAATAAATATTGTTTTTATTAATAATTGTATTTCTATCATAAGCCTCACCTCCTTTATGGAGGCAAACCACATCTGTTTATTCTCATTCCCTATGCAGAACATTATAGTACAAATTTACATATTTGTCTAGTAAAAATACTAATTTCTTTTATTATTTATTACTGACAATTTTAAATCTTGCCCATTATCTAATCTTATTTTCAAATAATTTTCTTCTTCATCAAAAATCATTTCATATTGTGAAGATAAATCAACATTTAATGTATTTAAAATATCAAAAATAATTAATAAACCTGTTTTATATCTATACCTACAAACTGCTTTTGTGAAATAAATATGTGCATTAATTATTCCATCCATTTCTAATAAAACATTATTCAAATAAAAATTATCTTTTACTATTTTGTTTAGTTCCTTTTCTTTTACAAACATAATATATTTCCCTACTTTCTTTTTAAATTTGCTAATGGTGAAAATCTTTGATAATTAGTTCTTAAGTCATCTGTATCTAAATCCAAATATGCCTCTTCTGTAACTTTAACAGAGGAATGACCTAATATTCTAGATAAAGTATAAATATCACCTCCCTGCATTAAAAATCTTTTAGCAAAATTATTTCTTAGCATATGTGGGTGAATTTCCTCTAATCCAATTCTAACACCATATTTCTTAAAATTTGTTTCATAATTTGAAACACTCAATGGCTTTCCTTTATTTGTACAAAAAATATATTCTGATTGTCTATATCTATCTTTATATTTCAGCCATCTTCTTAACTGTTTCAACATCTCTTCTGAAAAAAACACATATCTATCTTTTTTTCCTTTTGTATTTTCTGATGGTAACAATATTGTTCTATTTATATAATCTATATCTTTTTCTTGTATTAATAACGTTTCACCTAATCTCATACCGGTATCGAATATTAATTGTGTTATTATATAGTCCCTATATTCATGAAACTTAGATAAATCAAATATTCTTAATAATCTATTAAATTCATCATTCTTTATAAATCCAACTACTTTTCGAGAGCATTTTATTTCTTTTATTCTTGTTACTGGATTGCTTGTAATATATCTATTTTTATATAAATAATTGTAAAATACTTTTATATTTCTAATATAATTATTAATTGTTGTAATTTCAATTTTCTTTCCGTAATCTTCCCTATTTTCAGGAAAATTTATATTTTTGGTTTCTTCATTACTTGTTACAGTATATTTTCCTCTATCTTGTAAATATTTAATATATTCTCTTATGTGTAATTCTTTTGTATCTTCTGCTGATTTAACATTTTGAACTTCTATTAAATAACGAGATAATAATCGTAATGTTTGTTCATAACTATTGATTGTTTTCTCAGCTAAATTTTTAGCAGTACAATAATCCATAAAATCATCAATATCATAATCAATTTTTTCCATAATAAAAAACCTCTCTTTTTCAAAAATTCATGTTTTAAATATTCAAAACACGAACCAATGAATAAGAAAAGTTTATAGGTTTCTTTTTATTTCATTTATTGGTTTAGTAGCAGATTTTTCACATAATCTATATGCATTTTCAACTCCTTTATAGCTTTAGGGCTATTTTATCTTATCTTATAATCCGCTTCTCTCTAAATATTCACTTAAATTTACGCACTCTTTAATTCCAATCTCAACTTATCAGCAATCATTGCAATAAATTCGCTGTTTGTAGGCTTCCCTTTAGCTGCTGAAATTGTATAACCAAATATTTTCTCAACTGTTTTTTGGTCACCCCTACCCCATGCGACTTCAATAGCATGACGTATTGCACGTTCTACACGACTTGGAGTTGTGTTAAATTTTGTAGCAATTTTAGGATACAAACTTTTAGTAATTTGATTTATCACATCAATATCATTAACAACCATAATAATAGCCTCACGCAAATATTGATATCCCTTTATATGTGCGGGTACACCCACTTCATGAATTATATTAGTTACTAATGCTTCCAAATTATCTTGATTTTTAATTCCATCCTCAGGAATTTCTACATATTGCGTTTTTACATCTCTTGTAATAAAAGTATCTGTACTTCTATTTGGTATAAAATTCTTTAATTCCTTTATTCTTTTTATTAATAATTCTATATCAAAAGGTTTTACAACATAATATTCTGCTCCAAGTCCAACCGCTTTTTGAGTAATTTTATCTTGTCCAACAGCAGAAAGCATTATACAAAGTGGCTTTTTATCACATTTTATCATATTCATTTTTTCAAGAACCCCTATACCGTCTAGATGTGGCATAATAACATCCAATAATGCTACATCAGGCATTATATTAGCAATCATATCTATTGCTTCTTCTCCATCTTTAGCAATACCTATCACTTCCATATCCTCTTGCTCTTGAATATATTTAGCAAGTGTTTGAGCAAATTCTTGATTATCATCCGCTATTAAAATAGTTGTTTTTTCTTTCATCTTTATCTCCCCTATCTTTAGTTTCTTTTAAATATTTTATGTATATTATTTTTTCTAATCCTCTGTTTTCAATAAATAAAAGAACTGTAAATTTTTTACAGTTCTGATTATATTATTATTTTTAATGTTTTTCAATTATTTTTTTCAATTATTTACAAAAACATTAATTTATTATACTTTTCTCTATTAATTTTTTAGATAAAAACTTTAAATTTATCAAATTAACTTTTTTTGTATTAAAATCATCTTCTAATCTTCCTTTATTCCCCTCTTCTAACTGTATTTTACAAATAATTTTCTCTGAATAATCATATTCTTTTATATAAATATTATTTTTTTTACAATAATATTTAAAAGATTCCAAATTATTATAATCTAATTCTACTTCTGCCTCTATTCCTATACATTTCTCAACTTTTTCTGAAATGTCTATTGCATCAAGCGTTGCATCTGAATACGCTCTAACTAAGCCTCCTGTTCCAAGTAATATTCCACCAAAATATCTAGTTACTACAACTAAAATATTGCCCAAATTATTTTTTTGCAAAATATTAAGCATAGGTCCACCCGCAGTCCCTGACGGTTCACCATCATCACTTGATTTTTCTACTACTTGTTCATTCTCTATAACCCTGTAAGCTACACAATTATGTCTTGCATCATAATACTTCTTTTTGATTTTTCTTATATAATCTTCTGCTTCTTCTTGGCTTTCTATT
This sequence comes from Clostridium sp. 28_17, assembly GCA_001916065.1. GTDB lineage: Bacteria > Bacillota > Clostridia > TANB77 > CAG-508 > CAG-269. The sequence continues at coordinate 97,363 of MNRS01000013.1, forward strand.
TTTATCAGATTACATATAAATTTAGATTTTTTTACAACTATTTCAGTTTGTACATTCTCCTTAATTGAAATAAATTTTTCCATATTTCTCCCTTTTTGAGACAAACAGGACAGTCTTCATTTACCTCAAATTTTATTAAATACGGCAATTATAACTGTCCGAGTTTGTCTCACACTTTTATCAAATTTTGTCACATATTATTCCCAGCTGTATATCCTGTTGAATACGCTATTTGAAGGTTGAATCCTCCAGTGTAAGCATCAACATCAATAATTTCACCTGCAAAATATAAACCATTAACTAATTTAGATTCCATTGTTTTGGGATTTATCTCTTTAATATTTATTCCCCCACTTGTAACTATAGCCTCATCAATAGGTCTAAATCCTCTTATAGTAACTTCTAAATTCTTCAATACTTCTACAAGGCTATGTCTTTCTTTTTTATTAATTTCATTAACTTTTTTATTAGGATTTATTCCACTTTTTTCAATAATTACTGGAATCAACTTTTGTGGCAGCAATTTATCCAAACTATTTTTAAATTGCTTATTTTTAAACTCTGCAAAGTCTCTTAATATTCTTTCATCCAACTTTTCTTCAGATAATGCTGGTTTAAAATCTATACTTAAAACAATTTTTTTATTTTTCAAAAGCTCATCAATATTTTTATATCTAACCAAATGCGCTGAACCACTTAAAATTGTAGGTCCTGATACTCCAAAATGTGTAAATAGCATCTCACCAAAATCTTGATAAATAATTTTATTATTTTCCTTATTTTTTAATTCGATATTTACATTTCTTAAAGATAAACCTTGCAAATCTTTACACATATTTTGTTCAAAAGCCTCCAAAGGAACCAATGATGGTCTGATTTTAGTTACAGTATGTCCCAATTTCTTGGCCAATTCATATCCATCACCAGTTGAACCTGTTAGTGGATAACTCTTGCCACCAGTTGCTAATATTACTTTATCTGCTTCAAAAATTTTAATATTGTTTTTATTTTTATCCCTGTTATTGATATTGCCTCTGTTATTTTCTTTGTTCTCAACAGTCTTCACTTTCAATTTTCCATTTTCATCTCTTGGGACAATTTCAGTAACTTCCATATTATATTCAATTTTAACATTTAACTTTTTCAATTTTTTCGTAAAACTTTTTAAAACATCCAAAGATTTGTCTGTTACGGGAAATATTCTATTTCCTCTCTCTTCCTTAACATCTAAACCTTCTTCATTTAAAAAATTTATTATATCATTATTGGTATAATTTTTAAAAGCACTATACAAAAACTGACCATTACCAGGTATATTTTGTATAAATTCCTCAATTGGTAAAGAAGATGTTATATTACATCTTCCCTTACCTGTAATCAAAAGCTTTCTTCCAAGTCTTTCTTTTTTTTCTAATAAAATTACATTATTTCCATTTTCGGCAGAAGCAATTGCTGCCATCATTCCAGCAGGACCTCCACCAATTACTATTACATTCATATTTTTCTCCCAAATTTTTCGGGATTGGGGGACAGGTCTTGCATCCCTAAAATTATATAAATTAATTATTTATGGTATTTTTAAAATTTCGGGATTCAAGACCCGTCCCCCAATCCCGATTTTTTTAATTTTTCATTTTTTGAATTGCCTTAAGAATACCAAACTTACCATACTCATAAGTAAGCCCACCTTGCATATAAGCGATAAATGGCTCACGAATTGGTCCATCACAACTCAATTCAATTGTTGACCCTTCTGTAAAAGTTCCAGCTGCCATTATAACCTTGTCCTCATAACCACCCATGTCACTAGGAAATGGAATTACATTTGAATCGATTGGTGAACCCATTTGAATTCCTTGACAGAATTTAACTAAATTTTCTTCACTTCCTAGTTTAATTGTTTGAACAATATCTGCTCTTACTTCATCATATTTTGGTTCAACATCATATCCTAATTTTTCTAATATTCTACTTGCAAATATTGCTGTTTTTACACTAGATGCTACAACTTGTGGTGCAAAGAATAAGCCTTTTAACAATTGTGTATTTTGTCCTAATGATGGTCCTATTTCTTTTCCAATTCCAGGTGCAGTTAGTCTTTCTGCACATAGCTCTATTAAATCTTTTCTACCAACTATATATGCTCCAGATGTTGCAATTCCGGCTCCAAGGTTCTTCATTAATGAACCAACTGCAATATCTGCTCCAATTTCTATTGGTTCTTTATCTTGTACAAATTCTCCATAGCAATTGTCAACCATAATTATTACATCTTTGTTGACTTCTCTAATTGCTTTTATTGCCTTTTCAATTTTTTCAATTGTCAAACTTTTTCTTGTTGAATATCCTCTTGACCTTTGAATTTCAACTAATCTCACATCTTGTTTTTTTAATCTTTCTTGAATTGTTTTTATATCAAAATCATTTTCTACAAGTTCTATTTGTTCATACTTAATTCCAAATGCTTTCAATGAACTTTTGCTTTCTGTATCATTACATCCTATAACAGTTTGAAGTGTGTCATATGGTTCTCCTGTTATACTAATCATTGTGTCATTTGGACGTAATAATGCAGATAAAGTTATTGCTAACGCATGTGTTCCTGATATGAATTGAGCACGTACTAGTGCATCTTCTGCTTTAAATACTTTTGCATATATTTCCTCAATTTTGTTTCTTCCTGCTTCATCAATTCCATATCCTGTTGATGAGTTTAGATGCATTTCTTGCAAGTTACATTCTTGAAATGCTGATAGTACTTTCATACTATTTTTTTCACATATTTCGTCCATTGCTTTAAATTGTCCATTTATTTCATTTTCTACTTCTTTTGATAAATTTTCTAGTTCTGTATTGATCCCTAATTTTTCTAACATTTTTTAACCTTCTTTTCAATTTTATTTCATTCATACTTTTCAGCAAAATTATTTTTGCATAAAATTTATTTATAACTTCCAATTAATCTACTATATTTTACTATATTTTCTAATAAATTGCAATTAATTTGCAAATTTATGTAAATTTTGCTATACTAGATATTAGAAGTTTAAAATTCATAAGGAGGTAACACTATGCACAAACCATTTGACGATGAATTAGAAAAAGACTAGAAACACATTGATGGTTCTAGTCTTAAAATATTAAAGACCAAAACTCAAAATATAACGTTTCAGTCTTTTTATATTCATATTATTGTTGAGCATATGGTAATACAGCAATATGTCTAGCTCTTTTAACTGCTGTAGTAATATCTCTTTGATGTTTTGCACAACATCCTGTTGTTCTTCTTGGTAAGATTTTACCTTTATCATTAACAAATTTCTTTAATTGGTCAGCGTTTTTGTAATCTAATTCAAAATTTTTGTCACTACATAAAACACAAACTTTCTTTCTTTGTTTTCTGAATTTTGGGTTATAATCTTCATCATAATTTTTATTATTTCTTCTTTGTTTTTTATCAGCCATTTTTATTTTCCCCCTCTCTTATGAAAGCACTTAACTTTCATATTCTATTAAAATGGTAAATCATCTGTAGATGATGTTTCAAAATCAGATCCCATACTTCCTGGCATTGTATTACCAAAAGTATTTTCAAAAGTTCCAGCGCCCATATCTCCTTCTCTTTTACTATCTGCGAAATACGCTTCTTCTGCAACAACTTCTGTTACATAGTGTTTAACACCTTGATCATCATCCCATGTTCTTGTTTGGATTCTTCCAATTATACCAACTTGTTGACCTTTTTTAAAGTATTTACTACAAAATTCTCCTAATTTGCTCCAAGCAACTATGTTAATAAAGTCTGCTTGTCTTTCTTCTCCTTGTCTTGCAAATCTTCTATTTACTGCTAAACTAAAAGAAGCAACTAGAGTATTGTTTGTTTGTGTGTATCTTACTTCTGGGTCTCTTGTAAGTCTTCCCATTAATATTACTTTGTTCATTTTCTTTTCTTCCTTTCATTACTTTAATCTAAGGTCCCACTTTTTATTTTAAAATTAGTCTTCTTTTCTTACAACGATGAATTTGATTATGTCATCTGTAATTCTGTATACTCTTTCAAGTTCTTTGATTGAATCTGGGTTTGCTTCAAAGTTAAATAACATATATGTACCTTCTTTGAATTTTTTGATTTCATAAGCTAATCTTTTTTTACCCATGTTTTCAACTGATTCAACTTTTCCATTTTCATTGATTAATCCTGTGAATTTTTCTTCTAAAGCTTTTAAACCTGCTTCGTCAACATTTGGATTAACAATGATAACACTTTCGTATTTGTTCATTATTTTCACCTCCCTATGGATTTTGCAACCTAACTTTTCGTTAAGTAGAGATGCTTAAAAATAGTTATGCCCTTTTTAAGCATAACTATTCTATCACAATTTTTAGGTATTTGCAACTAATTTTGGATAATTCGTACTAATTTTTTTGATATTTTATCACACTTTTGCAAGTATATTTAATATTTTCATCACATTTTTGCAAGCATTTTTATATACTTTCATCACATTTTTGCAAATGAGAAATTCTTTTTCTCCTCTTTATTGTTTTCAGTGTTCTTATTTTTTGCATCCAACTTTTTCTGCAACTCAATAACTGGAACAGGCAAAATAGAAATTGCAACAGTAATAATCCATTGAGTCAAATTTAAATGAACAACCTCAAAAACATTTGCAAAAGCAGGAATCACAACAACTATAGTCTGAATAAAAATTCCTAAAACAAAACTTCCAACTAAATACTTGTTTTCAAAAAGTCCTGCCTCAAAAATAGACCTTTCATTTTTAACATTAAAACTATGGATCAATTCCAGAAATCCTATTGATAAAAATGCCATAGTTCTTCCAACTTCTAAGCCATAATATTTATTTCCAATACTGAATGCAACAAGAGTAAGAACACCTATCATAATTCCTTCAACAATAATTTTATTCCACAAACCATCTGCAAATATTCCTTTTTTACTATCAACTGGTTTTCTTTGCATTATATTTTTTTCAGGCTTTTCAAGTCCTAAAGCAATTGCTGGTAAAGAGTCTGTAACTAGGTTTATCCATAATAATTGTATTGCAAGAAGTGGTGATTTTAAGCCTAATACAAGTCCTATAAAAATTGTTACAATTTCTCCAATATTTGTAGCAATTAAAAAATGTATTGCTTTTTTTATATTATCATATATGTTTCTTCCCTGTTTTACTGCCTCAACTATTGTAACAAAATTGTCATCTGTAAGTATGATATCTGCCGCATTTTTGGCAACATCTGTACCGTTTTTGCCCATAGCAATTCCAATATCAGCATTTTTTAAAGCTGGGCTGTCATTTACACCATCACCTGTCATTGCTACAACCGCACTGTTTCGTTGCCATGCTTTTACAATTCTTACTTTGTGTTCTGGTGTAACCCTTGCAAAAACTGAATATTTTTTTATATTTTTTTCTAATTGATTTTGAGTCATTTTATCAAGTTCTTGCCCTGTTATTGCCATATCTTTTTTCTCTAAAATACCTAAATCTTTAGCTATTGCCTTTGCCGTTTCTAAGTGATCACCTGTAATCATTACTGTTTTAATTCCTGAATTTTTACATACCTGAACTGCTTCTTTTACTCCATCTCTTGGTGGATCTATCATTCCAATTAGTCCCACAAATGTTAAATTATTTTCAATATTTTGTGAATCAATTTTACTTGGCAATATATCTAAATCCTTATATGCAACTGCAATTACCCTCAATGCTTTTTGTGCCATTTGTCTATTATCACTCTGAATTTTTAGATTTTCTAAACTTCTAATTTTTATATTATATTGATTTGCCATTTCACCTATTGAATCTATTTGCTTTGTACACTTTTGTAATAACACATCTGGTGCACCTTTCGTTATAACTCTATATTTGTTTCCAATTTTGTGAATTGTAGTCATCATTTTTCTATTAGAATCAAAAGGAATTTCATTAACTCTTGGCATAAAATTTTCTAATCTATTTTTTGTACTTCCAATATTTATACATTCTTCTACAATTGCCTTCTCTGTAGGCTCGCCAGAAACTTTTGCCACTCCATTTTCCACATTTACATCACAGTCTGTGCATAATGTTGCTAGTTCAATAATAAATTTTTTACTTTGACTTCTAACATCAACAACTTTCATTCTGTTTTGTGTTAAAGTTCCTGTTTTATCAGAGCAAATAACACTACTACTTCCAAGTGTTTCAACTGCAGGTAATTTTCTAATTATGCTATTCTTTTTAGCCATTTTAGTAACACCAATTGAAAGCATAATTGTTACAATTGCAGGTAACCCCTCTGGAATTGCCGCTACTGCAAGTCCAACAGATGTCATAAACATTTCAACAGGTTCTATATGTTTTATTAGTCCCATAATAAAAATTATTATGCATATTGCTAAACAGGCTAACCCTAATATTTTACCAACCTCGCCTAATTTTTTCTGTAATGGTGTTTGTGGAGCCTCATCTTCTATAATCATATTAGCAATTTGTCCAACTTTTGTACTCATTCCAGTATCTGTAACAACCGCTTTTCCATGTCCATTTACTGTTATACTAGCCATAAAAGCCATGTTTTTCATATCACCTAAAGGTGCATTTTTACTACATAAAATATCTGCATCCTTTTCTGCCCCTTGTGTTTCGCCTGTTAATGATGATTCTTCTATTTTCAAGTTATGACTTTCTAAAATTCTACAGTCTGCTGGTACAAAATTTCCTGCATCTAAAATTATGACATCACCTTTTACAAGTTCTTCTGCATTTACTTCAACTGTTTTTCCATTTCTTATTGTTTTTGCGAGTTGTGGTGTCATTTGTTTTAAGGCTTCTATTGATTTTTCTGCTTTTGCTTCTTGTATTACTCCCATTAATGCATTAAAAACTACTATCCCAATGATTATTATTGAATCCACATAGTCATTTTCTCCTTGCATTTTTGATACAACTGCCGATATTATTGATGCTATTATTAGTATGATTATCATAAAATCATTAAATTGTTTTATAAATTTTACAATAAAACTTTCTTTCTTCTTTTCTTCTAGTTTATTTTTCCCGTATTTTTCTTGTCTTTCTTTTACCTCTTTTTCTGTTAATCCTTGTTTCTCATCTGTGCCTAATTGTCTTAATACTTCTTCTTTTCTTAATGTTTGCCACATAATATTCACTCCTTTGTATATTTGTTATTTAAATATATGTGGCTTGTACTTTTTTATTCCAAAGTAACAGCAAAATTTTTTTGTCATATTATGTTGTAAGAGGTGTTATTATGGTAAATTCAATACTTTTAGCTATATCAAGTAGTATAGATTCCTTAGGAATAGGTGTGACATACGGAATTAAAAATACAAAAATATCTAAATTAAGTAAAATAATTTTATTTGTAATTTCACTAATTACAACATATATATCAATATTTTTTGGAAATATAATTCAATATATACTTCCAAATTCTTTTACAAATTTTTTGGGATGTTTTATTTTGATTTGCATGGGAATATACATATGTTTTCAAGCTTCTAAAAAAGAAAAAGATTCCCGAAATGTTTTTAATAGTCCAATATCTTCTGATCTCAACCATTCAAAAATAATTGAGCCTCAAGAAGCATTAATCTTGGCTATTGCTCTTTCTTTAGATAGTTTTTGTATTGGTATTTCTGGTTCAATGGCTGATATTAATTTAAGCTTATTCCCTTTTTTGGTAAGTGCTTTTCAATTAATTTTTCTAAGTTTGGGCTCTTATTTAGGAATTAATATTAGAAATTTTTGTAAGTTGCCATCAAATATATGGTCTATTATTTCTGGTCTATTATTGATTTTTATTGGTTTTCTTAGATTTATTGCATTTTAGGCTTAAATATTGTATAATAATGTTATCAAACATCCCAGGAGGTAACAAAATGGAACAAAAATTAAAAATAACAGATGGAAACGGCACAAATTTTTTTATTTATGGTTCTGAAAAAGAACTAAAAACTTTTATCAAATGGGTAAAAGATTATAAACATGGTACTTGCCATGAAATGACAGTAACATGTAAAACTCCGTCTGACATGAAGGCTTGCAATTTCAAAGCAATAAGAATGAATTTAAGTCCTTCACAATATAGCGTAAATAATAAAAATTATGCTTAATATTTTTTAATTGTTCAAAGGTGAAGTTTTAATAAACTTCACTTTTTATAATCTAAAAATAAAAATCCTCCGGCTTAGCCGGAGGTATTTTACTCATAACGCCCATAGGGCTATGTTACAAGCAGAGCCTCAAGGCTCATAGCTGTTCCGACGCA
>MNRS01000014.1:0-383 GCA_001916065.1 Clostridium sp. 28_17
TAACATTTGAAAGTTATGAAAGAAGAATAGACCAAATAAAACCAGTAATGGAAAAATACGGAATAAAAGATTTTGAAGATGCATTAAAAATATGCACAGACAAAGGATTTAACCCATACGAAATAGTAAAAGGAATTCAACCAATATGTTTTGAAAACGCAGCTTGGGCATACACATTAGGAGCAGCAATTGCAATTAAAAAAGGATGCAACAAAGCATCAGACGCAGCAAAAGCAATAGGAGAAGGATTACAAGCATTCTGTATTCCAGGTTCAGTTGCAGACGACAGAAAAGTTGGATTAGGACATGGAAACTTAGCATCAATGCTATTATCAGAAGACACAAAATGTTTTGCATTCTTAGCAGGACACGAAAGCTTTGCA
>MNRS01000014.1:461-93595 GCA_001916065.1 Clostridium sp. 28_17
GCACAAGTAATATCAAGAATTAACGGATTTACATATGTAAAAACAGACTTTGACTTCTTCACAGGAAAAGTAAACATAGTAGAAGAAATCAAATATTCAGAAGGTGAAAGAAGCCAAGTTAGATGCTACGGAGCTAATGATGTTAGAGAAGGTGTAGCAATAATGTGGTTAGAAGATGTTGATGTATCTATTACAGGTAACTCAACAAACCCAACAAGATTCCAACATCCAGTTGCAGGTACATATAAGAAAGAAAGACTTGAAGCAGGTAAAAAATACTTCTCAGTTGCTTCAGGTGGTGGAACAGGTAGAACACTACATCCAGACAATATGGCTGCTGGACCAGCTTCTTATGGTATGACAGATACTATGGGAAGAATGCATTCAGACGCTCAATTTGCAGGAAGTTCTTCAGTACCAGCCCACGTTGAAATGATGGGATTAATTGGTATGGGAAATAACCCTATGGTTGGTGCTTCAGTTGCAGTAGCTGTTGCAGTAGAAGAAGCTATGAAATAAAATAAAAATTTATAAAAGAGCCACAATTGTGAACAATATGTTCATAAAGGCTCTTTTATTGAAAGTGGTAAAAATGAGTAAAATAGCAAATATGTTAAATATGATACAAATATTAAAAGATAAAAAAATACATAGCATACAAAGTTTAGCAGAAAAATTAGAAGTATCAGAAAGAATGATAAGACAATATAAAAATGAATTAGAAGAAGCAGGAATATATATTGATTCTGTAACTGGAAAATATGGCGGATATAAAATTGATGATGAAAATAAGTTTTTAGGATTAAATAATGTTGTAAAAGAAGAAATGTATATATTAATGAAAAAAGCAATTAAAAATAAAAACAAGGTATATATTGTATATAAATCAATAAATTCAGGTATTACCAATAGAATAATACATCCAGCAGAACTTTTTTGCTATATTGATAAATGGTATGTAGCAGCTTTTTGCGAATTAAGAAATGAAATAAGATTATTTAAGCTAGAAAATATATTAGAATATAATGTATTAGAAGATAAATATGAAAATAAAAAATAATTGTGACAAAAATATTTCCTAAATATATGATATAATTTTCGTGTATTAAGAAAATTTTTGTATTATAAGGGAGGAAAAATAAAAATGGATGAAGTAATATTTGTTACACATAATAAGGGAAAAATAGCATCAGCTAAAAAACAACTAAAAAATGTGAATTTTAAGATATTTGAATATGAGCTAGAAGAGCCTAGAAGTGATGATATTAAATATATATCAAAATATAAGGTGGAAGAGGCTTATAAAATTGTAAAAAAACCATGTATTTCGTTAGATTGCGGATTTTGGATTGATGAATTAAATGGTTTCCCAAGAGCTTTTGTAAACTTTTCTTTGAAAACTATTGGAATTAAAGGGATATTGAAGTTAATGGAAGGAAAAGAAAATAGAAAATGTAGGTTTACGGAATGTTTATCTTATTATGATGGAAAAGAAGTTCATCAGTTTATGGGTGGACATGAGGGAATTTTATCATCAGAAATATTAGGACAAGATACAGATAAAAAGTGGTCAGAGTTGTGGTATATATTTAAACCAGCTGGATATGATAAAACATTAGCACAAATGACAGATGAGGAAAGGGCTGAAAGAGAAAAAAATAGAAATAAGTATGATTCTGTTGATTCTATGAGAGAGTTTGCAAATTGGTATAATAAAAGAAAATAATAAGATTAATTTGTACTTAAATAGTGTTTGCCCACATTTTTGTTGATATTTTACATAAAATATGATATTATACCAATGTAACTAATTTAAATTCAAGCATAATACCGAAAGGAGAACAGGCAATGAAAGGATTAGAAGAATTGACCAAAAAAGTATTAAAAGAGCGGGAGGAATTAGAAAAAGGGCAGCAAGAGTTAGCAGAGGAGATTATAGGTACAGCAATAAATATTTTTGGAGATATTAGTGTAAAATCTGTTAAAATTGAAATCGATAATAGCACCAACAAAGAGATTGCAATTTATTTGGGAGAAGAGAAAAAAGAAAGCTTTGCACACTTAATCTATGGAAAAAAAGTATTTAATAATATAATAAATATTTTGACATCAGAATATAGTAAGATGGAACAATACTTTACTATAAACGTTGATCCAGGAAGTAGTATAGTAATAAATTTAAAAGGTAATGCTTGAACGAAAAAGGGGGAAATATTCCTCCTTTTTTCGTTTATATAAGAAAATAAAATACCGAACAAAAATTTTACATTTTTTTCAAAAAAGTATTGACAAAATGAAAAAAAGAATATAAAATAGGTACAACAAAACGAACAAGATTTTGTAAAACATAAATTTGCAAGGAGTGATATAAAATGAAAATAATGACAAAGAAAATTAACCTAAAAATAACAATAGAAGAAACAGCAGAAAGACACCCAGTGCCTGTATTAGGAACAGATTACAAAGTAAAAATAATATACAAAAATATAAAAGTTGCTGAACTAGATGTAGAAGATAAAATTATAAAAATATCACTACCAAACAAGTATAAAAAAGCAAACAATGAGAGAATACTAGATATAGCAATAGATAAAATGTACGAACAAATTGCAAAAGTAGAAGTAGAAAGAGCAATGGAAAAAACAAGAATATTATTAGGGTTTGCACCAGAAGATTATGAAATCAGAAAAATGAGCGAAGAACTTGGAAAATGTGAAGAAAACAAAATAACAATAAATCCTGAAATCGTAAAATATGATAGAGAAGTAATAGACTATATAGTTTTACATGAATATTGTCATTTAAAATATAAAAGTCATTGCAAAAGTTTCATAAAAATGTTAGAAAAATATGAACCTAATTACAAAAAATATGAAATAATTGTTGCTAATATATAGTAAATTAAACAAATATTGACTATAATATAGACAAATTAATTTTAAAAATTATAATTTTTTAGTAAAGTTAAAAATTGTATAAATTATATTAAAATTTTAAATTACATATTATAGGAGGAAAATAAAAATGAACAAATATTACTTTACGTCAGAAAGTGTAACAGAAGGACATCCAGATAAGGTAGCAGACTTAATATCAGACAGTATATTAGACGAATACTTAAAACAAGATAAATATTCAAGAGTAGCAGTAGAAACATTTGTAACAGGAAACACCGTAACAATAGCAGGACAAGTTACATCAAAAGGACAAGTAGATATAGAAAATGTAGTAAGGCAAACAATAAAAAATATAGGTTATGACAATGAAAAAACAGATATGGATTATAGAACATGTAAAATAAATGTCGATATTACAAAACAAAGTCCAGACATTGCATTAGGAGTAGATGATGGGGGAGCAGGAGATCAAGGAATAATGTTTGGATATGCATCAAATGAAACAGAAGAATATATGCCATATGCAATATCAATAGCACATAAATTAGCAAAAAAACTAACAGATGTACGAAAACAAAAAGAAATACCATATTTACGCCCAGATGGAAAAACACAGGTAACAATAGAATATGAGAACAATAAACCAAAAAGAATAGAAACAATATTAATTTCAACACAACATTTACCAGAAATAACAATAGAACAATTAAAAAATGACATTACTGAAAAGGTAATAAAAGCAGTTATACCAGAAAAAATGATGGACAAAAACACAAAAATATATATAAATCCAACAGGAAGATTTATAATAGGAGGACCACTTGGTGACACAGGACTAACAGGTAGAAAAATAATAGTAGACACTTATGGTGGATATGCTCGTCATGGAGGTGGTGCTTTTTCAGGAAAAGACGCAACAAAAGTAGACAGAAGTGGTGCATATATGTTAAGACACATTGCTAAAAATATAGTTGCAAATGGATATGCAGAAAAATGTGAGATACAAATTGCATATGCTATTGGTATGAAAGAGCCTCTTTCTATATGTGTAAATACTTTTGGTACAGGCAAGAAACCAGACGAAGAATTAGCAAATATGGTAAGAGAAAAATTTGACTTAACACCAAATGGTATTATTGAATATTTAAAACTTAGAGAGCCTATTTATACAAAAACGACAAACTATGGACATTTTGGAAAAGAAGATTTGGAGTGGGAGAAAATTAGTGCTTTAAAAGGAGAATAATGAAGAATAATTATATAAAAGTAGGTAAAATTAATATGAAAATATTTAAAAATATATCATATAATTTAATTACTGATGAAGTTATATTAACAAATGAAAGATATTTGCATATTATTGAAGGACATAAAGAAGATTTTATGATTTATTCCAATATGTTATCTCAAATAATAATTGAACCTAATTATATATTAGAGGACTATAAAAACCAATACACTGTAATGGTAATTAAAAAAGTAGAGAATAACAATAATATAAATGTAATAATACGACTTGCAATAGAGGAAGATTTAATTCATAATAAAAACTCTATAATGACCATGTATAGAATAAGAGAAAAAAATTTAAAAAAGTTAATGGAAAAAAATAAAGTTATTTACAAAAAAGAATAAATGTTGTATAATAAGGATAGAATAGAGATAGGAATTGAAGTGGAGATAGTGCTTCCACGCACCTAGAAATAGGTCAAAAGAAATGTAGGAAGGGGCACACCTACCAATTACCTATATTTAGTAAAATCTCTTACTTAGTAAGAGATTTTTCCGTAGAATATAAGATCAATATAAAGAGTTATTTGAAGTGGACAATAGTGCCATCCACACACCCTAGTGGTCAAAAGAGATGCAGGATTTGGCACACCTGCCAAATAACTAACATTAGAGGAACTATGGAAACATAGTTCCTTAATTTTATATATTAGGAAAGTTATGCAACTTTCCTAATATATAAAACTACATTGCACAGAAAATTTATGAAATAAATTTTCGCGCACGAACAAATTTGCTGAAAAAATCTTTGATTTTTTCAGATTTGTTCTAGAAAAACTATGAAAAAAACTAAATTTATGATATAAATAATAATGAATTTAATAAAAGCCAAAATTTGAAAGGAAAATAAAAATGAAAATATTATTTGCAACAACAAACCCAGCAAAAGTAAAAAAATATAAAAAAGCACTTGAAGAAAAAGGAATAGAATTACTAACACTAAAAGATTTAGACATAAATATAAAAGTAGAAGAAACAGGAAAAAATGCAATTGAGAACGCATACATAAAAGCAAAATCATACTATGAAGTAGCACACATACCAACAATAGGAATGGATAATTGTCTATTTGTAGAAGAACTATCTGAAGAAGAACAACCAGGAACACATGTAAGAAGAATAAATGGAAAAGAGTTAACAGATGAAGAAATGATAGAATATTACACAAATTTAGTAAAAAAACATGGTAAAAAACTAACAGCTAAATGGGTGTATGGTATGGTAATTTATAATGGTAAAGAAGTAAAAGAATATACATGGAGCAAAAGTGACTTTTACTTTGTAGACAAAACATGCGAAAAAAGAAATCCAGGATACCCACTAGATTCAATTAGTATCGTACCTGAATTTAATAAGTATTTAGTAGAATTAACAGAGGAAGAAAAAGCAAAAAATAACAGAAAAAACAGAGATGATGGAGTTATTAAATTCATAGTAGATAATATGAATTAAGGAAAGGGGAAACGTATGTTAAAACTTAAAAACATAAAAAAGACATATGTAAGTGGAGACGAAAAGGTAGAAGCATTAAAAGGAATAAACATAGAATTTAGAAAATCAGAATTTGTCTCAATACTAGGGCAAAGTGGATGTGGAAAAACAACACTTTTAAACATTATAGGAGGACTAGATAGATATACATCAGGAGACCTAATAATAAATGGAAAATCAACAAAAGACTTTAAAGACAGAGACTGGGATGCGTACAGAAACTACTCAGTAGGCTTTGTATTCCAAAGTTACAACCTAATAGGACATCAAACAGTATTATCAAATGTAGAACTTGCATTAACAATATCAGGAGTATCTAGAAAAGAAAGAAAACAAAGAGCAATAAAAGCACTAGAAGAAGTTGGGCTAAAAGAACAAATACACAAAAAACCAAACCAATTATCAGGCGGACAAATGCAAAGAGTTGCAATAGCAAGGGCTTTAGTAAATAACCCAGACATAATTTTAGCAGACGAACCAACAGGAGCATTAGACACAAAAACAAGTGTGCAAGTAATGGAAATATTAAAGAAAATATCAAAAGACAAACTAATAATAATGGTTACACACAACCCAGAACTTGCAGAAAAATATTCAAGTAGAATTATAAAAATACTTGATGGAAAAATAACAGATGATTCAGACCCAATTGAACATCAAAAAGAAGAAAAAAAGGAAGACACTAAAAAGAGAAGAACATCAATGAAATTCCTTACAGCATTACGACTAAGTTTAAACAATTTAATGACTAAAAAAGGAAGAACAATATTAACATCATTTGCAGGAAGCATTGGAATAATAGGAATTGCACTAATTTTAGCAATTTCAACAGGAGTACAGAATTATATAAACAAAGTAGAAGAAGATACACTTTCTTCATATCCAATTACAATAGAAGAATCAACAGTAGATATGTCAAGTCTAATGCAGTCTATGGCTGGCGAAAACACAGATAACACGGAAAACAAAGAAGAAGGTAAAGCATATTCAGCAGATATAATGAATGATATGATAACAACACTTTCTAATAAAAAGCAAAGCAATAACTTGAAAGAATTAAAAAAATATTTGGACGATGGCAACAATGAAATCACAAAAAATAGTAATAGCATAAAATATGGATATGACTTAAATATCAACTTATACAGAGCAAATACAGACAATGGAATTGTAAGAGTAAATCCAAGTACAGTAATGAACGCATTTGGAATGGGAGATATGATAGAAGCACAAAACAATTCAGCAATGTCATCTGTATTTGGAAGTTCAATGATGACAAATACTGACATATGTTTTGAAATGCTAGATAATCAACAATTATTAGAATCACAATATGATTTAATAAAAGGAAACTGGCCAAAGCAGTATAATGAAGTAGTTCTAGTATTAAAAGAAGACGGAAGAATAGATGATTACACATTATATTCATTAGGACTAAAAGACCAAAGCGAACTAAAAGACAAATGGAAATCGGTAGAAAATGGGGAAAAACTTGACGAAAAACAAGAATCAACATCATATTCATATGATGACCTTTTAAACCTACAATTTAAACTATTATTAAATTCAGACTATTATCAAAAGCAAAATGGACTATGGGTAAACAAAGAGGATGACGATAATTACTTAAAAGAGAAAATTAATAATGCAGAAACTGTAAAAGTAGTTGGAATTATAAAACAAAATGAACAAAGTGCTGTAAGTACTTCTGTTACAAGTGGCATAGGATACACAAAACAATTAAAAGAATATGTAGTAGAAAAATCAAATGATGCACAAATAGTAAAAGAACAAAAAGAAAACAAAGACGTAAATGTATTTTCTGGTTTAAAATTTCCAACAGACGAAGATACATCTTCAATGGAGAATTTGACAACAGAGCAAAGAATGGCAATGAGCAAATTAAGTAGTGAAGAAATTGCCCAAATGATGGAAACATATTCAGCAAATAAAGACGCAAGTTATGAAAAAAATCTACAAAAATTAGGTGCAGTTGATATTGATACACCAACATCAATCAGCATTTATCCAAAAGACTTTGAATCAAAAGATAAAATATCAAGTGCAATAGAAGAATATAACCAAAAGCAAAGAGACGATGGAAAAGAAGAAAACACAATAAGTTACACAGATATAGTTGGAACAATGATGAAATCTGTAAGCCAAATAATTAATACAATAAGTTATGTATTAATTGCATTTGTAGCAATATCATTAATAGTATCTTCAATAATGATAGGCATTATAACATATATTTCTGTATTGGAAAGAACAAAAGAAATTGGAATTTTAAGAGCAATTGGAGCATCAAAAAAAGATATTTCAAGAGTATTTAATGCAGAAACTTTGATTATTGGTTTAATATCAGGTCTTATAGGAATAGGAATTACAGTATTATTGACACTTCCAATAAATAGCATGATTTATGCTGTAACAGGCGTTAAAGTGGTAACTGCTGTACCATTTAAAGCTGGTGTTGTATTAGTTCTTATTAGCATGTTCTTGACAATTATTGCAGGTTTGATTCCGGCTAAAATTGCAAGTAAAAAGGACCCAGTAATTGCATTAAGAACAGAGTAATTGTAGCATAGAAAAGTAGAAGGAAACACATAAAAATCAAATCCGCATAAAGTTTATATGAAAATTTATGCGGGTTAAATTTTTAAAATTAAATTCAATATATTTTCAATAACCAAATTAATCATAACATCATAATCCAAATCTTTATGCTTATGATAAACAATCTCATGACACAAATCATCAATCAAATGAATAGCAATATGAACCTTTTCATCAAGATTCTTTGAACCAAAAAGTAAAAAAATAAATGTCAAATAAACAAAAAATGCTTGACAAGCCAGGAAATTAATGGTAAAATTAATAAATGTAATCCGCTTAGTCAAGGTTCATAAAGACTAATCAAGTTTAGTTACCTTAAATTTCTCATAGAATTGAAAATATTTTATGATGAGTAGAGCAAAGGATTAGCGAGTATACAAATAAGGGAGGTGCATTTTAAATGTACGCAGTAATTGAAAGTTGTGGAAAACAATACAAAGTAGCAGAAGGAGATGTAGTGAAAAATTAGACGCTGAAGAAGGAAAAAAAGTTACTTTTGATAAAGTAATATTAGTTTCTGACGAAGGTAAAGTAGAAGTTGGAAATCCTTATGTTAAAGGTATGAAAGTTGAAGGAAAAGTTGTTTCACACGGTAAAGGTAAAAAAATCATTGTTTTCAAAATGAAGGCTAAAAAGAACTACAGAAGAAAACAAGGACACAGACAACCATACACAAAAGTAGAAATAACATCAATCAAATCAACAGCAAGAAAAACAGCAGCAAAAGCTGAAGAAAAAGTAGAAGCATAGTTCTACATATTAATTAAAAAGATTTTAATTAAGAGAAACATATAAAACTAATAGCAATTTATAAAAAAATTTATAAAAAGCTAGACGAAAGGAGTGAGATAAATGGCTCATAAAAAAGGTCAAGGTAGTTCACACAACGGACGTGAGAGTGAATCTAAACGTCTTGGAGTAAAAAGAGCAGACGGACAATTCGTATTAGCTGGAAATATCTTAGTTAGACAAAGAGGAACAAGAGTATATCCAGGAGTTAACGTTAAAAAAGGTAGTGACGATACACTATATGCAGTAGTAGACGGAACAGTAAAATTTGAAAGAAAAGGTAGAGACAAAAAACAAGTTAGTGTTTACCCAGTAGAAGCATAGTTTAAAAATTTGGTTACGAAAGTAACCAAATTTTTTTGACTTTTAATGAAAAAAACAACCTAAAAAAATTTTAAAAAATTATTCAAAAACCATTTACATTTATAAAAAATTTGTATAAAATATAACTAATTGAGAAAAATGTCAAAAACAAAAGAAAATTAGTACGAAGCGACCCAAGATTTGTTATCTCAAATTTGAAAAATTGGATGTCGATGGACGAGCGAAGCAATCCAAGATTTGGCAGACAAAATTTTGAAAAAATTTTGGATGACGATGAACGAGCGAAGCAATCCAAGATTTGGCAGACAAAATTTTGAAAAAATTTTGGATGACGATGAACGAGCGAAGCGAGAGAAAGGGAGATCATTAATGAAAATTTTAATGTTAACATGGGAATATCCACCAAGAGTAGTAGGCGGAATATCAAGAGTAGTATACGATTTATCAAGAACACTAATAAAAGACGGACACGAGGTAACAGTAGTAACATACAAAGAAGGAGACGCACCAGAATTCGAAGACGACAAAGGAGTAAAAGTATATAGAGTAAACAACTATATGATAAACCCAAACAACTTTATAGATTGGATAATGCAATTAAATTTCAACCTAGTTGCAAAAGCAAGTGAAATAATAGCTACAGAAGGAAAATTTGATGTAATACATGCACATGACTGGCTTGTAGCATATGCAGCAAAAACATTAAAAAATTCATACAATATACCAATAGTATCAACAATACACGCAACAGAAGCAGGAAGAAACAGTGGAATACATGACGAAACACAAAGATACATAAATGACACAGAATGGATGCTAACATATGAATCATCAGAAGTAATAGTAAACAGTAATTACATGAAAAACGAACTACAAAGACTATTTGGATTACCATACGAAAAAATAAACGTAATACCAAATGGAGTAAATATGAACCTATTCAACGGAATAGAAAGAGATTATAACTTTAGAAGAAAATTCGCAATGGACAACGAAAAAATCATTCTATTTATGGGAAGGCTAGTATACGAAAAAGGAATACAATACCTAATTTCTGCAATGCCAAAAATACTAGAAGGATATCATGATGCAAAACTAGTAATTTGTGGAAAAGGCGGAATGATAGACGAACTAAAAGAACAAGTAAATGCAATGGGCATAGGAGAAAAAGTATATTTTGCAGGATATATGGCAGGAAAAGATGTACAAAGAATGTACAAAGCAGCAGATATAGCAGTATTTCCAAGTACATACGAACCATTTGGAATAGTTGCACTAGAAGCAATGCTTTCAGAAAATCCAATAGTAGTATCAGACATTGGAGGACTAAACGAAATAGTACAACACAAAGAAAATGGAATGAAAACATATTGTGGAAATCCAAACTCAATTGCAGATGCGATACTAGAATTATTATATGACCATAAACTATGTGCAGAAATAACAAAAAAAGCAAAAAATAAAGTTAGAAACGAATACAATTGGAGCAAAATTTCACAAGACACACACTTTGCATATCAAAAAGCAATTTGTCAATCAATGGCAGAAAAACAAAAAAGAGAACTTGAACAAGAAAGAGCAAAGAAAACAAAAAAAGCAAAAAATACAGAAAAAGAAATCACAAACTTATTGGATTTCAAGAAAAGACATGCATATGCATAAAAAATTTGGTTGGGATAACTTATCTCAGCCAGATTTTTTTAATTTTTAATAAAAAATTTTAAAAATTCTACAAATTTAGCACAAAAATGGTGTATAATATAGATATAAAAAACCTTTCTGAAGACGACGCTTCAAACAGTGCAGTCCACAAAAGGATAAAAGAAATGGAGATAAAAATGAACGAAGAATTTAAATCAGGATTTGTAACAATAATAGGAAGAACAAATGTAGGAAAATCAACATTAATAAATTTGTTGGTAGGAGAAAAAGTAGCCGCAATAGCAAATAAAGTACAAACAACAAGAACAGCAATAAAAGGAATAGTAAACAGAGAAAACTCACAAATAATATTTACAGACACACCAGGAATACATAAACCAAAACACAAATTAAATGAAACAATGGTAGAAACATCATTTGCAACAATACCAGATTCAGACATAGTATTATTTTTGATAGAGGCAACAAGTGAAGATATAGGCAGAGGTGACAGAATAATATTAGACAAAATAAAAGAATCAAAAAGAAAAACTATTTTAATAATAAATAAAATAGACTTAGTAAAAAGAGATAAATTACTAAATTTAATAGACATATATAGCAAAGAATATGACTTTACTGCGGTTATACCAATCTCTGCATATCAACCAAAATACAAAGACATCATTTTAGACGAAATAGAAAAGAACCTAAAACCAGGTCCTGCATATTATGATATAGAGGAGTACACAGACCAAACTCTAAGACAACTAGCAGAAGAAACAATAAGAGAAAAAGCACTAAAACTATTGCAAGACGAAGTACCACACGGAATTTATGTTGAAGTTGAAAAAATGAATTTGAGGCAAAACAAACAAGGAGAAGACATCTATGATATTGAGGCGACAATTTATTGTTTAAGAGAATCACATAAAGGAATAATAATTGGAAAAAATGGTGAAATGCTAAAAAGAATAGGTAGAGCAGCAAGAATTGACATGGAACAAAACTTTGGACTAAAAGTAAATTTGAAAACTTGGGTAAAAGTTAAAAATGATTGGCTTGATAATGATTCAATTGTAAGCAAATTCAAACTTAAATAAAATTTAATAGCAAAAAATAAAATAAGAAATGAAATAGCAAAAAATATACTGGTATAAAATTTAAAAAAATGCAAAAGATAAATTAAAGGAAAAACCTTTAAAAAGGAGATGAAGCACATGATTAAAGAAATAGCATGGGATACATTCAAAAATACTGGAGATATAAACACATTTTTAGAATATAAACAAATACAAAATTTAGAAAAAGGAATACAGGAAATAGCAAATGGCAAATGTGAAGATAAATGGAATAGTAATAGCAGAGAACAATATGGGCGATTATGATAAAATGCTCACAATATTAACACCAAATTATGGAAAAATATCTTGTGTGGCCAAAGGAGCGAGAAGACCACAAAGTGCTCTTTTGGCTGGAACACAACTATTTTGCTTCGGCAAATATATGATGTATAAAGGAACAAACACATATCATATAAATTCATGCGAAACAATAGAAATTTTCTATAATTTACGCACAGACTTGGACAAACTTAAATATGCAATACATATAAATAAAATAATTCAAGATATAACAGAGGAAAACGAAAACTGTTATAAAATTTTGCAACTGTTTTTAAACACTTTGTATACAATTTCAGAAACAGAAAAAGACAAAGACTTTGTGTTAAGCATATTTAAAATTCGACTTTTATGTATTTTAGGCTTTATGCCAAGAGTAACAAAATGTGTAAGTTGCAAAGAAGAAAAAAAATTAAGCAAATTTTCAATAAGAGATAATGGATTCAAATGTGAAGCATGCGGAAGGCAGGACAAGTCTTCTTTAGATATGAGTGAAAGTACGAGAAGTGCTATTTTGTACACAATTTCTGCTCCTCCTAAAAAATTGTATTCATTCAGTTTAAAAGATGATAGTTTGCGTGAATTTGAACTAATTAGCAAGATTTATTTTAATGAAAAATTAGAAAAAGAATATAAATTAGAAGATTTATTTTAAAACCCCTTGCAAAAAACCAAAAGAACCTTTATAATGAGGGTAGGCAAAAGTAAAAAAAGAAGGGAGCGATTTTTATGAAAATAAAAATTATAGGAAAAGAACTAAAGATAACAGAAGCAATAAACGATTATGTTGAAAAAAAATTAGACAGAAATATTTTGAAGATGCCGAAGCAGACGTTACTTTAAAAACAGAAAAAAATGAACAAACAGCAGAAATCTGCATAATAGCAAATGGAGAAAAATACAGAGCTGTAACAGAAGACAAAGACATGTATGCATCTATAGATAAAGACATAGACATACTAGAAGGACAAATAAGAAAAGCAAAAACAAAAAAAGAAAAAATGATGAAAGATGCAAGCATCAGAAATATGGAAATTGCACCAGATCACGTAGCGGAAATATCAAATGAAATTGTAAAAACATCATACTACGAAATCAAACCAATAACTCCAGAAGATGCAGTACTAAAACTACAATCACATCCAACACATAATTTCTTAGCATTTATAAATGTAGAAACAGGAAAAGTAAATGTTATACATAAATTAAAAGACGGAAAAAATTACGGATTAGTAGAACCTGAAGCATAAAGAAAAAAGAAAAATTTTTCTATAACAAAAGGTGATAAAAATGAAAAAAATAAGATCAAAAATAAAAGATCAAAAAGGCTCAATAACATTACTTGCATTAACAACTATGCTAATGTTCACGACAATAGTAGTAGTGGTATATGTAAATATAAATTATAAAGCCCAAGAACAAGATAAGCAAATAGAAAAAATTCAACAAAGTTATCAAAAAAGATAACAACAAGAAAAAATTTGCAAATTAAAAAAGAGTAGAAAATTATTAAAACATTTAACAATGAAATGTAAAAATAAAATCTACTCTTTTAATTTGTATAAAAAATGCTAAATGCAACATTGTAATTAACAGAAATAAAAATATTTCGAGGTAGCAAAAAACTATAAACAAAATTTCTCTAAAGCCTTTTTAACACCTTCATTGTTATTATCATCAGTAACATAATCTGCAATTTCTTTTATTCTTGGATTACTTTCACCCATAGCAATACCAAGACCAGCATTTTCTATCATCGTTTTATCATTCATATTATCACCGGATAGCAATTACTTCCTCTTTTTCAATATTTAAAAAATTTATAAGATATTCAATTGCAGTCCATTTATCCGCACCTTTTATTGAAATTTCAGTGTAAAAATATTCGATATCAACATCCTCAGTACCTTGTCTAATAGTTTTTCTAGACATATGACTTACATCAAGGATATCAATATCAGAAACTGTACCTAATTTTCTTAAAACAGAATTAAATATAGATTTAGTTTCATCACATATAGTTATTTTTAAAAATTTATTGTTATCAGAACTTTTGATATAATCTATTATATCCTCTACAAGTGTTATGCTAGTTTTATTTTTTTCTTCTTTTTTTAGATTTTCTTTGTAATAATATAATACATTATGTTTTAATTGCTTTGCAATAATGGTTTCCTCTGTGTAGATATTGTAAGAAATACTATTTTCTTCACAAATTCCTGCAATTTCTAATACTTTTTGCTTATTTAAAAATTTTTCATACATTATTTGATCATTTTTTATGTCGTATATTAAAGAACCGTTTCCTGCAATAAAATAATTATTTGAACCAATTTCTTCTGCTATTGTTTTTATTGAATCAATTGGCCTTCCAGAAGCAATTATAACATCTGTTCCTTTTTCAATTGTTTGTTTTATTGCACTTTTTGTTTCATCAGTAACGGCACCATATTTATTTAACATTGTTCCGTCTAAATCTATTGCTGCGATTTTGTACATTTAAATCTTCCTTTCTCTCTTGTTTTCTAAAACGTAAAATTCTATAATTCAAAATAACATTTTACTATTTAATTTTTATATCATAAATAAAAAAATTTTTCAATTTAATTTTCTAAAAATTTCCTGTTTATTTTTTTTGAATTTGCAAATGATAGTATTAGAAAAAGCAAATGTTTTTTTCTAGAAAATGTAGATTTGCAGGAGGTGAATTCAAAATGGCAAACAATTCAAACAAAAAATTAGTTCCAGAAGCAATGACAGCTTTAGATAAATTCAAATACGAAGTTGCTAGTGAAGTTGGTGTTAATTTAAAAGACGGATACAATGGTGACATTTCTGCTAGAGATGCTGGTAGAATAGGTGGTAACATGGTTAAAAAAATGATCCAACAAGTTGAAAATAATATGAAATAGTTTTATTTTTAATTAGTATCATTTTTTGATAGACTAAAAGAAATTTTTCTTTATGATTGAGGGTAGAAAGTTATATTTTGCTTTAAACTTTTTATAGTTACTTATAAAATAGAAAAGGCAGGATATGATTTCCTGCCTTTTTTTATAGTTCACGGTTAAATTATAATTTTTTTTTTACAGTGCTAAAATAAATGTTACAAAAATATTACAAAAGTATTATATTTTTATTACAAGGACACATTTTGTTGATTTAGATAATAATTTGATGTAGAATATACTAGAAGTAAAAAAATAAAATTATAAGGGGGAATTTGTCATGGCAACAAATCCAATGCAAAGAAAAGCAAGAAATTCATTTTTATTAGGTATAGTAGTTACACTATTAATAACAGGAGCGGTAATCGCATTTTTAATCCTTCAATTAAAAAATTATAAAGACAAAGAAGCAGAAGAAAAAGCAAACAGTACCAAAGTTTGGGTTCTATCTGAAAATGTAATATCTGGACAAATAATAACAACAGACATGCTAACACAACAAGTAACAAACAAAAATCTAGTTCCAAGCAATGCAATAGGAGACATGTCAATACTATCAAATTACGCATTAACAGACAAAGAAGGAAACGAAATAACAACAGAATACAAAAACAATAACGCCACACTAAGAATAGTAAAAGACGGAACAAAATACGAAATAAAAACAGAGGAAGAAACAGGAAGTTATTATATAGAAAAAAATGGAAACAAAGAATATATAGAATTATCTGAATCACCAGTAATAGCAAAAATAAATATGGATAAAAATTCAGTTATAACATTAGACATGGTATCAAAATCAGATGAAAAAACAACAAATGACTTAAGAAAAGTAGAATACAATATGTTAGTACTTCCAACACAAATCCAAACAGGAGAATATGTAGATATAAGACTATCATTACCATCAGGACAAGATTACATAGTAGTTTCTAAAAAACAAGTTGAAATACCACAAATAAATGGAGTAGATTCAGAAGACACAATATGGCTAAAATTAACAGAAGATGAAATTATAACAATGAATAGTGCAATAGTTGATGCATACAAATCAGTAGGGTCAACATTAAAGGTTGTAACATATACAGAAGCAGGAGTGCAAGACGCAGCAACACCAACATATGTACCAACAGGAGATGTAATGCAATTAATCAACTCAGATCCAAACATAATACAAAAAGCAAAAAATGCATTAGTACAAAGATATATGGCAAACCAAGAAAGTGTTAGAACACCAATTAACTCTGCTATAAACGGAAGCGGAGAAGACGGACAAGAAAACTTAAAAACAAAAGTTGAAGAAAGCATAACAAATTCAAAAGAAAATAGAAAGAAATACCTAGATTCATTAGGTGGGGATTATTAAAATAAGGAGAGAGTTATATATGAAAAAAATAGGATTTATAGGAGCATATGACAAAACAGACTTGTTATTAAATATAGCAAAAATATTAACAACAATGAATAATAGAACATTGATAATAGACTCTACAATAAATCAAAAAGCAAAATATGTTGTACCAGCAATAGACCCAACAATTTCATATATAACTTCTTTTGAAGATATTGATGTTGCAATAGGCTTTAATGATTTGGATGAAATAAAAAGATATACAGGCACAAGCACAGACTTACCATATGATGTTGTATTAGTTGACTGTGATACAATAGAAAGATTAGAAAAATTCAAACTAGAAGGAGCAGACAAAAATTATTTTATAACATCATTTGATGTATACTCATTAAAAAGAGGACTAGAATTAATAAGTAATATAGCTGTATCAATAGAATTAACAAAAGTATTATTTACACAAGATGCTTTAAAAGAAGATGATGACTACCTAAATTACTTGTCATTAGGATACAAAGTAATTTGGAATGAAGAAATAATCTATTTTCCACTAGAAAATGGCGATTTCTCAGCAATAGTAGAAAACCAAAGATTACAAAAAATAAAATTCAGAAAATTAAGCGTACAATATAAAGAAAGTATATGCTTTATGGCACAACAAATTTTAGGCCTAAGCAGCGACTCTAATGTAAGAAAAGCTATAAAAATCATAGAAAAAGGAGCATAAAATGTCAGTAATCACATTTGTTAATAATGAAAAAGAACAAACAGGAAAAACAATGTCACTTGTTGCAATTGCAACATATATGGCAATAAATTATAATGAAAGAATACTAATTATATCAACAACAAACACTGAAGATAAAATAAAATCATGTTACTTTGAAGAACAAGAAGTAAAAAAAATAAGAAAAGGAATATTTGGAAATAGAGGACCATCAATTCTAGACACAGAAAGTGGTATAGAGGGAATAGCCAAAATAGCAAGAAGCAACAAACTAACACCGGAAATAATAACAAACTATACAAGAGTTGTTTTTAAAGACAGACTAGAAGTAATTTTAGGCTCAAGCACAAAAAAAAGTGACGATGACTTAATAGCAGCAAAAGATATAACAGAAGAATATCCAGACTTAATAAGCATTGCAAAAATGTATTATGATAGAATATTTGTAGATTTAGATGATAATTTAAATGATGAAATAAAACAAAGAATAATGGATATATCAGACTTACTTATAATATGTTCAAATCAAGGACTAAACAGCATAAAAAAATTACAAAAATGCAAAGAAGAAAACCCAATACTACAATCTTCAAAATCAATGTTTTTAATAGGAAAATACGATAAATTCTCAAAATATAATGCAAAAAATATAACTAGATTTTTAAACGAAAAAAATCAAATATTAGTAATACCATATAACACATTATTTTTTGAAGCAACAAATGAAGCAGGAGTACCAGACTTATTCTTAAAACTAAAAAGAATATCAGACTCAGACGACAGAAATATGACCTTTTTACAAGAAGTAAAAAGAGCAACAGAAGCAATAATTTACAGATTACAAGAATTACAAGCAATGATATAAAAGAGGGAGGAAGACAAATGACTATTGCAAATATACTTTTAACTCTAGTAGTTTTAGTAGCAGCAGGAGCAGGAATAATGTACTTTTTGAAAAAGAAAAAAGAAGCTCCAACAGATACAAAAATGGATGTAGACGACAAAACATACACAATAGAAAAAATGCAACAATTCATAAAGAAAAGACTAGACGAAATAACAAAAGTCAACTTATATGATATAGGTCTATCAGAAGAAGAGTTAAAAAGAAGAAAAAATAAAAAATACGAATTAAAAAAGGCCTTAAAAGGCTGTACATATGGAGACGTAAACGATAAAAAATATGTTAAAGAATTAATATATGACTTATTAGCAAAAGAATATAATGTAAATGAAGCAAACATATCAAAAGCAATACCATTTGACATCCCTTCATTATTAACACCACAAGACAAATTCGATATCTTATTATACATGTACAAAAAAGAATTTGGATATGAAGCATTAACAGAACTAATAAAAAAATATCACTTAGCAGAATTAAAATATGTAGAAGGCGAAACAAAACCATCATATGTAATTACTGCACAAGAAATATCTGATATATTTGAACAAGAAAATCTACAATTAGATTTCTCAGACAAATTATCAGTAGTAGTACAAAGAATATATCAATATTATAAAGGTTACAGCAGTATAGACGAAGTAAGAGATATGAACATAGATGGTATATCTGGTGGTGTATCTGGTCTACCAGAAAGTTTCCTAAGCCAAGTTGCACAAACATCAGACGCAGACTATCTAACACAAATATCTGAAAACAAAGTTCCAAGAGCATGTGACAGTATTTGGATATTTTTCCAAGGTAAATCAATACGTTTAGCATTCTTGAGTTTTGGAACAGAATCAGAACTAAAAAGAGTATGTCAAAACATTTATAAATACAATAACCCAGGACAATTATCAGACACAAATGGTTACAAAATCAATGAAATGAAAGACGGTTCTCGTGTCGTTGTTGTAAGACCAAGTTTCTCTGAAACATGGGCATTCTTCGTAAGAAAGTTCGACGTTAAACGTTCAACACTAGAACAATGGTTTAAAGGAGAACCAGGATGCGAAGACTCAATAGAATTACTAAAATACTTAGTAAAAGGAGCCAGAATCATATCAATCACTGGTGAGCAAGGTTGTGGTAAAACAACAATGCTTATGGGTATGATAGAAAACATATATGAAACAATGAACATAAGGGTTCAAGAAACAGCATTCGAGTTACACTTAAGAAAAATATACCCAACAAGAAACATCTTAACATTCCGTGAAACAGACACAATATCTGGACAAGAAGGTTTGGACGTTCAAAAGAAAACTGACGGTTCTGTTAACATCATAGGTGAGGTTGCAACAGACCCCGTAGCATCTTGGATGATACAAGCAGCCCAAGTTGCATCTAAGTTTACATTATTTACACACCACGCTAAAACATTCCCTAACTTAGTAACAGCATTAAGAAACTCAATGCTAAGAACAGGAGTATTCAAAAACGAAAAAACAGCAGAAGAGCAAGTTGTACAAGTATTAAACTTTGATATACACTTAAAAAAGGACTTTAGAGGAAAAAGATATGTAGAAAGAATTACAGAATGTATTCCAATAGAAGACAAAAATGAATACACATTTGACCACAGAAAAGAAAAAACACTAGAAGGAAAATTCGATAAATTCTTTGACAATGCAACACATTACTTTGAAAAAGTTACAGACAAGCAATTATATACATACAGAAACATACTAGAATACGTAGATGGAGAATATCTAATAACAAACCCAATAACAGAAGAAAACCTACGTGGTATGAGAGAAAATATGGACGATTCAGATTTGGAACAATTTGATGCGTTTGTAGAAAAACACTGGAAAAAGCCATCAAGAGTTGCAGTAGCGGTAAACAGCACAGAAGACATAACAGAAGAAAAACCAAAAAGAAGAGGTAGAAAACCAAAGATAGAGCAATAATAATCAGGAGGTGAAATACAAGTGTCAAACCAAGTTATCTTTATAATAATGGGGGTATCAGTTGCATTAATGGTTATAATAGGAATTGCCTATTATATAATGAACAAAAAAATGCAAGGATCAGAATATAAAAAGATACAAAAACTACAAAGAGGAACAAAAGCAAGTGCATTCTCATCAGAAATAATGTATCAAAAATTATATATATTCTTTTCTAGAGTCCCATTCATAAAAAGATATGTATTAAAATTAAGAAGAAGATTAGAAATATTAAATATAGATGACGAATACATAACAAGACGTGACGTAGCAAAAATATTAACAAAAGCACTTGTAATATTAATACCACTTATTATTATTACAATCTTAGTAACCAAAAGCAATTACTTATTAATGTTCATTTTATTAATATTTGAATTATTTATGATAGATATTTTAATGGAGGGGTCTGTAGACAAAAAAGACAATGAATTACTTACACAACAACTAGATTTCTTCTCAGAAATAAGACACGCATATCATGAATTCAACATGGTTGAAGAAGCAATATATCAAGTATCACAAGATGACGAAAAAGAAATATCAAGACAAGGTGAAAAAATTTACGAGATATTAACTTCAGACGACCCAGAAACAGAACTAGAAAAATATTATGATGTTGCACCAAACAACTACTTAAAAGAATTTGCCGGAATATCATACTTAACAAAAGAATTTGGTGATAGAAAAATAGATGGTGCATCACTATACTTAAAAAATGTTGACAATATAACACAAGAAATGCAAATTGAAATATTAAAAAGAGATAAATTAAACTATGTATTTAGAAGTTTATCATTTATTTCAATAGCACCAGTATTATTACTAGAACCAATAAAAAGTTGGGCAGTATCAAACTTCTCATTTGTTAAGAACTGGTATTATGGAAAATCAGGAATGATAGTCCAAATATTGATATTAATAATAACATTCATATCATACATATTAGTTAGAAAACTAAAAGACAATGGTTCAGTAAATATGAACACACAAAATACAGAAAATCCATGGCAAGCAAAATTATATAAAAATAAATTTGCAAAAAAAATAATAGACTTATTCCTACCAAAAGATGGAACAAAAGAATACAAAAAAGTAAAACAATTATTAACAGATGCAGCTTCACCATTAAAAATGGAATGGGTATACATAAATAGAATAGCACTATCAATAGTAACATTTGTAGTATCAATATTTGTATTTATGTATTTGCATCAAATAGCAATAGACTACGAATACACACAACCGACAACAGACTATAACTTAATAAGCATGTCGACAAAAGACGAAGCAAAAGCAATGGAATTAACAAAACAAGATAATGTATTTTTGGATATGTTTAGAGGAAAACTAGACACAACACAAAAAGACATAGAAAGAGCTTTATCAAAATCAAAATACTATCAAGACTCAACAGACGAAGAAATAGAAACAGCAGCCAAAAGAATACTTGGCAAACTACAAGTTGTAAATAGTGAATCATTCCAATGGTTTGAACTATTACTAGCATTTGTATTTGCAATAATAGGATATATGAGTCCTATCTGGTTGCTAATGTTCCAAGCAAAAATGAGACAACTAGAAATGGAAGACGAAGTAATGCAATTCCAAACAATTATACTTATGCTTATGAGAATTGAAAGAATAAATGTAGAAATGATGCTTGAATGGCTAGAAAGATATTCGAACATATTCAAAAGTCAAATTACAAGATGTGTTAATGACTATGAATCTGGTGCTTGGGAAGCACTAGAAAACCTAAGAAATGACATATCATACTTGCCGCTAATAAGAATTGTAGAAAGTATGCAAGCAGCAGTTGAAAAAATACCAATCAAAGACGCATTTGATGAGTTAGACTCAGAAAGAGAATACTACAGAGACAAGAGAAAAGAATCAAACGAAAGATTGATAAAAAGACAAGGTATGATAGGAAAAGTAATAGGTTTTGCACCTATGATATGCTTATTTGTTGGATACTTAATAATCCCATTAGTATTTATAGGATTAACATCAATGTCAAGTACGTTCTCAAGTATGTCATCAAGTAGTTTCTAAAAACAGACTTAAGTTGAATTTGGTTTCAACTTAAGCAATGTTAGAAAGGATAATAGATTATGGAAAATGCTTCAAAAGCACTTTTAATGGCAGGTGGAATGCTTATAGCACTATTGGTTATTGGTGCACTGTTATTGGCATTTAACCAAATTGGCGATTATGAAAAAGGTAAATCATCTATGGTAAAAAGTTCACAAGTTGCGGATTTTAATAAGGAATTTGGAAAATATTCTGGAGACGATATTAAAGGATATGATATTTTAACTCTTATAAATAAAGCAGTTGACTTTAACTCAAGAAAAGATACACCAACTCAAGATGGTACAAATTATGTAGATTATAGTAAAACAATGACAATTACCATTACAAATATGAAAACATTTATTGCTAAACATGGCACAGGAGATAGTGATGAGTGGTTAAAGGATAAACAAGATGTATATGCAATAACAAGTGCAAATGATATGATACCTAAAGGAATAGAAACATTTACAGGACTAGAAAATACATACAAAATACAAAGATTACGTAGTTTGTCAGCAAACTATGAATCAGTATATGAAAAAAACGAAAAAAGTGTAAAAGACATTATTGGAGTAGATGACGATAGACTTAAAGGTGATAAAGGAAAAAAGATTATAAAACAATACAGAGAATATTCAGAATTTAAAAGTTCAACATTTAAAAGTACAGATACACAATATAGTGGAGACCAAATAATAGGATTAACATTTGAATATGTTAATTAATAAAATAAGGAGTAAAGTATGGAAAATGCATCAAATGCCTTACTTATAGCAGGTGGAGTATTAATAGGTGTGCTTATATTATCACTAGCAGTTTATTTATTTGCAGATTTTGGTTCAACATCTGCAGACATAAACCAAAGAACAACAGAACAACAACTGACACAATTTAATTCAAAATTTACAGTATATGAATCATCAGATTATAAATGGACAATTTACGATATTGTAACAGTAGCAGGCTATGCACACGAAAATAATAAATATTATACAGACAATATGACAGAAGCAGAAGCAAATTCCGCCGATTTTAATAATAATTACAAAATTACAGTTAATTTAAAGGGTAACCGAACATTAACTATTGATCCAAATAATATTCAAGATAATATGGCAGATAAATATAATGGCATGATACATGATGAAGTAACGAAGAATACTGTATTGCCAAAATATAACTGTGATATATCATATCATGATAATGGAAGAGTAAGCACAATAACATTTAAGTGTAATACTTAAAAAAATAATACAAAAATATTGAAAAAAAAATATATAAATAGTATAATAAAAAGGATGAAAGATGAAAAAAATAGTTTTATTTTTTGCAATGATTATAATTGTAGTTTGTGGAGTTTCATACATATTTTTAAATTACAAAGCAAATTACAATACATCAAAAAAAGCAAATCTAGAATTTGAAAATTATCTTAATGTAGAAGTCTCTGGAACAGACTTAGTAACAGTTATGAACAGAGCAATAGATAGCAACGAAAAAAATGAAGTGGAGAAAAACAACAAAGGAATTTACAAAGATAATGAAAAAAATTCTATAAGTATAGAAGTTAAAATAACAGATAATGATACAATATACCAAATGGAAACATTTGATAAAAGTGGAATGCAAAAGTTTTTAGCAAACTATGGAAGCATAAAATTTAAATGTACAAGTATAGAATATCATCAATCAACAAAAAAGGTAAAACATATGTTATTTGAACAAATTTCTAATTAATTAAGTTTTTAATGTTACTAATATGAAAATTAGTATTTAAAATAAAAAATAAAAAACAAAGGAGGAAAAAAACATGGAGAATGCATCAAAAGCATTAATTATAGCAGGTGCTATATTATTATCAATTTTATTAATATCTTTAGGAATAATGATATTTACCCAAGCACAAGACGCAACAAAAAATAGTGGTATGAGTCAAGCACAAGTATCTACATTTAACAACAAGTTTTCTAAATATGAAGGAAAAAAGATAAAGGGATCAGAAGTTAGAGGCTTAATACAAGAAATTATTGCAAGCAATGGTGATGAAGATAATCAAAATGCAAAACCAGCAAGAACTATTTCAGTTACAGGGGCAATAACTGATACAAATAATACTAAAAACATTAAGGCTTCTAAGTCATATGAGATATCACTTACCAAGTATAATAAGGAAGGTTATGTAACTGAGATTACAATTACAGAAGTAACAGAATAATTAATTTATAAGGAGGAATAATAATGGAAAACGCAGCAGACGCAATAAAAATGGCAGGAGCCGTATTACTATTTGTACTAGCATTATCCATTGTTATTCCGTTTTTTTCACAAGCAAGAGAAACAACGGACTTAATATTGGACGCTAGAGACAGAGAAACAACATACATAAATGGAAACTATTATTACAAAGCAACAGGAAACGAAAGACAAGTAGGATGGGAAACAATATTGCCAACAGTAATGAGGTCATACCTAGAAAACTATAAAATAGTATTTGTAGGCCTATCAGATCCAATTTACAAAATAAAATTAGATGGAAAAATAATTGATAAATATTCATTAGACCTAGAAACAAACAATGGAACAAAATATGAAAATGTAGCATTAGCAAATGAGGACCAAAAAGCTGAATTTTTATGTGGAATTTTATACCATAAATATAGAACAAATTACGAAGATTTTAATAAAAAATTTAATATAGAAATAGGAAGTAGATCCCTAAGTGATATGTTAAAAGGAAAAAAAATAACAGAAGAATTAGGCGTTTACTATCAAAATGATTCAGATATACCAGATGTTAACAAAACACAAAAAAGAATTATAACATATACAATAACAAATTAACAAATATATGTAAATGCAAATATAAAAAAGGAGGTTAAAATGAGTGATACATTCATAACGGTAATAGCAATTTTATTAGCAGTAGTATTATTAGTTGTAGTACCATTACAAGTTACATCACAAAGAGTTGACACTATGTCTAAACTTGATGTTGACACATTAACTTCCGATTTTGTTGAGCAAATACGAACTACGGGATCATTAACAAAAGATGATTATTATAATTTTAAACAAAAACTAACATCAACTGGAAACACATATGATGTTAATATGGAATTTAAAATTCTAGATGAAAATCCAGGTAAAAAAACAACACAGGTAACAAGAGACAAAATAGGAGAAAACGTATATTATTCAGTATATACGGCACAAGTAGAAAAAACACTTGAAGATGAAAAAAATGATGGAAAATATTCACTAAAAGAAGGAGACTTAGTATCTGTAACAGTAAGAAATACAAACCTAACAATAGGACAACAAATGAAAAATTTTGTATATAAAGTTGTAGGAAATGATACATATACAATTGCAGCATCAAAAAGTGGACTGGTAACAGCAAGTGGTGCAACATCAACAATATTAAGTAATAGCGTAGACAAACCAGAAATAACAGCAATATTTAAAGAAAATGATGCAAAAGGAAATGTCATAACAAAAAATAACACAAACTCATCAGAATTAACAAACAAATGGACAAATCAAAATGTATATGTAGAACTATCAAGCAAAGATAATTATGCTGTAGAATTGTTATTTTATAGAAGAAATTACAAAAATAGTACAGATTACAATGGATATGACCAAATATCAAATAACTTTACATTAACAGACCAGGGAGTACATGAATATCAAGTGTTTTGGAAATCAAGTTTATTAGTATCGCAATCACAATATTCAGAAATAAAAAAATTAACAGTAAGAATAGATAAAACAAAGCCAACATTAAACATTAGTACAACAGAAGCAGTATCAAATTCAAAAAATATAAATGTAAGCGCAAGTGATACAGGAGGAAGTGGAATAGCAGGATACTGTCATAAATGGTCAGAACCAAATCAAACACCATCATTAAATGGCGGAGAAGAATGGTCAGGAAATAATTTTATAACTGCAAACCCAGAAAATAATGACAAAAAATGTACAGTGTGGGTAAAAGACAATGCAGGGAATATATCAGATGCAAAAAGTATAATCGTACATAATATAGTAAAACCTGTAACAAAAGTAAGCCTAAATGGAGCAATAATAAAACAAGGGGAAACGGCAACATTAAAAGCAATATTAGAGGGCGGAAATGACTTTAAAAACATAAAATTTGAATCTTCAAATAACTCAATTGCAACGGTTAGTTCAAATGGGAAAGAAGTAAATGTAAGAGTAACAGGAAAAAGCGCAGGAAAAGCAACAATAAAATGTACAGTAACAAATCATGATAATACAACACAAACAGTCGAGGCGACAGTTACAGTAACATCAATAGCATTTAATCCAAATAGTGGAACATATAAAATTTCATATACAGATAAATCTGATAGAGTTACATTAAGAAGCAGAGTAAATGTATATGGGGAACCAAGCAAAACAGAATATGCATGGTCAAACTCAAATAATCAAGTACCAAACAATTGGCAACAATTCACAACTGGAAATGAAGTAACAAATATAGTTTCAAATCCGGGAAATTACTATTTATGGATACGTGCTACAGACCAATATAATAATTCTGTAACATATGTAAGTAACAATTTTTATGTAAAATACAAAGTGCCAGATGCATCTCAAATTAAAGTAAATTATAGTGCAAAATATTGGACAAACCAAGATGTAATAGTTAGAGTAGAAAGTAATATAGCAGATTTTGGAATACAAATTAGCACAGATGTAAAAAATTGGTATTCAAATACAACATATGTATTTACAACTAATGGGACAATATATGCAAGATTTTATGATAAAACAACGCAAGAAATTGGAAATATAATGGCAATAAACGTAAACAATATAGATAAAACACCAATTAAGATAACAAATCAAATTACATGTACAGGAAATTCGTCAGATAGTATAAGTGTTAGACTTACTTCAGTTGATAATGAATCAGGATTTTGTAAAGTTGTATGGCATTATACAGTTATTAGTACAGGCGAACATTATACAACAGAAGATGTTGAATGTAACATGAACGGTTATGAAACAGGAAATAGAGAAAATGTAATAAAGGAGAAAACACTTACAAATTTAAGACAAGGAAATTTATATGAGATATATGCAGAAATTTATGATGTAGCAGGAAATATGGTGCGTACAAATGCAATAGAACAATTGGCTGGAAAACGTTATGGAAACATCAAGGTAACAGAAAATAATCCAACCACTTGTATTGGCAAGAATTTAACATTTAGTGTTACATCAAATAAAAGTGGTGGAAAATTATCAGTATCAAGTGATAATACTTCTATAGCAGATGCATCAATTTCAGGAAATAAAATAACAGTTCAACCCAAAGGAGTAGGAAAAGCGAATATTGTAGTAACAAGTGCAGAAACCCAAAATTATTATATGACAAACACTTCAATTTCGGTAGAATTTTTTAATCATATTCCAACAGAAGGTGGTAACAAAAAGAGTGATGCAACATGTACTTCACCAGCAGTTTACTATAAAAAATGTAGTGAATGCGGAAAACAACTAACATCAACATATACAAGTGGAAATGCACTTGGTCATGATTATAAAACAGAAAAAATAATTGGAGATTGGAAATTTACAGAAAATAAAGGTAGTGGGGGAACCGGAAAAATTGCAGCAGTATTTAACAGGGCAGGTCAATATGCAAGATTTACATATAGTTCTTCTAATCCCCATACAATGAAAGTTTTATATTGTACAAGTGATACAAGTTCATCAATAGACCTATGCCTAGGAACAACAACATCAGCAACATCGGCAACAATAGCATTTAGAGCATGGGGAAGCGGATATAAAATATTATATAATAATGGTAAACAGGTAAATGATTCAAGTGATACTCCTGGAGTAGGCGCAAATGGAATGTATAATTCATATATAGATTGGGGACATAATAGTAAAGGAACATGGACATTTACAATATTCTCTAATTCTGATAACACAGCAGCACATCCAACAACATGTGTAAGAAAATATTGTTCTAGATGTTCACACAGTGAAGACTACTATAGAGAATACTAAAATTTGTAAAAGAAAACTATAAAATAGTTTTCTTTTACACAATATTTTAAAAAACTTGAAAAATACAAACATAAATGCTATAATACAAATAGATTGAAAAAAATTAGGAGGAAAATAAAATGAGTGATACACTTATAACAATAATAGCAATAGCACTAGCAGCAATATTAATGTTCATATTCCCATTAATGACAATGTCAGACAGAACAGACGACGTTGCACAATTAACTGTAGACACAGCAACAACAGAATTTGTCGACGACATAAGAACAACAGGAAAAATAACACAAGATAAATATGACCAATTTTTACAAACAATAGGTTCAACAGGAAATACATATAATGTAGAAATGCAAGCACAAATATTAGACGAAAATCCAGGAAAGAAAACAACACAAACATCAAGTGAAAAAATAGGAGAAAATGTATATTATTCAGTATATACATCACAAATAGAGGACAAACTAAAAAGTGGTAATGGGGTATATAAATTAAAAGAAGGAGACATAGTTTCAGTAGATGTAAAAAACACAAACCAAACTTTATCACAACAATTAAAAAATTTCTTCTACAAAGTAGTAGGAAATGATACTTACTCAATTGCTGCCTCACATGGTGGAATAGTAACAGCAACAGGAAAGTAAAATAAAAGTTTCATTAAAATAGCCTGTAATAGAAGATATTACAGGCTATTTTACAAATAAGATAAATAAACGAAAGGAAAAATACATATGAAGATACAAAGTTTAGCAATAATGTTTATAATAATAGTGCTACCAATATCAATAGTAATGCAGACATATATACAAAATAGAGTGGAAACATTAAGTATGCAAAGTCAATATGACTCAAAACTAACAGGTGCAACATATGATGCACTAAAAGCATATCAAATAAACTCATTTAATAGTGATACATCATATTTAGCAAACTCGAAAATGCGTGATATTGAAGCGGGTGTTAATACATTTTTCAATTCCCTTTCAACAAATTTTGCAACATTAGGATATAATCAAAAAAGTTTGCAAGGATATGTACCAGCAGTAGTATTTACAATGTATGATGGGTATTATATATATTCTCCATACACGAATACATGGGATGATGAAACAAAAAACAAACAGGGAAGTGGAAACTCATTTAATGATGGTGATGTTTTATATGGAATAAAGCCATACGTATATTACAGTTGTAGATATATTAACGGAAGTACTGATGTTGTTATAACATACTCAATGGATAACTATGTTTCAATCCAAGGAAATGTTGCAGGAAAAGGTGTAGTTAGTTTATATGGATATCTTCTAGACAATGTAAATGTAAGTGGAGATACAGTTTCATACAATGAAATCGAAATAACAGGAGAACCAGTACTAGAAGAAAATGTATTTGTCGATGGTTATATACATAAATATAAATATGTAAAGAAAAATGGTACAAAATACTACAAAAGTGATGTTAGTAACGAAGTATTTTCTGTATTAAATGGAAAAAAACAAGTACAAAAAGACTTTGATTTTCCTACAGAAGATACCAGCGCGAAAAATTATTACATAGAAGCAACAAATTTAAAAAAATATATAACAAATTCTGATCTTGCAAATTTAACAATAGATAATGCAGTAGACATTTATGGAAAACAATATACAAAAGAAAACAATCCATTTACAAAATTAGGCAATAACGGAGATGGAAAAATATTTGACTTTGGGCATAAAGGCGGAATTGAAGCAGATGATTCAAACTTTAACACACATAGAATTGATGTAATAAAATACTCAATAGAAAGAAATCTATCTGTAGCAATATCAAATTATAACAATTATTACGATAAGGGAACAAACAGTACAGATTTCCAAATGCCACAATTGAAAGACACTGACTGGATGAAAATAATAGACAATATATCAATAATAACATTCTTACAAGGAATGAATGTAGGAGGAAAAGTCTATAATGGATATTCAGTTATAACAAACACAAAAAATACCGATGTAGTTACAAGTGACTCAATCTATATAAAAACAGTAACAGGAAATGAAACTGTTTTTCATAGACCATCAGAAAATAATCTTACCACTGATGACAATTCAGTTGGAGTATTTAATGTTGACCTAGAAAGAAGAACTGGAGAAAACTCAGATGGAGTTTACCAATATTACTATCCAAAAGAAGGAACACTATCTTATGATTCAATAGTAACGCAAAATACGGTAAATGAAAATAACACCATAAATAATAATATAGTTAAAAAATTATATTATACAGCACTTGGTAGAGAACGATACTGTTTATACAGAGAAAAATTAAAATTAAAATAAATGTGATAAAATTAAGATTTTATAGCAGTTAACATAGTGTATAAAATCTT
The DNA here is from genome assembly GCA_001916065.1 of Clostridium sp. 28_17. Classification (GTDB taxonomy): domain Bacteria; phylum Bacillota; class Clostridia; order TANB77; family CAG-508; genus CAG-269. Next base: position 31,344 of record MNRS01000014.1, read on the forward strand.
AATTTTTTATTTTTCAAATTTATACAACCAAAATATAAATCGAATAAATTTCAAAAAAAAGCAAATAATATTAATAAAATAAAAAACAAGGAGCCAAAATTGAAAAACAAAAAAATCAAAATTAGCATAATAACAACAATTTTATTAATAATATATGCCTACACACTATCAATACAAGCAATACCAGAAAACATAACAATAATCGAAGGAGAAAAAATAAACCTAAAAACAATAATCGGACTAAACGCAAACCTAGTAGAAAAAAACAATGTAATAGAAACACTAGCACAAAACCAAGAAAAAACAACAAACACACCAGGCAAAAAAACAGTAAAAATAAGCCTATTCGAAAACATATTTTTAAAAGACATAAATGTAGATGTATTACCCAAAACGCAAGTAATACCAGTAGGAAACATCGCAGGAATAAAACTATATACAAACGGAGTACTTGTAGTAGGAATGTCAGAAGTAGAAGGAATAGATAACAAAAAATACAAACCATATGAAAACACGGGAATTCAACAAGGAGACAGAATAATAGCAATCAATAATAGCAATATAAAAAACACAGAAGAATTAATAAAAAAAGTAAACTCATCAAAAGGAGAAGACGTAAAAATACAATATATACACGAACAACAAACAGAAGAATGCTCAATAAAGCCAGTAGAAACATCAAAAAAAGAATATAAATTAGGCTTATGGGTACGAGATAGTGCAGCAGGAGTAGGAACAGTAACATTTTACGAACCAGAAAGTAAAAGCTTTGGAGCATTAGGGCATGGTATAGCAGACATTGACACAGAACAGTTAATTGACATTGCATCAGGAGAATTTGTAACAACAAAAATATTAAATATTATTAAAGGTGAAACTGGAAATCCAGGTAGAATACAAGGAACAGTAGATAATCAAAAAAATATAGGAACAATTAATAAGAACACCAAGTTTGGAATATATGGAAAAGTAGATAATATTTCAAGCCTAAATATTGATTTAAATAAAAAAATGGATGTAGCATTAAGAAATGAAATAAAATTAGGAAAGGCAACTATCATGTGCTGTCTTGAAAACGGCAAAGTAGAAGAATATGAGATTGAGATAGAAAAGATTTACAAGGAAAATAATTTTGATAATAAAAGTATGCTTATAAAAGTTACAGATAAAAAATTGTTAGAAAAAACAGGTGGAATTATTCAACGGAATGAGTGGTTCTCCTATTATTCAAAACGGAAAGCTAATTGGTGCAGTTACACACGTTTTGGTAAAAAATCCAGAAGAAGGATATGCAGTTTTTGGGGATATAATGATAAAACAAATGAAAAAAGGGAATTAAGGGACGTTCCTTTTTTCCCTTTTTTCAGGGATAAGGGGACACCCCTTTTTTCTTTTTTAAAGTGATTTATGATCCATTTTTTGTTTTTAATTATTTTCTAAAAGCATTGGACCTATTTTAGTAACAGTACCAGCACCTAAAGTTAAAATCAAATCATCTTTTTGAACATTATCTTTTAAGAAAGAAACACACTCATCAAAATCAGGAATATATTTAGCATCTTTGCCCAAAGAAATAATTTTATCAACTAAATCTTTAGAAGAAATATTATAAGTATTAGTCTCTCTAGCAGCATAAATATCCAAAACAATAACATTATCAAAATTCAATAAAGCATGTGCAAAATCATCTAAAAGATTTTTAGTTCTGCTATAAGTATGTGGTTGGAAAACAACCCAAGACTTATTATGCTTTTTATTTGCAACAGATTTAGAAGTTGCAACAATCTCAGTAGGGTGATGACCATAATCATCATAAATGCTAGCCCCGTTTACTTTACCTTTAAATTCAAATCTTCTATGAGCACCAGTAAATTTTTTAAGTGCAGATTGTAAATCCTTTTTATCAATTCCATAATAATCACATAATGAAATACAAGCCAAAGCATTTAAAACATTGTGACCACCTGGAACAGATAATTTAATTTTTTCGAAAAATTCACCTTTTTTATAAACATCGAACTCAGGAAAACCATCATTATCAAATTCAATATTTTTAGCAACAAAATCAGCATTTATATTTTCAATTCCATAAGTAATAACTTTTGCATTTGTATATTGAGGTAAGTCTAAACAATTTTTATCATCACCGTTAATAACTAAAAGACCATCATTTGGTAACAATTTAACATATTTCACAAATGCTTTTTTAATATTTTCAAAAGTTTTAAAATAATCAAGGTGGTCATTATCAATATTTAAAATAATTTCAGCCTTTGGACTAAATTTTAAAAAACTTTCTACATATTCGCAAGCCTCAATAACAAAATGTTCACTATTTCCAACTCTATAATTTCCGTCTATCGCTTTCAAAAAAGCACCAACTTGAATACTAGGGTCTTTTAAAGCCTCTAAGAAACATAGTGAAATCATAGAAGTTGTTGTTGTTTTACCATGTGTACCAGAAATACAAATTGTATCTTTATAACATCTCGTAAGTTCACCTAAAAAATCGGCTCTTTCAATTGTAGGTATATTTAATTTTTTTGCTTCTAACATTTCAGGGTCATCTTGCTTAATTGCAGCAGAATAAACTACAACATCAGATTTTGCAACATCTTCTAAATTGTGCCCAATTGTAACTTTTATACCCATTGAATTTAATTTATCTGTTGCTTCAGATTTTGCCCAGTCTGAACCTGTGACATTAAAGCCCCAGTTTGTAAGGATTGCTGCAATACCGCTCATGCTTACTCCACCGATTCCTATCATATGTATATTTTTATATTTTTTTAGATTTTCAATATTTGGCATTTTTTTCACTCCTCTAAGTTTTAAATATTTTTTTGACATATTTTTAACAGATAGATTATATAATTATATAATTCAAGAGTTTTTGGAAAATTCTTATTATAAAATAAGTATATTATAAAAAATTGCTGCTATTCTCAATTTATAAATTATTTAAAATGAAATTAATAAAATAGGGATTGGGGGACGGGTCTTTAATCCCGAAATTTTTAAAATACTATAAATAATTATTTTATATAATTTTTAGGGATTAAAGACCCGTCCCCCAATCCCTAAAAATTTTCTGTGCAATGTAATTTTATGGACGATGAATTGTAACAAGAAATTATAATATATAAAAAATTTTATAAAAAATGTAAAAAAAAGAAGGAAAAAAATTTTTTGTGGAGAATAATAGAGTAGGTACATAAGAATAAACTAATATGTACAAAATTTAAAACTTAAGGAAGGACGGTGCACTAAAATGCAAATCACAGATGTACGTTTAAGAAAAGTAAATTCAGAGAACAGAATGAAAGCTGTTGCTTCTGTAACATTCGATAACGAATTCGCAGTACACGACATCAAAGTTATCGAAAGTCAAAATGGATTATTCATAGCTATGCCTAGCAGAAAAACTCCAAACGGAGAATTCAGAGATATAGCACATCCAATCAATGCTGAAACAAGAGAGAAAATTCAAAAAGCTATATTAGAAGCTTATGAAGCTCCAGAAACAGAGGAATCAGCAGAATAATAAATTTGAAAAGAACCTTGAAGTGTAAAACTTCAGGTTCTTTTTTGCAAATTAAAGAGAACATATGTATAAAAAAATGCAGTGTACCTTTAACTCTTATTCAGAAATAACATCCTTGTCAGTAGTTTGTGTCAATAGTTTTTGATAAGGACACCCTAAAAATAATATTTTAACTTGTACTACAAATTATTCATTTTCAACTTCAACCGGAGAATTTAAAGCACGGTTCATCTTCAAATAATCCAGAATATTTTTATTCAGGTACAGATTATTATAAATTTACAATAAAAGTAGAACCTAGCAGCACATTATCACGTCCATATTATTGCGATTTTTATGGTTATCGCGTTGAAAAAATAAATTGTGAAAGTACATATGAAAAGGATGAAACAAAAACATATGAAAATGTGAAATCAAATAATATAGATGAATATCCACAAAATGGAGTAAAAGATAAATATTGGTATGAATTAATGCTTATGATGTAAAGAAACCTTACTATGTTCAAGTATACTATCAAATGGCGAAGGTGAAGGAGAATAAGGCAAAGACTCTACTTCACTTTTCACAGTAAACCAACATTAATTTTTCCAAAATCTGCACCGCATTAGAAGCAGCACCCTTCCTCAAATTATCAGCAACAACCCACAAATTAATACCAAAAGGAACACTATAATCACGTCTAATTCTACCAACAAAAACATCATCAAACCCATCTGCCTTAGAAGCCAAAGGATAATAATCCTTCTCAACATCATCAACAAGAATAATCCCAGGAGAATTCTGTAAAAGCACCTTAACATCATAAATATCAAAATTAGACTTAAATTCAACATTAATACTTTCGCTATGGCAATTTCTAACAGGAACCCTAACACATGTAGCAGTAACAGGAAGCAAAGGTTTACTCAAAATTTTTCTAGTCTCATTAATCATTTTGTATTCCTCTTTAGTATAACCATCAACCTCAAAAACATCTATATGAGGCAAACAATTATTAAAAATAGGATACTTAAACTTTTGCGGAGCCAAGCCCTTATAGCCATTTTCCAAATCCTCAACACCAGCCTTGCCAGCACCAGAAACAGCCTGATATGTCGAATAAACAATTCTCTTTATTTTATACCTATCATCCAAAGGCTTCAAAGCGACAACTGCCTGAATTGTTGAACAATTTGGATTAGCAATAATCCCTTTATTTTCAAATATTTTTTCCGGATTAACTTCTGGCACAACCAAAGGAACATCTTTATCCATTCTATAAACACTACTGTTATCAATAACTGTACAACCAGATTGAACTGCAATAGGAATATACTTTTTAGAAACACTTCCACCTGCACAGAAAATTGCATAATCAAAAATAGATTTAAAAGAATCCTCTGTTAATTCTTGAATTATATAATTTTGCCCTAAAAATTGTACCTTACTTCCTGCAGATTTTTTAGAAGCAAATAATGTATATGTACAGTTTTTAAAATTCTTTTCTTCCAATACCTTTAATACAGTTCTACCAACTAAACCAGTTGAACCAACTATTGCAACTTTATAATTCTTTTTCAAAATAATACCTCCATAAACTTTTTTATTTTAATATATTGAGAAAAAATAAAAAATGTTACAAAAAAGATTGCATAATTTTGACAATAAGAGTATAATAGATTATGTGAGATAATAAAAATAGAATAAAAAGAAAAAAGAGAGGTAAAAAAAATGGATTATGTTTATATACTAAGAGAAGCATTAATCTGGATAATAACAATATTTTGGTTATATCAAATAATAGTAAGTGTATGCTCATTAGTAAAATTAAAAGAAAAACCATTAAAAGTAAACAAAAATCACAGATTTATGGCAATAATACCAGCACACAACGAAGAAACAGTAGTAGGAAACCTAGTAGAAAGCCTAAAAAATCAAGAATACGACAAAAACTTATATGATATATATGTAATAGCAGACAACTGCACAGACAGAACAGCAAGAATAGCAAGAGAAGCAGGAGCAATAGTGTATGAAAGATATGACGAAACAAAGAAAACAAAAGGATATGCACTAGACTGGTTCCTACAACAAAAAATAAAAGAAAACGCACCATATGATGCAATATGCATATTTGACGCAGACAACATAGTAGACAAAAACTTCTTAAAAGCAATGAACAAAAAATTATGCCAAGGAGAAGAAGTAGTACAAGGATACAGAGACATCAAAAACCCAACAGACAACTGGATAACATCAGGATACGCACTATTCTATTGGACAATGCACAAATTCTATCACTTAGCAAGATACAATTTAGGACTATCACCATTATTAAACGGAACAGGATTTATGGTAAGTTTTGATATCATAAAAGAAAACGGTGGATGGAAAACAGTAACACTAACAGAAGACATAGAATTTTCATTGCAAAGAATATTAAAAGGAAAAAGACTAGGATGGTCAACAGAAGCAATTGTATATGACGAACAACCAACAGGATTTGCACAAAGTTGGTCACAAAGAAGTAGATGGACAGTAGGACATATGCAATGTATGAAAGAATACACATCTAAATTAGCAGAAGCAGTAAAAGACAAAAAAACAATGATGAACTTTGACGGTTTCCTATATATAATAGGAAGTATACCAATGTTCATATTAACATTACTATTATTAGTATCAAACTTTGTATTATACGCAATGGATGGAATGACACAAGCAGAACTAATAATAAATATATTAAGATATTTAGTACCAACATTTGTATTACCATCACTTACAGCAGCATTTGTAATGTGGATAGATGGTAAACCAATAAAACCAATGATAAAAGGATTATTCACATATCCATTATTCATGGGCTCTTGGCTATTAATAAACTTTAAATGTTTATTTAAAAGAGACACAAATTGGGAAAAAATTACTCATAATAGAAGCATAAAAATTGATGACGTAAACGAAAATGCAGAAGAAACCATACAAGAAGTAGAAAAAGTTTAAAAAATAACGAAAAAACCTTGCATTTATGCTAAAAATTGGGTATAATATAGATATCAACATACGAGACAGTAAAGAGTGGGAACAAATCCCACTCTTTAGTTTTGAAAATAAAAGGAGGTAAAAATTGGCAAGTATAGAAGAAAAAGTAACAAAATTAGTAGAACCAATAATAGAAAATTTAGGTTATGAACTATATGATGTAGAATACGCCAAAGAAGGAAAAAACTACTTTTTACGAATATTTATAGACAACGAAAAAGGAATAGACTTAAATGACTGCGAAAAAGTAAATGATGCGGTAAACGACATTTTAGACAAAGAAAATTATATAAAAGAACAATACTTTTTAGAAATATCATCACCAGGAATAGAAAGAGTACTAAGAAAAGACAAACATCTAGAACAAAATATAGGAAAAGACATAAATGTAAAACTATTCAAAAAAGATGAAAATGGTGCAAAAGAATATTTAGGAACACTAAAAGAATTTAATCAAAATGAAATTATTATAGAAACAGAAGAACAAGAAATAAAAATAGGAAGAAAAAATATATCACAAATAAAAACAGTTTATAACTGGTAAAAATTATATAGAAACAAAAGGTAAAATACCAATATTATATAGATAATAAAAAATAGGAGGAATAAAAAATGAAAGCTATAGATAACAAAGAGTTAATATTAGCATTAGAAGAATTAGAAAAAGAGAAAGGAATAAAAAAAGAATACGTACTAGAATCAATAGAAACAGCATTAGTTACAGCATATAAAAGAAACTTTGACGCACTAGAAAACGTAAAAGTAGACATAGACCATAAAACAGGTGCAACACATATTTATTCAGTAAAAGAAATTGTAGAAAATGCAAATGACGAAGTAACAGAAATCAGTCTAGAAGAAGCACACAAAATCAACAAAAATCTACAATATGGAGATACAGTAGATATAGAAATAGTACCAAAAGACTTCGGAAGAATTGCTGCACAAACTGCAAAACAAGTTATAGTACAAAAATTAAGAGAAGTAGAAAGAGATTTAATATTTGACGAATACACACAAAAAAAAGGAGAAATCGTTTCAGGAATAATCCAAAAAGCAGATAGAAATATAGTGGTTGTAGACTTAGGAAGAATAGAAGGAATAATGCTTGCAAAAGAGCAAGTACCAACAGAAAAATACAGAGTAAACGACAAAATAAAAGCATATATAGTAGATGTAGAAAGAGGACTAAAAGGCGCACCACAAGTAATGATTTCAAGAAGTCATCCTGATTTTGTAAGAAAATTATTAGAATTTGAAATACCAGAAATATATGAAGGCGTAATAGAAATAAAAAGTGTATCAAGAGATGCAGGCTCAAGAAGCAAAGTTGCAGTATACTCACCAGACCCTAATATTGACCCAGTAGGATCATGTGTTGGAGCAAAAGGTGTAAGAATTCAAAATGTAATAAATGAATTACATGGAGAAAAAATAGATGTAATTGAATGGGACGAAGACCCAAGTATATTCATAGCATCTGCATTATTACCAGCACAAATCCTAGCAGTTGATATAAAAGAAGACGAAAGATTTGCAGAAGTTATAGTTCCAGATGATCAATTATCATTAGCAATTGGTAAAGCAGGTCAAAATGCTAGATTAGCAGCAAAATTAACAAACTGGAAAATTGATATAAAATCAGAATCACAATATAGACAAATACTACAAGAACAACAAAACCAAACAGAAACAGAAGAAATAGAAGAAAATGAAAGCGAAAAAGAAGAATAATTCAATAATAAATACAAAAAATAAAACGTGATAATAATTAAAAGACAGGCATAAATTAGAAAGAAGGTGTATGTTATGAAAAAACAGCCACAAAGAACATGTATGGGATGTAATCAAAAAAAAGACAAAAAAGAATTAATAAGAATTGTAAAAAATAAAGACAACGAAATATCAATAGACAAAACAGGAAAAAAAGAAGGTAGAGGAGCATACATCTGTGACGATGTAAAATGTTTAGAAAAACTACAAAAAAGTAAAAGACTAGAAAGAGTCTTTGAAATGCAAATATCACAAGAGATTTATGAAAGTTTAAGAGGTGTAATTCTTGATAAATAAAAATATATTAGGACTAATCGGTTTAGCAATGAAAGCAGGAAAAGTTGCATTTGGAGCAGATAGTGTAGAAGAAAACATAACAAAAAGAAAGGCTAAACTAATAATAATATCAAAAGAGAGTTCTGAAAGAACAAAAAGCAAATTTGTTAAATTATGCGAAAAATATAACGTTCCAATAATAATAGATGGAAAAATAGAAGAACTAAGTAAAACAATAGGAAAAAACAATAAAGCAGTAATTGGAATAAAAGATATAAATTTTGCAAATTCAATTCAAAAAAAATATAATGGGGGTGATGTTATTGGGTAAGATAAAAATTTATGAAATAGCAAAAAAGCTAGGCTTAGCCAGTAAAGAAGTATTAGAAGCAGCAGAAAAACTAAATATAGAAGTAAAAAGCCATATGAGTGGAGTTGGAGAAGAAGAAGCAAAAAAAATAGAAGAAAGACTATCTAATAGAAGTGCAAAACCAGAAAAAACAGTCAAACCAGAAAAAACAGCCAAACAAGCAACACAAAAAAAAGAAGAAAAAGCACCAGTAATTATAAGAAGAGAAGTAATAATAGCTGATGAAGAAAACCAAAAAAAAGAAAATAAAAAAGAAGAAAACAAAAAAAATAAATTTGAAATAGTAGAAAGAAAACAAAACAAAGACTCTAATATAGTATACAGAAACAAACCAAACAAGCCAAAAACCGTAAATGAATTGTTTGGATTAAATAAACCAGAACCAAAAAAAGAGAAAACAGAAGAAATAAAGAAAACTGAACCAGTTAAAGAAGAAAAAATAATAAAAGAAGAAATTAAAGAACAAGGGGATAGTAATTTAACAATGCAAGCAGAAGTAGCAGAAAAAAGAAATGTAACACAAGATAATAAATTTAAAAATAAAAATGCAAATAATTCAAACTTTGGTAGAGAAAATAGAAATAATAGAAATAACTTTAATAAAGACAATAGCTATAATAGAGAAAATACATTTAACAGAGATAATAGAAAAAATGACAGCAGAAGCGGAGAAGGAAGAAACAACTTCAATAATAGAAACAATTCAGAAAACAGAAATGGCTATGAAAACAGAAACGGATTTGAAAACAGAAATAATTACGAAAATAAAAATGGTTTTGAAAACAGAAACAATAGATTTAACAACAACAGAAACGGAAGAAATGGTGAATTTAATAGTTCAAACAATGGAAATAATTTCAGAAAAAATAATGGAAACTTCAATAATAAAAATAATTACAATGGAAACAATTATAACAGAAGACCATTAGACGAAAAAGGAATTGAAAAGAACATCAAGAACATAATGGCAGTAGAAACTGTTGAAAAAGAAGTTGTTAGAGACTATAGTAAAAACATAGATAAACAGAAATTCAATAACAAATTTGATGATAACAAAAACAAAAAATCAAAATCAAGAAGAAACGAAAGTAATTTTGACGAAGGAAAACTAAAATCATTAAAACAAACAAGCAAGTTATCAAATATGTTTGAAGACCAAGATGGTGGAATGTTAGATTACTACGATTTAACAACACAAAGAGGAAGAAAAGGCAAGAAAAAACAAGCAAAAAATGAAGAAAGAAACAAACAAAAAATATTTGAACTAACAGAAATAGAAATACCAGACTCAATATCAGTAAAAGACCTAGCGGCAGAAATGAAAAAGACAACAGCAGAAGTTATAAAAAAATTATTCGGATATGGAATTATGGCTACAATCAACCAAGACCTTGACTTTGATACAGCATTTTTAGTTGCTGGAGAATTTGGAATCACAGCTAAAAAGAAAGAAACAGTAACAGACGAAGATATCTTATTTGACGATTCTGAAGACAAAGAAGAAGACTTAGAAGTAAGACCACCAGTAGTAGTTGTTATGGGACACGTAGACCATGGAAAAACATCATTACTAGACACTATTAGAAAAACAAATGTAATAGGCGGAGAAGCAGGTGGAATCACACAAGCAATCGGTGCATACAAAGTTAAAGTAAATGGTAGAGAAATAACATTCTTAGACACACCAGGACACGAAGCATTTACAGCAATGAGAGCCAGAGGTGCCCAAATAACTGATATAGCAATATTAGTAGTTGCAGCAAATGACGGTATAATGCCACAAACAGTTGAAGCAATAAACCATGCAAAATCAGCAGGAATACCAATTATAGTTGCAATAAACAAAATAGACTTACCAGATGCAAATGTTGACAAAGTAAAACAAGAACTAATGAACTACGAACTAGTACCAGAAGAATGGGGAGGAGACACAATATGTGTACCAATCTCTGCTAAAAACAACATAAACATAGACCAATTATTAGAAATGGTATTACTAGAAGCAGATGTACTAGAATTAAAAGCAAATCCAAATAAACAAGCAAAAGGTGTTGTTATAGAAGCAAGACTTGACAAAGGTAAAGGAGCAATAGCAACAATGCTTGTACAAAGAGGAAAACTAGATGTTGGAGACACAATAATTGTTGGTTCTTCAATTGGTAGAATAAGAGCAATGACAAACGAAAACGGTAAAAAAGTAAAATCAGCAGGACCATCAACACCAGTAGAAATAATGGGATTAACAGAAGTACCAGAAGCCGGAGATACATTCTACGAAGTAAAAGACGAAAAAACAGCAAAACACTTAATCGAAAAGAGAAAACGTGAAGCAAGAGAAAAAGCATTTGGAGCAGCAACAAAAGTCACTCTAGACAACTTATTTGAACAAATGGAAGAAGGAAACCTAAAAGTATTAAACTTAATTGTAAAAGCAGATGTTCAAGGATCTGTAGAAGCAGTTAAACAATCAATGGAAAAACTACAAAACGAAGAAGTAAAAGTAAAAGTAATCCATGCAGCACCAGGAGCAGTAAACGAATCAGACGTTACACTTGCAAAAGTATCAAATGCAATAATAATCGCATTCAATGTTAGACCAATACCAGCTGCAAAAGAAATGGCAGAAAAAGAAGAAGTGCAAATAAAACAATACTCAGTAATTTACCAAGCAATAGAAGAAGTAGAAGCCGCAATGAAGGGAATGTTAGCACCAAAATATGAAGAAAAAGTAATAGGAAATGCAGAAGTAAGACAAACATTTAGAATATCAAATGTTGGAACAATTGCAGGTGCTTATGTATTAACAGGAAAAGTAGAAAGAAATGCAGGAGTTAGAGTTATAAGAGACAATGTAGTAATCCATGAAGGAAAACTTGCTACATTAAAGAGATTCAAAGATGATGCTAAAGAAGTAACAAAAGGATTTGAATGTGGTATGCAAATTGAAAACTACAATGATATTAAAGAAGGAGATATTATTGAAGTATATGTTATGGAAGAAATAAAAAGATAAAAAAATCGGGATTAGGGGACGGGTCTCCAATCCCGAAAAAATGCAATTAAGAGGGGGTAGACAAAATGCCTAATAAAAACAATAACAGAATGGGACGTATTGACGAAGAATACAGAAAAGAATTAAGTCAGATTATAGGTTTTGAATTAAAAAATTCAAACATTACAGGAATGATAAGTGTTACAAAAGTAAAAGTAACATCAGACTTGAAATATGCAAAAGTATATGTAAGTATATTCAATTCAAAAAATATAAAAGACACAATGGAAGGGCTTAAAAAATCATCAGGATTTATAAGAACAGAATTGGCAAAAAGAATAAATTTAAGAAATACACCAGAATTGATATTTGAAATAGATGATTCAATGGAATATGGAGCAAAAATAGATTCAATTTTAAAAGAAATAATGCCAAACAAATAAATTGTCAACAGGGACGCCCTTTATTGACAAGAAAAAATGTTAAAAGGGATTGTTCACTTTTTGACAGGTAGAAAAGTTGTCAAAAAAGCCAGTCCATATTGACAGGAATGGAGAAAATTATGACTTTAGATAATATATTAGAAGAAATAAAAAAAGCAGAAACAATAGCGATAATGACACATGAAACACCAGATGGAGACGCAATTGGAAGTTGTCTAGCAATGAAAGTAGCACTAAAAAAACTAGGAAAAAATGCTGATGTAATAATAAGAGAAGTCCCAAAAATATTTGATTTTTTACCAGGAAGAGAAGAAATAAAAATGGACTCAGATGTAGAAAAATATGACCTAGCAATAAGTTTAGACTGTGCTGATTTCAAAAGATTAGTAGGAAACGAATACTTTGAAAAAGCAAAACAAACGATAGTAATAGATCACCATGGAAGCAACAAAATGTATGGAGACATCAACTTTGTAAATCCAGTTGCACCAGCATGTTGCCAAATATTAATAGGAATGTTCCAATACTTTAATATAAACATAGACAAAGAGTTAGGAACATGTATATTAACAGGAATCATTACAGACACAGGAGGGTTCAGATATTCAGGAGTAACACCAGAAACATTTGAATTCACAGCAGAATTGCTAGAAAAAGGTGTAAATGTTTCAGACATCTATAAAAGAGTATTAGAAACAAGAACTAAGGCAAACTTTGAATTAATGAGAAGAACAATAGACAGAATGGAATTTTTAGCAGATGGAAAAGTCACTTTTACATACATAACAAATAAGGATTTAGAAGAAGTAAATGCCGGAATAGGAGACCACGAAGGTTTAGTAGAAACAGGACGTGATATTGAAGGTGTTGAAGTTTCTGTATTTATTAGACAAAAAGACGAAGATGAAAATACATACAAAATCTCTATGCGTTCAAATGACTATGTTAACGTTTCAGATGTATGTATGATGTTTGGCGGTGGAGGACACGAAAAAGCCGCAGGTGCAGTTGTACAAGGAAATATCGAACAAGTAAAACAAAAAATAATGAAAGAATTAGAAAAAGTTTTAAAATAAAAAAACGGGATAAGGGGGACGGGTCTTTAATCCCTAAAAAATTTTTTAGGGATTAAAGACCCGTCCCCCTATCCCGATTTTTTTAGAAAGGAAAATATGGACGGAATAATAATCATAAACAAACCCAAAGGATGCACATCACACGACATAGTATACAAAATAAAAAAAATGCTAAACGAAAAAGTCGGCCACACAGGAACACTAGACCCAATGGCAGAAGGAGTATTGCCAATACTAATAGGAAAAGGAACGCTACTTTCAAAATACTTAATAAACCATAACAAAAAATACATAGTAGAACTACAATTAGGAACCAAAACAGACACCGCAGACTCAGAAGGAAAAATAATAGAAGAACAACCTGTAAACGAAACTCTTCTAACACAAGAAAACATAACAAAAATATTGCAAACATTCATCGGAAAACAAGAGCAGGTGCCACCAATTTATTCTGCAATAAAAGTAAATGGAAAAAAATTATATGAATATGCAAGAAAAGGTCAACAAGTTGAAATAAAGCCAAGACAAATAGAAATTTATAATATAGATTTAATTGACTATTCACCAAAAGAAAAACAAATTAAATTTGAAGTGTTTTGTGGAAAAGGTACATATATTAGAAGTCTATGTGAAGATATTGCCACTAAATTTGGAACAGTGGGATACATGAAATCCCTTAAAAGAACGCAAGTTGGAGACTTTAAAATTAAAGATAGCATTACTGTTGAAGAGTTAAACAAAATCGTAGAAAACTCAAATATGGCAAATACGAAAAATAATGAAGCAAATAACAAAGCAAATAATAAAATGAGCAATGAAATAGACAAAAAAATAATATCAGTAGAAAAAATATTTGAAGCATCACCATCAATAGAACTAGACGAAAGAAAACTAAAACTATTTCTAAACGGAGTTATGCTTACACAAAAGTACGATGATGGAGTCTACAAAATATATAGCCACGAAAGCAACAATATAAACCAATTTATAGGAACAGGAACAATTAAAGATAATTTATTAAAAAGAGACATTATATTATAAAAATTCACTATTACAATACAAGAAAGCAAAAGTTAGGAACTTTAAAAAATAAAAATTTCATAAAAAATAAAACACTGAATATACTTTATAAAAAAGATATGAGGTGTTTTTATGTTTTATATAGAAAAAAATGACAAGCCCAACTGGCTTATAAAAAAAGCAAACATAATAAAAGTGGAAGATAACACAATAATACTACCAATCTATGAAAAAATAAAACCCAAAGGTATTGAAAAACTAGCAAAAAAAACAAACAAAATAATAAGAAAAAACTCAAACAGTGTAAAAGCAGTTGTAAGCAAAGAAATACAAAAAGAAAAACAATATATAAATTTATTAAATACATATGGAATAGAAATAGCGGACGGAAAATGGCTATTTGAAATTCTAATACCAGACGTTGTACAAAAAATAGTAGAACAACAAAAAATAGAAAAAGTAAACATATCAATATTAATAAATGACTTAACAGAAATAGAATTAGAAAACATAAAAGAACTAGCAAATAAATATCAAAATATAAATATTGTAACAAACCATATAGAAAAATTCACAAGACTACAAAAAGCAATGCTGGAAAATGGAATAATAATAACGATAACTAATAACAAGAAAAAAAGTTTAATGAAATCACAAATAATAATAAATGTGGACTTTCCAAAAGAACTAATTGACAGATACAGAATAAACGAATATGCAACAATTATAAATATAAAAGAAAAATTAAAAATAAAGCAAAAAAGATTTGAAGGAAGAATAATAAATGATTACGAAATAAAACTAAAAAATAATTATTTTGGAGAAAAAATAGTCGATAGACAATATTACTGTAAGGACTTGTACGAGTCAGAACTACATAAAAAAACTCCGTACAAAGAACTTAGGAAAAAAATAAAAAAAGAAATTGCAGATATTATAATAATACCAACATAGAACAAATCTGAAAATTTTCTGTGCAATGTAATTTTATATATTAGGAAAGTTGCATAACTTCCCTAATATATAAATAATAAATAAAAAATTTCCCTAACCCCTTTTATTTTTATAAAAAGTATAATATAATAGGTATATCAAAAGCAATTACAGGGAGGTAAAAAAGATGCCAAGAAGTAATAATAAAAAGGAAGCAAGACATAGCAAACCAGAAGAAAAAACAACCAAAATAAAAACACAAAAAGGCAAAATACCAAAAAATAAAAAAAGGAAACAACATCCAAAATTAAAACTATTCCTAAAAATACTACTAATAATATTTTTACTATTATGTGTAGCAGGAGCAGGGGTAGTCTCAGCAATGATGTTTGGACTATTTGGCAACGACTTTGAAATAACAAAAGAGGAACTAATAGTAGGAAACTCTAACACAATAGTATTAGACAAAGACGGAAATGAAATAGCAAACTTAAACACAGACGAAAATAGAAAAACAATATCACTAAGTGAAATGTCACCATACTTGCCAAAAGCATATATAGCAATAGAAGACAAAAGATTCTATTCACATAGTGGTGTAGACATAAAAAGAACCGCTGGAGCAATACTTGGAGCAGTTACAGGGAACTCATCATATGGAGGAAGTTCAATAACACAACAATTGGTAAAAAACATAACAAAAGACAAAGCAAGATCAGGACTAGCAGGTGTAGTAAGAAAAATGAAAGAATGGTCAAAAGCAGTACAAGTAGAAAGAATGATATCAAAAGACCAAATACTAGAACTATATTTAAACATAATATTTGTAGGGGGTAACGAACTACACGGAGTAGAACTAGGCTCACAATATTACTTTAACAAAAGTGCAAAAGACTTAAGTTTAGCACAATGTGCATTTTTAGCAGGAATAAACAACTCACCAAATTCATATAGCCCATATGACACATCATTAGACCAAGAAAAAGCAGGAAATCTAAGAAAAGAAAGAACACTAACAGTTTTAAAAGAAATGAAAACACAAGGCATGATAGAAAATGAAGACGAATATAATGCAGCAGTTAAAGAAGTAGAAGATGGACTAAAATTTGAAAAAGGATATTCAGGAACATCAAGTTACTCATACCATACAGCAGAAACAGTAAAACAAGTAATAAAACAAGTAATGGAAGAAAAAAATATATCTGAAGATTTAGCAAAAAACTATGTATATGGAAGCGGATTAACAATATACTCAACAGAAGACCCAAAAGTACAAGCAAGAGTAGAAGAAGAATTTGCAAAAACAAAATACCAAATAAAAGGTAGAGAAAAAAATAAAAATGGTGAACTAAAAAATGACCATACACAAGCCGGAATGGTAATAATAGACAATCAAACAAACCAAGTGGTAGCAGTAGGAGGAAGCCTTGGAGAGCAAAAAACAACAGGATGGAACAGAGGAACACAATTAACAAGACAAACAGGTTCATCAATGAAACCACTAGCAGACATAGTACCAGGATTACAAGAAAAAGTAATAACTGCAGCAACAATATATGATGATGCAATAACAGACTTTGGAGGAGGATATAAGCCAAAAGACTACAACAATCCAAAGGGATATATCAATATAAGAAGTTGTATACGTACATCACAAAATATACCAATGGTAAAAGTAATGATGGAATTAACACCTAAAAAATCAATAGAATACCTAAAGAAAATGGGAATAACAACACTAGATGATACAAAAGATGCAAACCCAGCATTATCAATAGGTGGACTAAGTAAAGGAATAAGCCCATTAGAAATGGCAGGAGCATATGCATCAATAGCAAATGATGGTGTATACACAAAACCAATATTCTTCACAAAAGTAGTAGACAGTAGTGGAAACACAGTATTAACTGCAAACCAAGAAAAAACAAGAGTAATATCAGAACAAAATGCATACTTAACAAGATCAATTGTATCAGAACCAACAAAAAGTGGAGGAACAGCAACATATTGTGCAATACCAGGAATGGAAACATGCGCAAAAACAGGTTCAACAGATGACTATGTAGACAGATGGCTATGCGGATTTACACCATACTATACTGCAGCATGTTGGTTTGGATATGACAATGACCAAGAACCATTAAAAGTTGGAAAAACAGTATATAGTGTAGATGGAAGAAACCCAGCAGGACAATTATGGTCATCAATAATGAAAGATATCCATAAAGGATTAGCAAACAAAAACTTCAACAAACCATCAACAGGATTAGTACAAAAAACAATATGCAAAGACACAGGAGGAGTTGCAACATCTTCATGTACAAACACATACACAGAAACATTTACAACAGACAATGTGCCAGAAAACTGCCAAGGACACGGAACACAAAAAATATGTACGGAATCAGGAAAAGTTGCAAACGAATACTGCCCAGCAGATAAGGTAAAAACAGTATCTTATGGAGGAGTTATTCCAAAAGAACAACTAAAATTATGGAATACAATAAACAAATCAAAATCATCAAGCGAAAAAATAGACGAAGTATGTACAATACATACAAAGAAAATCGAAGAAAAAACATCAAACGAAAATAAAACACCAACAAATACAGTAGAAAAAGAACAAAATAAAATAGGAAATACAGTAGAAAAACCAACAACAAAACCAGAAGAAAATAAAGTGCCTGATGAAACAGGAAAAGACGAAACCGCTAAAGACGAAACAGCAGACTAAAAAAACAGAATTAAGATTTTGTATGCAATACAAACTGCTACAAAATCTAATTTCTGCTATAAAATAATATAAAATATTGAGCACTTTGGAAAGGAGAAAAATGGACATATATTTTTACAACACATTAACAAGAAAAAAAGACAAATTTGAACCACTAGACCCAAAGGAGATAAGAATATATTCATGTGGACCAACAGTATACAAAGATGCCACAATAGGAAATATGAGAACAAACATATTTCAAG
Source organism: Clostridium sp. 28_17 (assembly GCA_001916065.1). Classification (GTDB taxonomy): domain Bacteria; phylum Bacillota; class Clostridia; order TANB77; family CAG-508; genus CAG-269. The sequence continues at coordinate 49,774 of MNRS01000014.1, forward strand.
ACGTATTAAGAAGAACATTACGCTATAATGGATATAAAATAAAACACGCAATGAACATCACAGACGTAGGGCACTTAGTATCAGACGGTGACGAAGGCGAAGACAAAATGTTAAAATCAGCAAGAGAAGAACACAAAACGCCAATACAAATAGCAGAGCACTACACAAAGTTATTTTTTGACGACTTAAAATCCTTAAACATAGAAACACCAGAAATAGTATGTAAAGCAACAGACCACATAAAAGAAATGCTAGAATATGTAGAAAAACTAATGGAAAATGGATATGCATACGAAACATCAACAGCAATATATTTTGATATATCAAAATTAGACAAATACCCAATACTTTCCAATCTAGACATAGAAAATCAAAAAGCAGGAGCAAGAGTAGAAGTAGACCCAGAAAAAAGAAATCCACATGACTTTGCATTATGGATAAAAGCACCAGAAAATCACTTAATGAAATGGAATAGTCCATGGGGCCCAAGTTACCCAGGATGGCACATAGAATGTTCTGCAATGGGAAGAAAATACTTAGGAGAGCAATTTGACATACATACAGGTGGAATCGACTTAATACCAACACACCATGAAAACGAAATTGCTCAAAGCAAAGGAAGATGCGGAAAAATACCAGCCAAATACTGGTTACACGGAGAATACCTATTAATAAATGGAGGAAAAATGTCAAAATCACTAGGAAATGTATACCTAGTAAAAGACATAAAAGAAAAAGGATATGACCCAATAGTATACAAACTATTCAGTTACTCATGTCATTACAGAAACAAACTAAACTTTACATGGGAAGGAATAGACTCTGCATCAAAATCATTAGAAAGACTGCGTAACAGTTACCAACTAAACTTAAATGGAACAGACGAATTAACAGTTGAGGACAAAGAAAAATTAGCACAAATAGAAGAAAATTTCCATAAAGCAATAAATGATGACTTAAACATGCCACTTGCAATGAGTTTTGTATGGGAAGCAGCAAGATTTGAAAAGAAAAATCCGGAAGTTGCTAGATTACTTGCAAAATTTGACACAGTTCTTGGAATTAAAATAGATGAAGCAAATACAGAAAAAGAGGAAATTCCACAAGACATTTTGAATTTAGTTGAACAAAGAAAAATAGCAAGAGAAAACAAAGACTGGGCAAAATCAGATGAAATAAGAGATTTAATAAATAAAAAAGGATATTTAGTTAAAGATACTAAAAATGGAGTAGAAATAAACAAAATAATAAATTAAGAAAAAAGCAAAATATCCAGAAATTTGGTTATTGATAAAAACAAAAAGGAGAACAACCTTTTTAAAACAAATTAGGAGGGATCAAAATGGCAATATTATTACCAGGAGGAGCAGGATTTATAGGAAGTCACACTGCAGTAGAATTATTAAATAAAGGAAGAGAAATAATTATAATAGACAACTTCTCAAACAGTACACCAAAATCATTAGAGGCTATTAAGAAAATAACAGGAAAAGACTTTAAATTTTATGAAATGGACTACATGGACAAAGAAAAATTAGAAAAAGTATTTGAAGAAAACAACATAGAAGCAGTAATGAACTTTGCAGGATACAAAGCAGTTGGAGAATCTATACAAAAACCAATAGAATACTACACAAACAATATATCAGGAGCATTAGTAGTATTAGACACGATGAGAAAATATGGATGCAAAAAATTCATATTTAGTTCATCTGCAACAGTATATGGTGAACCAGAAAAAATGCCTATAACAGAAGATACACCAACAGGAGGAACAACTAATCCATATGGAACAACAAAATTATTTATAGAACAAATACTAAAGGACATTTACAAATCTGACAACACATGGGACATCTGCATACTAAGATATTTCAATCCAGTAGGAGCACATGAAAGTGGACTAATTGGTGAAGAACCAAAAGGAATACCAAACAACTTAATGCCATATGTAGCAAGAGTTGCAGCCGGAACATTAAAAGAATTGTCAGTATTTGGAAATGATTACAACACACCAGATGGAACAGGTGTAAGAGATTATATCCATGTTGTTGACTTAGCAAAAGGACATATAAAAGCATTGGAAAAATTAGAAAAAGAAAATGAAGGTTTATATATCTATAACCTAGGTACAGGACATGGTTATAGTGTTTTAGATATGGTTAAAGGTTTTGAAAAAGCAACAGGTAAAAAGGTTGCGTATAAAATAGCACCTCGTAGACATGGGGATATTGCTACATGTTATGCTGACCCTACTAAGGCAAAAGAAGAATTGGGTTGGACAGCAGAAAAAAATATCGATGATATGTGCAAAGATAGTTGGCACTACATTGAAGAGAGCCAAAAATAATTTAATGGACTTCGAATTGTAACATTGTTTTTAATAAAAAATAAAAAAGTTATAAAAAATAGTTGATTTTTACAAATAAGTATGGTATTATAATGCCATACTTATTTTAGTATTTTTTTAATCCAAAGAATTTTTTATTCATATTTTTATATCTAATTTTTTTTAATTCAGACTCCTTCAGAGTACAAAAATTTATATTCTGCCTAATTTGAAAATTAATTCAAAAGGCATAAAGGAAAGGAGGGATACATGTGAGTAGTGAATTTGAAAAAATTGTGTTGCAAAAATTTGACGAAATAAGTGGTAAATTAGAACATTTAGATAATAAAATTGATGCAGTAGAAGAAAACTTAAATAAAAAAATCGGCGCAGTAGAAGAAAACTTAAACAATAAAATTGATGTAGTAGAAGAAAAATTAAACAATAAAATCGATGCAGTAGAAGAAAATTTAAATAAAAAAATCGGCGCAGTAGAAGAAAAATTAAACAATAAAATAGATGCAGTAGAAGAAAACTTAAACAATAAAATTGATGCAGTAGACAACAACTTAAATAAAAAAATAGACTATGTAGACGCTAAACAAACAAAAAGATCAGATAGTATTATGGATAAATTAGATTACATGAGTAATAACATAGCACAAATACTTGAAGAACAAATAAAAATGCGTAAAGAAATGAAAGAATACAATGAAAAAAATGAAAAAGAACATAGAATGTTTGAATATGAAATAAGCAACTTAAAAAGATATGTAGTATAATAATAAAAAAATACCTTCTGATTAACTAAAACAGAGGGTATTTTTTATAAAAAATTTTAACCAGAAAAAATTAACCCTGTAAAAAGTGACAATTGTAAAATAATGTAAAAAACAAAAAATAATTGCATAAAAAAAACATCTATGGTATAATTTGAAAAGTACAATGGAAAAAAGGTGGAAAAAATGAAAACAATATTAGTAGTAATATATATATTAGTATTTTTAATATTTGCACTATGCCTATACGCAGTAACGCAAATAAAACTATTAGGAATAAAAATAAAAGACTTTTGGAGTTTTATAGAAGCAAACCAAATGCTAGACAAACTAGAAAAATTAGCAAAACAATACGAAAACATGTCACCACAAGAACAAGTAATATACCTAGCAGAAGCGGAAAAAATCTTCACAGCATTTGACAAAGTACCAGAAGCACTATGGGACGAAGAATACGAAAAATACAAAAAAGTACTAAAAAAATATAATGATATAAAAATGTTCAGATGGGTATCAAACTAAAAATATAAAGAATAAAAATTATATGGGCATTTAACTAAAATAAAAAAACACAAAAAATTTAAGAATACAAGAAAGAAGGAAAAACAAGTGTCAGAGAAAAAAGAAAAAAGAAAAATAAGCGTATTTTTAAAAATAATAATAGTACTATTAATAATATTAGCGTTAATAATAGGCGTAGCATTTTTCTATGTAAAAGGAAAATTAGATAAAATACAAAAAGTAGAACTACCATCAGACAAAGACTTGGGAATAACAGAAACAACTGCAAAAAATCTAACAGGATACAGAAACATAGCAATATTTGGAGTAGACAGTAGATCAGACGATTATGGAGTAGGAAACAGAAGTGACTGCATTATAATAGCAAGTATAAACAATGAAACAGGAGCAATAAAATTAATATCAGTATATAGAGATACATATGTAAATATCGAAGGGCATGGACTAGACAAAATAACACACGCATACTCATATGGAGAAGCACCACTTGCAGTAAAAACACTAAACACAAATTTAGACCTAAATATAAACGAATTTGTAACAGTAAACTTTGACTCAGTAGCAGAAGCAGTAGACCAATTAGGAGGAGTTCGATTAACAATAACATCTGACGAAATAAAATATATAAATGGATATATAGACGAAACATCAAAGGTAACAGGAAAAACATCTAAACACATAACAGAACCAGGAACATATACAGTAGACGGAGTACAAGCAGTTGCGTATTCTAGAATAAGATACACAGACGGTGGAGACTATAAAAGAACAGAAAGAATGAGAACAGTAATTGAAGCAATGTTCAGCAAATTAAAAACAAAAAATCTAAACCAAATAAACTCATTCGCAGACAAAATATTACCACATGTTTATACGAATATATCAGCAACAGATATAATATCAATGGTACCAAGTATGTCAAAATACAAAGTTACAGAAAGCATAGGATGGCCATATGATACAAAAGGAAAAACAATGGATAGATGGTACGGAATACCAATTACACTAGAATCAAATGTTACACAATTACACAAAGAAGCATTTGGAGAAGAAAACTACACACCATCAGATATAGTAAAATCAATAAGTGAAAGCATTATAAAGAAAACAGGATATACAAAATAATAATAAGAAAAGTAAATTCTTATAACATAGAAAGCTCTATATAAACTTATAGGGCTTTTTTATAACAAAATTCAAGGAGAAACAAAATGAATCTAAACATAAAAAGAACAATATTTGCAATTTTAACAATAGCAACATGCATAATAATATTTATATTTTCAAATCAAAACGGAGAAAAATCAGGACTAACAAGTAGAGAATTCGTAAGAAAAATAGTTGAAATAACAGGAATTACAAATAATTTAAACGAAACAGAAAAAGAAGAATTAATAGAAAATTGCCAATTTGTTGTAAGAAAATTAGCACATTTTTCAATATACACAATATTAGGAATAAATGCTTTAGGATTTATTAACACATACACAAAAATAAGTTTAAAAAAACAAATAGGAATAACAATGCTTTTTGGATGCTTATATGCAACATCAGATGAATTTCATCAAAAGTTTTCAAATGGAAGAACTGCATCCCCAAAAGATGTGTTAATAGATACTTTAGGAGTGTTGTTTGGGATAGGACTTTATATGCTGGTAAAAAAAATAATAATAACAATAAAAGAACACAAATTAGAAGACGGAAAACAAGAAATATAAATGAATTGCAAGGCAGGAATATTATATTTTGCACTAAGTAATACTAATAGTGTGTATAATATTGTTTCCTAAATCCGATGGAAAAAACAAGAAAAAAGCAAAAAAACAACGAAAATAATTGATTTTTTAAATAAAGTATTATATAATTTAAAATAGAGTTGACTGATGACAAAAAAACGTTAATAGGGGGATTTAAAGTGGATATGAATGGAATAAAAAATTGCAACATTGCATTAGAAAATGAAGTTGTAAAAAATGAAATACCAGTTAGTATCACAATAGAAAAAAGTAAAAATAAAATAAAGAAAAAATTAGAGGATGTTATAAAAAGAATAATAGATATTTGTGGTGGTCTAGTAGGAACAATAGCACTAATACCATTAACAATTATAATATACGTAGCTAGAATTGCAATGCATGAAAATGATGGCCCAATATTTTATGATCAATTGAGAATAGGCAAAAATGGTAAAGTATTTAAAATGTATAAATACAGATCAATGGTTATTGGAGCAGATGAAAAATTACATAAATATTTAGAAGAAAACGAAGAGGCTAGAAAAGAATATAAAAAATATAAAAAATTAAAAAATGACCCAAGAATTACAAAGGTAGGAAATTTTATAAGAAAAACAAGCCTTGATGAATTTCCACAATTTATAAATGTCTTAAAAGGTGATATGAGTTTGGTTGGACCTAGACCGTATCTTCCAAGAGAAAAAGAGGATATGGGCGAATATTATGATTGCATTATTAAATCTAGACCTGGAGTTACAGGATATTGGCAAATTGCTGGTAGAAATGATGTTACTTTTGGGGATAGATTGAAGATGGATTGTGAGTATAATAAAAAGAAGAGCTTGAAAACGGATTTAAAATTACTTGCAAAGACATTTTTAAAAGTAGTAAAAAAAGAGGGAGCAATATAAACAATAATAGGGGGATTATATGAAAATTGCAATGATTCGGGCATAAAAGAATTCCAAGTAGAGAAGGAGGAGTAGAAATTGTTGTAGAAGAACTTTCTACAAGACTCGTAAAACTTGGCAATAAGGTAGATGTATATAATAGAAAAGGAAAAAATGTTCAAGATAAAAATGCAGACAAAGAAAATAAAAAAATAAAAGAATATAAAGGTGTAAAAATAATAACAATACCAACAATAAATAAAAAAGGAATAGATGCATTTTTATACAGTTTTTGTGCAAGCGTAAGAGCGTTGTTTGGACATTATGATGTACTTCATTATCATGCAGAGGGCTCATGTGCAATGTTATGGATACCTCACCTATTTCATAAAAAAATTATTGTTACAATACATGGCCTAGATTGGCAACGCAGTAAATGGGGAGGATTTGCAACAAAGTACATAAAATATGGAGAAAAATGTGCTGTAAAATATGCGGATCAAATAATTGTATTATCTGAAAACGTAAAAAAGTATTTTAAAGATACTTATAATAGAGAAACCGTATTTGTTCCAAATGGAATAGAAAAGCCAACAATGAAAAAGGCAAATATAATAAAGAATAAATATGACTTAAATAAAGATGATTATATATTATTTTTAGCAAGAATAGTTCCAGAAAAAGGATTAGATGACTTAATAGATGCATATGAGAAAATCAAGACTGATAAAAAATTGGTAATTGCAGGAGGAGCAAGTCATACAAATGATTATCTAGAACATATAAAAGAAAAAACAAAAAATAATAAAAATATAATTATGACAGGTTTTGTACAAGGTGATGAATTAGACGAATTATATAGTAATGCGTATTTGTACTGTTTGCCAAGTCATATAGAAGGAATGCCAATATCTTTGTTAGAAGCATTAAGTTATGGGCGCAATGTATTAATAAGTGATATTGATGAAAATATTCAGGTTGCAGAAAAATATGCAACGACATTTAAAATGGGAGATGTTTCAGATTTAACAAATAAATTGGAAGCATGCATTGAAGGGAAAAATAGATATAATGACAATGAAATTCAAGAATATGTTTTAAATAAATATTCTTGGGATGATGTTGTAGAAAAAACATTGAAAATATATAAGGAAATAGAAAAATGAGGATTTTACTAGTAAATAAATTCCATTACCTAAATGGTGGAAGTGAAAAATATTATTTTGAATTAGGAAAATTATTAAAAAAACATGGAAACGAAGTAGCATATTTTTCAATGAAAGATGACAGAAACATAAAAACTGGAGAAAAAGAGTATTTTGTTGAAAAAATAGACCTAAATACAGGTAGCAAATTAAAAGCATTAGATGTTATATATTCAAAAGAGAATTATAAAAAAATGCAAGAAGCAATAGATGATTTTAAGCCAGATGTAGTGCACTTAAATAATTTTCAAAGACAATTATCAGAATCAATTGTAGAATGTTGTAGAGATAATAATATACCTATGGTATTTACCTCACATGATGTACAAGCCATATGTCCAGCAATAAGTATGTTGGATTCTGGAAAAAATATATGCGAAAAATGTATTAAGGGAAAATATATTAATTGTTTCAAGAAAAAATGTGTAAAAAACTCTACCCTAAAAAGTTTGTTAGGTGCTTATGAAGGAAACTACTACAGAAGGAAGAAAGTTTATACAAAAAAAATAAAAAATATAATAACGCCATCAATATTTTATAAAAACAAATTAATAGAAGATGGAATACAAGAAGATAAAATAAAAGCAATACATAATTTTATTAACATAGAAGAATATAATTTGAAATTAGAAGATGAAGGGTATGCATTATACTCCGGAAGGCTTGCAAAGGAAAAAGGAATTCTTAATTTAGTCGAAGCATTTTCAAACTTAATAATAAATAATAAAAACAATGATAAATTAAAGAATATAAAACTTTACATTGCAGGAAATGGACCAGAAAAAGAAAATATAGAGAAAACAATAAAAGAAAACAAGTTAGAAGACAAAATAATCCTGCTAGGATATTTAAATCAAAAAGATTTAAAAGAGTATACAAGAAAATGTGGCTTTTTAGTAATACCATCAATTTGGTATGAAAATGGTCCATATTCAGTAATAGAAACACAATCTATTGGCAAAGCAATAATAGGAGCCAATATAGGTGGAATTCCAGAAATGGTAATAAATAATGAAAATGGACTTACATATAAATATAATGATGTTAAAGAACTTGAAGAAAAAATGAAAAGACTATTTAGTGATATTGAACTAAGAGAAAAATTTGGAAATAATGCAAAAGAATTTGCTAATAAAGAATATAGTCCAGAAAACTATTATAAAAAACTAGAAAAAATTTATAAGAATTTAATAGGAGTGAAATAATATGGCTGAAAAAAAATTAAATGGTACAGTTATTGTTACATATAGATGTAACGCAAGATGCACAATGTGCAATAGGTATAAAGCACCATCAAGACCAGATGAAGAAATAAGCATTGAAACAATAAAAAAATTACCTAAAATGTATTTTACTAATATAACAGGTGGAGAACCTTTTATAAGAGAGGATTTGCCTGAAATAGTAAGAGAATTATATAAAAAGTCAGATAGAATTGTAATATCAACAAATGGATTCTTTACGGACAGAATAATAAAATTATGTGAGGAATTTCCTAATATAGGAATAAGAATTTCAATTGAAGGATTAGAACAAACAAATAATGAAATTAGAGGATTAAATGACGGATTCAACAAAGGATATTCAACATTAAAAAAATTGGTAGAAATGAAACATCCAGATGTTGGATTTGGAATGACAGTTCAAGATAAAAATGCTAAAGATTTGGTAGCATTATATGATTTATCAAATGAAATGGGAATGGAATTCGCAACAGCATCATTACACAATAGTTTCTATTTTGTTGAAGCAAAAAATATTATTCATGATAGACCAATGGTTGCACAAGAATTTGAAAATTTAATTAATAAACTTTTAGAATCAAAATCTCCAAAGAAATGGTTTAGAGCATACTTTAATCATGGGTTAATAAACTATATTTATGGTCAAAAAAGATTACTACCATGTGACATGGCGTTTGATACATTTTTTATTGATCCATATGGAGATGTTATGCCTTGTAACGGAACAAAATGTAAAGAAGTAATGGGCAATTTGAATGAACAATCTTGGGATGAATTATGGAATTCTGAAAAAGCAGAAAAAGTAAGAAATGTTGTAAGACATTGTTCAAGAAATTGTTGGATGATAGGTTCAGTTTCGCCTGCTATGCATAAATATATTTGGAAACCAGTATGGTGGGTAATTAAGCATAAAGCAAAATTCTGGACAAAGAAAAAATATTCAATGTATGAATTACCAATTGTAAGACAATATAGAGACGGAAAAGTAACAAAAGAAGAATTGGACAAACTATCTACTTGTGATTTGAATGCTACTATTGATAATGGATTGTCTGAGGCTTCAAAAGAACAATTGAAGCATAAAACTGGTGAAGAAATTGTTGATGAAGATATAAATAATCAATTGAAAAAATAATATTTGTGAGGAAAATATTTTGAAAAAATTTATAAAAAGTTTATTAGGACGAATAAAGTGTTTTAGGTTTTCTATAGCAAAATATGGAAGACGAATATATATTGGACATAATTCAAAAATTGTAAATGGAAAATTTTTGAAGATTGATGATGATGTTAGTATAATGCCATATAATATGATAGTAGTACATAAAAATGGAAAGATAGTTTTAGAAAGTGGTTGCGAAATAGGGATGTTTTCAAGAGTTACAGCCAAAAATTTGGTTCAGATTGGGAAAAATGTAATTACTGGTCCAAATGTATTTATAGCAGATTATAATCATGAGTATAGAAATATAGATATAGCTATAAAAAGTCAAGGAAGTAATTATAAGCAAAAAAGTAATGAAATTAATAAAGTTATTATAAAAGAAGATTGTTGGATCGGAACAAATGTAGTCATTGTTGGAAATGTTACAATTGGAAGACATTGTGTTATTGGTGCGAATTCAGTAGTTAATTCAAATATACCAGATTATTGTGTGGCTGTAGGAAATCCAGCTAAAGTAGTAAAAAAATATAATTTCGATAAGGGAGAATGGGAGAAAACATCATGAATAAAGAAAATATAATTCTTATTGATAATGATAAAGAACAAATGAAAGAATTTAAAGATGGAATTGAGAAAACAAGCAAAAAAAAATGGAAATTTGTACTTGAAAAAACTAATAAAGAAAAAAATTCTATAATAAGGTATATAAAATATTTTATTTTTTCATTTAAGATATTTAATAGAAGAAAAAAATTTGAAAATATAATAGCCTGGCAACAATTTTATGGAATTATTTTTTCCTTTTATTGTAGAATATTTCATGTAAAAAAAGTTAATAAATTGTATATCTGTACATTTATATATAAAGACAAGAAAAATTTCAAAAAAATATATTATAAATTTATCAAGTATTGCATTTCAAGTAAATATGTTGATAAAATTATTTGCTATTCAGCCTCAGAATGTGAATATTATTCTAAAAAGTTTAATTTAGAAATAAATAAATTTATTTATTTAAATTTAGGAATAAGAAGAATGAATACAAATAAATATAAAAAAGATATAAAAGCAGATAAATATATTTTATCTTGTGGAAAAAGCAATAGGGATTATGGCTTTTTGATTTCAACATTAAAAAACACAAAATATCAAGTTCATATCATATGTGATAATTTAAAAGGCGTTAAAGAAAAAAATATTAAGGTTTATAATGATGTATATGGAGAAAAGTATTTTGAAATGCTTGCTAATGCTTATTGTGTGGTTATACCACTAAAAAATTTAAAAATATCTTCAGGACAACTGGTGTTATTACAGGCAATGCAATTTAAAAAACCAGTTATAATAACAGAAACAGAAACTGTTAAAAATTATATAATAGATTCATACAATGGAATTCTAATAAAAAATATTGGCTCAAACCTAATAGAAGCAATAGAAAAACTATATAATAGTGAGGAATTATATAATAAATTAAGTGAAAATGCATATAAAGAATTTGAGAAAAAATATTCGTTATATGTTTTAGGAAAAAATATAGGTGATATAACAGAAAAAGATTAAATAATCTATTTATAGAGGTGAAAGAATGAAGGTAGATATAATAACAAGACACTCTGTTCCAAATTATGGTTCATTATTACAATCGTATGCAACTCAAAAAGTAATTGAAGAAATGGGATTTGAATCAGAAATTATAAATTATACTAGATATGAGGAAAGGTATAAGAACTTAGTTAATACTTTAATTAAAGGAAAAAAATGGGACAAGAATATTATTACAAGAATTATATATAAAATGATTCAAGAGCCTAATTATACAAAAATGTATAGAAAATTTGAAAAATATAGGAAAAATTTTCTAAAAGAAAGTAAATTGGAATATGGAAATTTACAGGAGTTAAAAGATAATATTCCTGAAGCTGATGTATATTGTTCTGGAAGTGATCAAATATGGGGTAAAATAGGAACAGTAGAGTATGATGAAGCTTATTTTTTGAAGTTTATAGAAGATAGAACTAAAAGATGCATAGCTTATTCATCAAGTTTTGGAAAAGAAGAGATTGATGGAAGTTTAGAAAAGAACATAAATAAATTATTAAAAAATTATAGTGATATACTTGTTCGTGAAGATACAGCAAAGTCAATATTAAAAAAGCATGGAATTGAAAATGTTGAACAAGTTCTTGACCCAACATTATTATTAAATAAAGAGCAGTGGTCAAATCTTGCAAATAAAGTGAAAAACAAACAAAAAAAATATATATTAGTTTATCAGTTGCATGATAATAAGAGTTTTGATAAATATGCTAAAGAATTTTCAAAAAAAACAGGATTAAAACTTTTAAGAATTAGTCCATCAATTTATCATATTACTAGAAGTGGCAAGCTTATATATTTACCAAATCAATATGAATTTTTATCTTTATTTCAGAATGCAGAATATGTTCTAACAGATTCTTTTCATGCAACCGTATTTTCTATTATATTTAATAGAAAGTTTGTTGATATTTTGCCAGGAAAAACAAGCGCAAGAATAACTAGCATATTAAAATTGACAGGATTGCAAGATCGAATATTAACAAAATATGATGATTTTTCATTTATAAATAAAAATATTGATTTTAGTGAATGTAATACTATTATTGAAAATGAAAGAAAAAGATCGATAGAGTTATTGAAAAAAGCTATTATAGGAGAAAATAATAATACTATAGACTTACTAAACAAACATTATAAATGTACAGGTTGTAGAATGTGTGTTCAGATATGTCCTGTAAAAGCAATTGATATGAAAGAAAATGAGGAAGGTTTTTTTGAACCAATAATAAATAAAGAAAAATGTATAAAATGTGGTTTGTGTTTTAAAAGATGTCCTCAATTAAATGATGTAAAGGTAGGAAAAAAAATTAATAGCCATAAAGTTTTTGCTATGAAAAATAAAAATACAGAAGAACAAAAGAATAGTTCGTCAGGAGGAGTTTTTTCTGTTTTAGCAAGGTATGTATTAGAAAATAATGGAGCAGTATATGGGGCTTGCTTTGATGAAAAGTTAAAATTAGAGCATATAAGAATAGACAAACAAGAAAACTTATATAAATTAAGAGGTTCAAAATATTTGCAGAGCAATACAAAAAATACATTTGAATTGGTAAAAAATGACTTAAATAAAGGTGTAAAGGTTTTGTATGTAGGAACTCCATGTCAAATTGCAGGATTAAAGAATTATTTGGGAAAGGATTATGAAGAGTTATTGCTAGTAGATTTGGTTTGCCATGGAGTTCCAAGTCAAAAATTGTTTGACAAATATTTGACTTGGTTGAAGAAGAAAAATAATTCTTCAATAATAGAATATGAATTTAGAAGTAAAGAAAAAAAATCATGGGGATTGAATTTAAAAGTTAAATTTGAAAGTGGTAAAGAAAGGTATATACCTGCAAATTTAGATCCATATTATAAATCATTTTTAAATGGTAGTACATATAGAGAATGTTGTTATAATTGCAAGTATGCAAAAATAGAGAGAGTTGGAGATATAACAATTGCAGATTATTGGGGAATAGAAAAAGAACATCCAGATTTTTATGATAAAAATGGCGTGTCTGCAGTTATAATAAATACAAATGCAGGATTTAAAGCATTTGAAAATATTAAAGATAAAGTTGAATATAGAGATACGGAGATAGAAAAAATAATTGCTAAAAATAAAAATTTACAAGAGCCAACCATAAGAAATAGTATAAGAAATAATGCTTATAAAGATATTGATAGAAAAAAATTTATAAATTATAGCAAAAAGAATTTAAAATTTAAAAAAGACATAAAAGACATAATTAAAAATTTAATTCCTATAAAAATTAAGAAAAAAATTAAGAAAATAATAAAGTAACTTTTAGATATAAAGAATATTTTGAAATGATTAGTTAATATAGGAAAGATAGAAAAGGAATGAAGAATGGAACTATCAATAATAATACCAGTGTATAATACGGATTATCAAATACTAAAACAATGTTTAGAATCAATAATAAAAAAAGATCAAAATTTTTTATATGAAATCATAATTATAGATGACGGGTCAAATCGTATTAATTCTTTAAAATATAAAGAATTAATTTGGGATAGTAAAATTAAGTATATATATCAGGAGAATAAAGGTGTGAGTTCTGCAAGAAATCTTGGAATTTCAAGAGCAAAAGGAAAATATATAATGTTTGTTGATTCAGATGATTATATATATTCAGATTGCTTAGATTCCAGAATCTTTTATTTAGATTCAGATATAATTGTTTTTGATAAAAATGTAATAAATAAGAATAAAATTGAAAAAAATAAAGAATTTAATTGCAATAGCCAATATATAAGTGTTGAAAATGCAATTGAGGAATTTGCCATAAGAAATAAATTACATAGTCCATTTGCTAAGATTATTAGAACACAATATGTAATTGATAATAATATAAAATTTAATACAAATTTTATACAAGGAGAAGATGCATTATTTAATTTAGAACTTTTACAATATGGACCAAGAATATTTTATACAGATAAAGTTATATATGGGTATAAATTTGACTATAGAACATATAATAATAGGTTATTAAAATTTCCACAAAAAGTAATTGAAAATTCAGAGGCATTATATAATAAAAAAATGGAACTAATACAAAAGAATGATTTTACAGATAAAGAAAATAAGAAAGAAATGTTAAATATAAATTATTTTAATGCTATGTTTTCATATAGTTTAGTTTTATGCTCGAACGGTTATAAAAAATATATAAACTATTTAAAGAAAATAGTAAAATTTTCTGAGAATTTGAAAATAAGTAATTCAAATATGGCAATTCGATTAAAAAAAATATTAATAAAAAATGAAAGTTGGATGTTAATATCTATGCTTGGAAAAATAAGAAATATTTATATGAACTATATAAAAAATAATTATAAATTTTAGAAAGGGAAAAAAATGCTAATATATATTATAACTTTTATTATATCATGTAGTTTATTAAAAATAGCTAATCAGATTAATAATAAAATATTAAAAAAAACTTTTAATATTTTAGCAATTATAATACCTTGTATTTTAGCAGGTTTAAGAAATACAAAAGTAGGAACAGATGTGGAAGTATATGTACAACAATTATTTAATTTTGCTAAACAATCAAGTAGTTATAACGAATTTTTGACTTGCAAATGGTGGTGGATATATAGAATAAAATATGTAGCTGATTTTGAAAGTGCTTTTACACTATTTATATATTTTACTCAAAAGTTAACCGATAATATCCAAATGGTAATGTTTGGAATCCAGGTACTTATCAGTGTTCCAATTTATTATGGGTTAAAAAAGATTGATAAAACTAAAAAAAATATTTGTTTTGCAATGTTTATTTTTTATTTTTCTTTTTTTAATGTAGGATTAAATACTATGAGACAGTATATAGCAATTGCATTTATATTTTATGGAACAGCTTGCTTAATGTATGATAGGAAAAATATAGGAACAATAAAATTTTTCTTGAATTTATTTATAGCATACTTTTTTCATAATTCATCAATATTTAGTATTTTAATTTATTTTATATATAAAATATTAAATTTTAATGAAAAAAAAGAAGCTTGTATAAAAATAAATAATTTTAGAATAAGATTAAAAGCAGTTATTGTAATAGGTTTTACTCTAGTTTCGATTATTTTAATATTAAATGCTAATTTATTTATAAACATGTTTTCAATTTTGGGAATAAAAGATTATTCTGGATGGACAAGTGGAAAGATTACTTTTATGGCATCAAAAATAATAAGAGGATTTCCAATAATAATTGCATTAATTATATCAGGGAAATATTATGTAAAAGAAAATAAAAATTCTTATATGTATATTATAATGTTTGTTATGTCACTTGCATTTGCGCAATTTGCATCTGCATCAACATATGGAGAACGTATGAGTTATATTTTTCAAATTTTTAATATAGTATTAATTCCAGAACTTTGTAATGCACATCCAAATAAAAATTATAATATTATTATGAAAATGTTTTTTGTTTTATATTATATTTTTTATTGGTATTACTATTTTGCTTATGGAAACTCAGGGGAAACAGTTCCTTATAGCTTTTTTTGGCAATAATAAAAAGGAGATCAACTATGAAAAGAATAGGTATAATAACAATTAATGATAATAATAATTATGGAAATAGATTGCAAAACTATGCAGTTCAAGAATATTTAAAAAGATTAGGTTTTGAAGTAGAAACGTTAAGAAATGCAGAAGTATATAATGATAAAAAGAAATTTATATTAAGATTAATAAAAAAGAAATTAAAAGAAAATAAACATAATTTAACTGAAAGAGATAGATGTTTTAAAGTTTTTAATAATAATATAAAATTTTCAGAGAATAAAATAACAGCATTTTCACATATAAAAAACAAGTATGATTATTTTATTGTTGGAAGTGATCAAGTATGGAATCCTAATATTGGAAGATTAAGAGATGTTGATTTATTAAATTTTGCAGATAGTAAGCAAAGGATAAGTTTATCAGCTAGTTTTGGGGTTAATTGTATTTCAAAAGAAGACAAGAAAAAAATAAAAAAAGAATTATATAAATTTAAATCAATATCTGTTAGAGAAGAGGCTGGAAAAAGAATTATAAATGATATATTACCAAGAAATGATGTAGAAGTATTAATAGATCCGACAATGTTATTAACTGCTGATGAATGGGATAAAGTAGCAAAAAAACCAAAACAATTAGACAATTTAAAAAATAAGAGATATATACTTACATATTTCTTAGGAAATCTTTCTATGGATAAAAAAGGAAAAATAGAAGAAATAGCCCAAAAGAATAATTGTGAAATAATAAATATTTTGGATAAAAATAGTCCATTTTATCAAACTGGTCCAAGCGAATTTCTTTATTTGGAGAAAAATGCAATATTAATTTGCACAGATTCATTTCATTCATGTGTGTTTTCTATTTTGTATAATAGACCATTTTTAGTTTTTCAAAGAGAAGGGAATGTGAATAAAATGAATTCTAGAATAGAAACACTATTAAATAAGTTTAAGTTGGAGGACAGAGAGGTTAATGAAAACATAACTGATGATAAGTTGAAATATGATTATTCTCAAGCTTATAAAATATTAGAAAATGAAAGAGATAAAACTAAGATTTTTATTAAAAATGCACTAGATATAAAATAGAAAGGAAATTTTATGAGAATAGAACGAACTAAAAATGCAACAAAAAATATTATATTTGGAGTTATACTAAAATTATATCAAATATTAGTTCCATTTTTTATTAGAACTGCAATGATATATTCATTGGGAATAGAATATTTAGGTTTAAATAGTTTATTTACATCAATATTACAAGTTTTAAATCTTGCAGAGCTTGGTGTGGGCAGTGCAATGGTTTTTAGTATGTATAAGCCTATTTCAGAAGATGATGATAAAAAAATATGTGCATTAATGCAACTATATAAGATATATTATAGATTTATAGGAATAGTAGTATTGGTAGTTGGATTAATTTTATGTCCATTTGTACCATATCTTATAAAAAATGATTTACCTAAAGATATGAATATATATATTTTGTATATTTTAAACTTATTGGCTACAGTTTTTTCATATTGGTTATTTGCATATAAAAATAGTATATTACAAGCACATCAAAGACAAGATATAATAAGTAAAGTAACTATTTTGGTTAATACAATACAATATATATTACAGATTATAGCAATATGTGTTATAAAAAATTATTATTTGTATGTAGTGTTTTTATTATTAGCACAGATATTTATAAATGTAATTACAGCATATAAATCTAATATTATGTATCCACAATATAAGGCATATGGAAAACTAGAAAAAGAAGAAATAAAAAAGATAAATAGAAGAGTTAGAAACTTGTTTACTGCTAAAATAGGCGGAATAATAGTAAACTCAGCTGATTCAATAGTTATATCATCTTTTTTAGGCTTAAAGGTATTAGCTATTTATCAAAATTATTATTATATATTAACAGCTATAATAGGAATTGTAGGAGTTATTTTTTCTGCATGTACGGCGGGAATAGGAAATAGTTTGATTGTTGAAAGCAAAGAAAAGAATTATAATGATTTAAAAAAGTTTACTTTTATAATAGTATGGATTGCTGGATTTTGTGCCAGTTCATTGATGTGTATGTTCCAGACATTTATGGAATTATGGGTAGGAAGAGAATTACTTCTTGATATTCCAATTGTAGTATGTTTAGTAATTTATTATTTTATATATGAGATAAATGCTCTATTAAATTTATATAAAGATGCAGCAGGAATATGGCACAGCGATAGATTTAGGCCTTTGATTACAGCAGGAACTAATTTGATTTTAAATTTAATATTAGTTAATTATATAGGGCTATATGGGGTAATATTATCAACAGTAATATCTAGTGCTATAATAGGGATACCATGGCTTTTACATAACTTATCTAAAGAAGTATTTAGATTAAATTTAAAGGAATATATTATAGAATTATTAAAATATATAATGTCAGTAGCATGTATAGTAGGTATATGTTATTATATCTCAAGTTTTATACATCAAGTTAGTGTAATAACATTAATAGTTAAGGGAATTATATGCATTGTTGTTTTTAATTTGATTTTTATAATCTTAAATTTTAGAAAAAAAGAATTTTATGAAACAATGCGTTTGGTAAAAAAAATATTTAATATAAAAAATAGAGGTGGATAGAATGATAAAAATAGAGAAGAAAGATGATTGTTGTGGATGTTCGGCATGTTATAATATTTGTCCACAAAATGCTATAACAATGGAGGGTGATGAAAAAGGCTTTGCATATCCAGTGGTAAAACAAGAATTATGTATTAATTGCGACTTGTGTAAAAAAGTATGTCCTATCTTAAACCAAAATAAAATTGAAAATGTACCATATGCATATGCATGCATTAATAAAAATGATAAAGTTCGAAAAGAAAGTTCATCTGGAGGTGTTTTTTCAATACTTGCAGAAGAAATTCTAAAAAATAATGGCGTTGTATTTGGGGCCACATTTGATTCAAATTATAATGTAATACATACCTATATAGATAATAAAAATGAATTAAATAAGTTTAGGGGCTCTAAATATGTACAAAGTACAATAGGAAGTTGCTATAGTGATGTAAAAAAATTCTTGAATCAAGGGAAATATGTATTATTTACAGGAACACCATGTCAAATAGAAGGATTAAAAAAATATTTAGTAAAAGAATATGAGAAGTTATATACTCAAGATTTTATTTGCCATGGAGTTCCATCTCCATTGGTTTGGAAAAAATATTTAGAATTCAGACAAAAAAAAATAAATAAAAAACCTGTTAATATTTATTTTAGAAATAAAGATGATGGTTGGAAAGAATTTAATATGAAATTTGAATATGTCGATTTTCAATATAAGGAGAACTTAAAAAAAGATCCATATTTACAAGCATTTTTAAAAAATACTTCATTAAGAGATTCATGTTATAATTGTAAATTCAAAAAAATAAATAGAATGTCTGATATAACACTAGGAGATTTTTGGGGGGTAGAAAAAGTTTTACCAGAAATGTATGATAATATAGGAACATCGTTAGTTATAATAAATTCTCGAAAAGGTGAAGAGTTATTTAGAAATATAAAAGAAAATATAGAATGTAAAGCAGTCGAAGATGTTAATGAGGCTATAAAATATAACCCAAGTATGATATATTCTTCAAAAATTGATAAAAATAGAAAAAAATTTTTTGAAAATTTAGATATACTTCAATTTGATAAATTAGTAATGAAATATACATATAAAATTCCTATACATATATTAGTTGCTAACAAGTGTAAAAAAATTATAAAAAAAATTATAAAAAAGTGAAATATTACTAAAATATTTCATTTTTTTTACATTTATGTTACAAGCCTTTACAAGAATTAAGCAATATTTTATAATAATAATGGAGATTTATGTATATATTTATAAAGAAGAGGTGATTAATAATTAGCTATAATAATAGAATGATAAAAAAAATAAAATTTAGAAGATTAATATTGTCAATCAATATATGTATAGTACTATTATTAATCATAATAATTATAAAAAATTTGAAGTATAGTAAGAAAAAAATAGAGTATGAACAAAAAATTGCAAATTTGCAACAAGCAAGTATTAATTTTTCAGAAAGTATTGAAAAAGAAGATAAGGAAATAAAAACATACTATGTTTCAGCAGATGGAATATCTAATGATGGAACTGATATAAATAATCCAATGTCTTTAAATGAAGCAAATAAAAAAACGTATTATGGAAATGAAAAAGTTCTTTTTAAAAGAGGGGATATATTTTATGGTGTTATAAATTTTAATGTAGACGCAACTGATGAAAAAATGTTTTATATAGGAACATACGGAGAAAGCGAGGAAAAGCCGATAATAAGTGGAGCTAATATTTTAGTAAATAGTAATGCATGGGTATATGATGAAGAAGGTTTATATAAAATTGATTTATCAAATTACTCAAATTTTTATGGAATTGGAAGGACATATTGGCAACCTTATAATATAGGATTCTTAGAAGATGAAAATGGAAATATTTATGGAAAAAGAAAAAAGTCAAAAGAATTATTAGAAGATGAAAATGATTTTTATTGTGAAAATAATTACCTTTATATAAAATCAATTATAAATCCTAGTCAAAAGTTTGGAAGAATAAAATTCGTTTCTAGGAATAATTTAGTAAGAATATCATCTAATACAATAATAACAGGTTTAAATATACAAGATACAGGAGCACATGGTATAGTAAAAAAGGATGATGAACTAAAAAATGTATATATAAAAAATTGTATTATTCAAAATATCGGAGGAAGTGTACAAAATATAAATACATTCACAAGATATGGAAATGGAATTGAATTTTGGAATCAAGCAGAAAATACATTAGTAGAAAATTGTATAATAAGAAATATATATGATGCAGGATATACCGTGCAGGGAAATACAACGAATACAGGATTTGAGAACAATATATGTAAAAATAATATATTTATAAATGATACATATGATGTTGAAATGTTTTCATACAATAAAAATGATAGTAATACTAAAACAAAATTAACAGAACAATTAATAAATAATAATATATCAATAAATCAAGGACGTGGTTGGGGATACATTGTGAGACCAGATAAATTATCTGCTTCTATACTAGTATTATGGTCTGATTATTCTTTACCACAAGATGCAAATATTGAGATAAAGAATAATACATATTATAATTATAGAAATAATTTTAATACATATGTCAATAACCCTATTACAAAAGAACATTTTTCAGGTACCATAGAATCAGATAATAATCATATGTATATGGCAGATGATACAACATTATTTATTAGAAAGGGTAATTATCAAGACCGTTCAATATTAAAAGAATACAACCAAGATCAAAATTCAACCTTTAAATTATTAACAGATAAACAAATAAAACAAGTATCAAATACAGAAATATTGAATTCAAATGATTATAATAAAATAAAAGAATATTATGAGAATTTAGAAAAAGAATTTAGTTATGATGAAATAAAGCAACCAATTATAGACAATTATAATAAATATATAAACGAAAATACAATTACTTTATCTAAAATAACTAATGCAACAAATGATTTAAATGATATAAAGAATAGAATAGAAAGTACACAATTGAATACTTTAAATGAAAATATTTTAAAGGAAATAACAGACGATATTTATACAATTGAAGTGAATACACTAAAGGCTAATGTAGAAGGAAAAATTACTAATAAAGAAATGGAACAGACAATAAAGAATCTAAATGAATTAGCACATCAGATAGATAACATATATAATAAAGCAGAAATATCAAACCAATTTAATAAAAAAGATATAGAAAAATATATTGAACAAGCACAAGAAAGAATAGATAATTGTCAGGATCTAAACATTGAAAATTTATCACTTTTATTAAATATAGGAAATGACATTTTGAGCAAAGAAGCAACTTCATATGCGGATTATTTATATGCAACAATGTTGGATACATGGTCAAAAAGTATTATAGATAAAAAAATAGAGCAGTACATAAACGAAAATCCAGTACAGATAGAATATTCTGAGCAAAAATTAACTAACAAAAATGTAATAGCAGCAATTAAAACAAATGCAAATATAAAAATATTAAATAACTCAAACAAAAGAGATTACATTTTTAAAGAGAATGGAGTATTTACATTTGAATATGAAATAAAAGAAAGAAAATTATCAATACAAGCACAAGTAACCAACATAGACAAAACACCACCACAAATAACCGGAATAGAACAAGGTGGAAAATACAAAGAAAGTATAACACCACAAATAACAGACGAAAACCTATCAGAAGTAAAACTAATAAAAGACGGACAAGAAGTAGAAAACTACAAACAAAACACCGCAATAACACAAGAAGGAATATATCAACTAAAAGCAACAGACAAAGCAGGAAACGAAACAAGCATCAATTTTGTAATAGCATATCCTGAAGATGAAAAATACAAAATAGAAAACAACACAATAAAAAACATAAAAGGTGAAACATCAGTAGAAACATTAAAAGGAAAATTGCAAGTAGACGAAAAATATACAATAAAGAGAAAAGATACAGAAATACAAAATAGCGATAACATTGCAACAGGGGATATATTAGAAACAGAAAGTGGAAACAAATATACATTAATTGTACGTGGTGACCTAAATAAAGACGGCAAAGTGGATATAAAAGACCTAGTAAAAATGAGAAAATTCTTACTATTAGGTAATAATTTAGACGAAAGCGAAGAAATGGCAGCAGACACAAACATAGATGGAAAAGAAATAAGCATAAAAGATTTGGTAAAAATGAGAATTATCTTACTAACTCAGTAACAAAATTGTAATAAAACTGTAACATAAACTTAATATAAAGAACATTTACAAAGAAAAACGAAAATGGTACAATATTAATATAAAAAGCAGAAATGTGTAAAAAATTAGTATTGGAGAGATGAAAAATGAGAAAAAATATTATATTAAGTATATTTATGATAATAACACTATTGGTAGCAAACATATCATTTGCAGCAGGAACACCAACTGCGGAATTAACAATAACAGCAAACAAAACCACAGTTACAAGCACTGACAAAACAATAGAAGTAACAATTACATTAGGAAATATAAGTAATCTAGTTTCAACAGGAAGCAATATAGTTTTAGCATACGAGGGAACACTAGAATATGACTCAAATATGTTCGAAAAAGTAGAAGTAAAAGGTCAAAACGACTGGACTGCATCATATGAGCCAACCACTAAAAAAATATTAGGAGATACAACAAGTGCTAAAGCAAACACAGTAATTGCAAAATTAACATTTACTTTAAAAAACAGTGTAGCAAAAGATGCAACAGGAACTATTAAATTAAACAATATCAAATTAACAGATGAAACAAACGATTTTACTTTTAATAAAACTATTACTGTAACAAATAAAACCCAAAGTGAAGATCCAAAACAAGATAAATCAGAAAGTGACGAAAACAAAATACCTGATAACAACACAATAGATGATCAAAATTCAATAGATAAGGTACAAAGCAAAGATAATAACACTGTAGATCCTAGCAAAGCAAAAGGTAGTCTTCCTAAAGCGGGTCTTAAAAATGTTATGATTTTGGCAGTATTAATTATTGTGATTTCTGGTGTATTTAGTTTTGCTAGATATAAAATGATTAAATTGAAATAATTTTTAAAACAACTCAGAATTTAATTTTGGGTTGTTTTTATAATCACCTTTTTTGTGGTTATAAATTTGTCAAAATTTTCTGAAATTTGACAAATTTATAATAAATGCACATTATAACTACAACAGAAATAAAAAGGGAAAATGAATAAAAAAAGGAGCAAAATAACCATAATTTATAAAAGGTGGCTATTATTTATTTTTAATATTTTTATTCATAAAAAATTTTTTAGAGGATTGACAATAATAAAATACTATCATATAATAAAATTATTCCCAAAGAAGCTCGAAAATACTCCCTTTTATGGTTGGTGAAAATCAATGAAGAATACAAAAAAAGTATTCTGCATACTATTGGGGCTGCAGAGGAAGAAAAGTACATTCAAAATTTAATACTATATCATATCAAATGCTGTAACATCACAATAGCGGATAATACTGTATAACACAAGGAAATAATCGGACACAAATATAACTAAAATATCAAATATATTTTATTGTAGAAATATTTGTAACCAATTATGTGACTAATATTGCATATACTAAGGGAGTTATTCGTATGTCCGGCAATAAGTTTAATTAGAAAACCACAAATAAGCTGTTCACTTTCAAAAGATTAGGACAAGGGAGACTTTTTATCTCTTTGATAAGAAGGCTAATCTAAAAAAAGGAGGTGAAATTATTATGAAAATCTCAAAACAGATAGCAAATTTATTATTTTTGACTATATGTATATGTTTCATAATGCGAATTGGGAAAATTTGTGGGTTTAGTGAAGAAATTTTAAAAGAAGTAATTAAATACTTAATTACTGGTTTTTTTAGTTTTGAGGTTATAATCAAATTACATTTTTCCATTATTAAAAAAGGGAAAAAAGTGATTATGAATATTGATTTCTTTACTAAAGCTAATTAAACTTTTTTTGTTATAAATAGATTTGAAAGAATCTACTTATAAGAGAAAAAGGAGAAAATAATGAATTTTAAAGGATGTTCACTATATAAAATAAAAAGAAAAAGAGATTTATACAATAAATTAGGATTTAATAAAGAGACTAAAAATAATATTAAAAACAAATACAAAATATGTATCGAAGATAAAAGACTATTAGAAAAACCAAGAGGAAATATAAAAAACATTCAAAGTATAATATTGAATAAATTATATGAACTAGAATATCCAGAATATTTATTTTCAGGAGTTAAACGGTAAAAGTGCAAAAGAAAATGCTTTATTTCATAAGGATGCATTATATATGCAAAAATTAGATTTAAGTAAATTCTTTCCAAATACACATAGAGAAAAAATTTACAATTTTTTCTTAAAAAAACTAAAAATGAAACCAGATGTAGCTAAATTAATAACAGATTTTACAACAGTTAATTTTAAAGATAGCTTTAATGTCATTGAGACAGGCGTCAATGATTTTGTTAAAAATAAAAAGATTAGAAATGTTAATCATTTACCATCTGGGACACCAACAAGCCAAATATTAGCATATTTAGCAAATGTTGACATGTATGATGAAATAATTAAATTTACCAATAGTCAAAACTTGAAATGCTCTTTTTATGTTGATGATATAACAATATCATCCCAGAATCCAATATATAGTAATCAAATTGAGAGAATAAAAAATATTATATCAAAACATGGACATAAATTAAATGTTAAAAAAACCATAAAATATGGTCCAAAAGAATTTAAAAAAGTAACTGGATATGTAATATCACCAGAACATCAATTAGTTATACCAAATAAAACAAGATATAAAATTAAAAAGAGTATAAGAAATTGTAAAAAAAATAAAAGAATAAGTAGAAACATAAAGAATTCTATTTTAGGTTCTATAAATTTTGCAAATACATCCGTAAAAGGGGGTTATGACAACTTGGATAGGAAATTGAAGAATTTAAATTTTAAATAAAATATATTTAATAGTATCTAAGAAGAGGGTATAATAAAAGATAAATTATACAGATATTTTTGCTATTAGAAATACAAACTTTGATTTTTATATAGATAAGGAGAAAAAACATGGAAAATAAAATTAAAATATTAAGGGGTGTAAAAATGTTTTGCTCAATATGTGAAGAAGAACACAATGTAGAATTAATAGAAGAAGAAAGAAAAATAGAAATAAAAGGCAAAATAGTAAAACATAAAGAAAAAATGTATAGATGTAATAAATACAATAAAGAAAATACTTTTGAAACTGAAGAAATATGGAATGAAAATTTGATTAATAGTTATAAAGCATATTATTTATGTAAAAGTTTATAAGATATATGACAAAATATACAAAATTTATAAAATAATTATAGGAAAAACTATAATTATTTTTTTCTATATAAGGATGTTATGCAATTTTTTCTAATATATAAAATTATGATACACGTAAAAACTGCTTTATAAGTTTTATTATGTAGAAGATTTGAAAAAATATTTTCCAAAATTTGACAAATTTCCAATAAAGGTATATTATAAGTACAACAAAAATAAAAAAGGGGAAATAAAAAATGGATAAAAAGGGGAGCAAAATAGCAATATGGGGAATTGGCATAATACTATTAATAACAATTATAAACTCACTAACATCAAACAAAAATAGCAAAAATAATACAGTAGAAGCAAACACAACAATAAATGCAACAAAAAATAGTGTATACAACTCAAGTATAACTAACACAACAAATTCAAAAAATGAAGTAAACACAAACAATACAACAAATACTGAAAACAACGTAAGTCAAAGTACAACACAAGAAGAAAATGATAATCAAAATCAGACTGATACTCAGGGGACAAATAAAAGTCAACAGCCACAGACTGCTACAAACAGTAAAAGTACAAATCCACAAAGCAGTAGCACAGGAACAACTACAACAAAAAGCAGTACATCTACATCAAAAAGTAGTACTTCGACAACAACTAAGAAAAAAGTTAATACATCGACTTCAACAACATCAAATGATAATAGTAGAACTGTATATGTAACACCAACAGGAAAAAGATATCACTATATATCAACTTGTGGTGGAAAAAATTCAACAGCATCTACTTTAAATAAAGCAAAAGCAAGAGGTTTAACGCCTTGTCAGAAATGTGCTCAATAATTATATTTATAATAAAAAGAGTTAATTACATACAGTGAATGTAAAAATAAATAATAACCATAATTTATAAAAAGTGGCTATTATTTATTTTTAATATTTTTATTCAATTTTTAATTCAATTTCTTGACAACTATCAATTGATAGTTTATAATAAATTCAGGTGATAATATGTCAAACAAAATATGTTCAAAAAAAAGAGGTAAGTATTATGGAAAAATTAATAGAAAAGATTAAAGTAAATTGTCCAATATGTAACAAAGAGCATTTTGTAGAAAAAAGAAAAAGAACAAACAAAATAAAAATAAAAGACAAAGTAATTGAATACGAAGAAATATATTTACAATGTACACAAACAAATGAAGAAGAAAATGAGTATGTAAATGCAGAAATAATGGATGAAAATCTGCAAAATGCAAGAGATGCGTATAGATTTCAAAACAATCTATTAACCTCAAAAGAAATAAAGCAAATAAGAAATAAATACAAAATAACACAACTAGAAATGGCTAAACTTCTTGGAGTAGGAGATGTAACAGTAACAAGATACGAAACAAAGCAAATACAAGACGAAGCACACGACAAAATAATGAGATTAATAGATGAGAATGCACTAATAGCATTAGAATATTTAGAAAACAACAAAGAAAAATTCCAAAAAGAAGAAAGATACGAAACAATAGAAAACAATATAAAAACTGTAATAGTTAAAGAAACACTTAACTACTTAAACGAGCAAGAAATAGAGGCTAAATATGTGAACTTTTTAGAAAAAAATACTGAAAATGGAAACACATCATTAGAAATAAATAAAACAGAAGCAATAATAAATTATATTTCACAATATTATCCTCATTTATATAAAGTAAAATTAATGAAATTATTATGGTATATAGATTCAATTGCATACAAAGAAAAGAAAAAAAGTCTAACAGGATTAGTATATACACACCAAAAGATGGGAGCATTACCAATTGCATATGACGAACTTTTGAAATTACCATCAATAAAAGTAGAAGAAGAGATAATAGATAAAGAAAATTATTCTGTTAGTTATCATATATTACCAAATGAAAATTACAAATTAAAAGTAAAACTAACAGAAAGCGAAAAAGAGATCTGCGATAGGGTAATAAACAAATTTAAGAATTTTACGACTAAAGAATTAATTAACTATATGCATAATGAAAAGGCATATACAGATACTAAACCAAACGAAGTTATAGATTTCAGTTATGCAAAATTTGTGGAGATATAATTGCAGTACAAAAAATAAAAGCAAAAACTAATTATAAAAAATCTATAATTAGTTTTTTTCTATAATTAAAAAAGTGAAAAATCTTTTTCCAAAAATTGAAAAATTTCTAATAAAGACACATTATAAGTACAACAAAAATAAATTATAAAAATCTTAAAAATTGAATATAATGATATTATAAGTTTATATTAATTTAGACACAAAGCACAGTACAAAAATAACCAAAAAATAGAAAGTTTTTGTATTAAACTACAAAAACTTTACTTTTACATTGAAATGGTGTATAATAGTAATAAAAAAAGGAGGTACTTTTTATGATTGCTAGAGATGAATACTTAAATATATTAAAAAGATTTAAAGATAAAGAATTAATAAAAGTTATAACCGGAATAAGAAGATGTGGTAAGTCCACATTACTTGAAATATTTCAAGAATACTTAAAAGAAAACGGAGTAGAAGAAAATCAAATAATAAATATTAATCTAGAAGACTTGGAATATAACTTTATAACTGATTATATGACTTTATATAAATATATAAATGGTAAATTAAAAGACAAGAAAAAATATTATATATTTATAGATGAGGTTCAAAAAGTAAATGAATTTCAAAAAGCCGTTGATAGTTTATATATAAAGAAAAATGTTGATTTATATATAACTGGTTCAAATGCAAATCTTTTATCAAGTGAACTTGCAACACTCTTATCTGGCAGATATATAGAAATTAAAATGTTACCGTTATCTTTTAAAGAATATAAAGAAGCTTATAAAGATTTAAATAATGAAGAATTATATCAAAAATATATTTCAATAGGTTCACTTCCATACACTACTTCATTAGATACAGAAGATGATGTAAATATGTATTTAAGTAGTGTATATAATGACATAATAATAAAAGACGTTATGACAAGAAAAAAAATACAAGATGAAACGATGCTTAGAAATGTTGCTAATTTTGCTATGGATAATATTGGTAGTCTTGTATCTACTAATAATATAGCAAATACGATGATAAGTGATGGCAAAGATATAAATGTAAGGACAGTTGAAAGATACTTAGAGGGATTTATGGAAAGTTTCTTCTTATATAAAGCCTCAAGATATGATATAAAAGGAAAAGAATATTTAAAAACTCAAGGAAAATATTATGTGTCAGATTTGGGATTTAGATATTTTATGCTAGGAAGAAAAGTAGGAGATTTTGGACATATATTAGAAAATGTTGTATATTTTGAACTTTTAAGAAGGGGCTATGATGTATATATAGGAAAAATAGATGAATATGAAGTGGATTTTGTCGCTATAAATAAAGATGGAAGAATATATGTTCAAGTCGCTGAAACTTTAAAAGGAATAGATGAAAATGATACAAAGATATTAGATAGAGAATTACGATCATTAAAAAAGATAGAGGATAATTATGAGAAAATTATATTAACATCAGATAAAATACCTTTAGCAAATGAAGATGGAATAAAAATTAGAAATGCTCTGGAATGGTTACTTGATAAATAAATAGTTTTGATAAAAGCAAAACTAATTATAGAAAAAATCTATAGTTAGTTTTTTTCTATAATTAAAACAAAAATTATAAAAAAACAAAATATCACAAAAACTCTTTACATTTTGCCAAAAAAAATATAAGATATATAGGTAAAAAATAAAAAAGAGGAGACCAAAATGGAAAAAGAAAAAGAAATAAAACAAAGCCAAAATGGAAAACACTCAGAAAGCAAAAAAGAAAACAAAAAACAAAAAAGCAAAAAAGGAAAAATAATCAAAATAATACTATTAACCATATTAGTAATAATTATAATAGCAGCAATAGTAGCAGGAACATTTATACATGGAAAACTATCAAAGATAAACTTTCAAGAAATAGACGAAAACAATATAGGAATAAACGAAAACATGTATAGCGAAACAGAAGGACTAACACAAAAAGAATACGACCAAGTAATAAACATCATGTTATTAGGATCAGATTCAAAAAATATGGACAATACATATGCAGGAAATAGTGATGCAATGATAATAATATCTATTAACCCAAAATACAAAAGCATAAAATTAATAAGCATCCCAAGAGACACTGCTGCAAATATAGAAGGTATGGACCATAGGTATAAAATAAATACTGCATTTGCAACAGGAAAAGAAGAATTAGCATTAAAAACAGTAAATACAACATTTGGACTAAATCTAAAAGAATACGTAACAATAAATATATCTTCAATGTATGATATAATAAACGAATTAGGCGGAGTTGAAGTAAATGTTACACAAGATGAAATGAAATGGGTAAATGAGTATGTAGATATGTTCTATAAATTTTCAGGAAAGCCAACGCAAAAACTTACAACATATGGAAAAGTAACACTTACAGGAGAACAAGCAGCATCTTATGTAAAAGAAAGAATGTCAGGAACAAATAAAAAAGACGGTGAACATGGAGACTATGGAAGAACAAGAAGACAAAGAGATGTCTTTATATCTATGATGAACAAAATAGCAAGCAAAGACCCAAAAGAAATTTCAAGAATTGTGGACCTAATATTAAGCCAAGTAACAACAAATATTGATGTTTCAAAATATACAACAATGTTACCAAACTTTATATCAAATAAAGATGAATACTTAAATAACATTACATCAGTAATGCTACCTGCATTAGACTACAGTAATGAAATATTTGAAAACGGTGCATATTTATATGTCACAGATACTGAAAAAGCAAAACAAGACTTTATAAAATACATGTATCAAATGTAACAATATATTTTTTTGTAAGAAAAAATAAAATCAAAAAAATCACAATAAAAAAACATAAATTTTTCTAAACACTTGATACAAAAATTCAGGTATGATAAAATAAGAGATATCAAAAAATAAAAGGAGAAAAACATGGGAGAAGAAATTGATTTAAAAGAATTACTAACATTATTTTGGAACAAAAAAACACAGATAATATTAATAGTATTAATATTTATACTACTTGGAGTTATTTACACAACAGGGTTTGTAAAACCTAAATACACGTCATCAACAACACTTTTATTAGCAACAGGAAACACATCAAGCAAAACTAATACAATAACAACAACAGATGTAACATTAAACTCAAAATTAGTATCAACATATAGTGCACTTGTACAAAGCAAAAGCATTATAAGAGAAGTTATTTCTAATGTTGGAATAAACATAAGTGAAGAAGAATTAAAAAACAACATAACAGTAACACAAGAAAAAGATACAGAAATAATAAAAATATCTGTATCAAACGAAAATGCAACATCTGCAGCAAAATTAGCAAGTGAAACAGCAAAAGTGTTTATGAAAAAAATAACAGAATTATATAACTTAAACAATATCCAAATAGTTGATGAAGCAGAAGTTACATCTGCTCCATCAAATATCAATCATCCAAAAGATATAATGATATTTGCATTTATAGGAATTGTAGTTGCAGTTGGTTATGTATTAGTTGCAAATATGTTAGATACAACAATAAAAACAGCAGAAGAAGTTGAAAAACAATTTAAAGTGCCAGTTCTTGCAAGCATACCATTATATAATTTTGAACCTGCTAAAAGCAAAGGAGGAAAGAAAAAATAATGAAATTAAAAAAAGAATTAATAACACAAAGAGATCCAAAATCACCTGTATCAGAAGTATTTAGAACATTAAGAACAAACATACAATTTATGAGCACAAACAAAAAATTAAAAACTCTTTTGATAACATCAACATTTCCAAGTGAAGGAAAAAGTTGGGTAGCATCAAATTTAGCAGTAACTTTTGCACAAGCAGGAAACAAAGTAATATTAATAGATGCAGACATGAGAAAAGGAAGACAATACACAATATTTGGAGCATCACCACGCCCAGGACTTTCTAATTATTTATCAGGTATAGACGTAAAAGAAGGACAAGAACCAGATGTAATTAATTATTTACAAAAAACTGAAATTGAAAATTTATTATTAATGTCAGCAGGAAATGTACCACCAAATCCATCAGAACTATTAGTTTCACCACAAATGAATAAATTACTAGAAGACCTAAAACAGGCTTGCGACGTAATAGTAATAGATGGAACACCTTGCGAATTAGTTACAGACTCAGTTATTTTGTCAAGAATAGTTGATTCAACAGTTATAGTAACAGCACATAAAGAAACAAGAAAAGATAACTTAGAAAGAGTAATAAAAAATATTCAAAATGTTGGAGGACATTTAGCAGGAGTAGTAATAAATAAAATGCCTGTATCAATAAAAAAATACAACGAAAATTACTATTATGCATCAACATCAGGATCTACTTTACCATCAGAAAGCAGAAGAGAAATAAAAGATAAAACATATAATGTTTTAAAACAAAATAATGAAAATTATAAAAATGAAATATTTAAACAAAATCAAAATAATATAGACAATATGGATGAAAATAGAAGTAATATAGAAGAAAGCATGGAAAAACCAAGTTTCTTAAATAATAATTCAAATGATAATGTGAATAAATCACAAGAAATATTACAACAGATAAATTCATATTTGGACAATGAGAAGAAAAATTTAAACTAGGAAGAAGAGGGAGAACAACAAATGATAGACTTTCATTCACATATAATACCAAACATAGATGATGGATCTAGAAGCATAGAAGAAACATTTAATCTATTAAAAGAAGCAAAAGAAGCAGGATTTGAGGGGATAGTATTAACATCACATTATATAGAAGATTATTATCAAACTGATGTACCAGAAAGAGATATGTGGGTAAAGGCAATTAGTGAAAACTTAGGAGCCAAAGGAATAGATATAGATTTATATTTAGGAAACGAAGTGTATATGACAGAGAATATGATGCAATTACTTATAGATGGAAAAGCATCAACTATTAATAATAGTTGTTATGTTTTATTTGAAATGCCATTAAATGCTGAACCAATGAACATGTATGATGTTATATATTCTTTGCAAGAAAATAAACTAATACCAGTATTAGCACATCCAGAAAGATATTCTTTTATCCAGAAAGAACCAGAACTTGTATATGACCTAATTCAAAAAGGAGTATTAATGCAAGCAAATTATGGAAGCATTTTAGGACAATATGGAAAAAATGCACAATTTATAGTAAGAAAATTCTTAGAAAATAATATGATTCACTTTTTGGGAAGTGATGTACATAGACAAAATACTGTATATAAAGTGATTCCACAAGCATTAAAAGAAATAGAAGAAATAGTGGGAGCAAGCAAACTTGAGGAACTTACAACAAAAAATCCAAAACTTGCATTACAAAACAAAAGGATAGATATAGTAGAGCCTGAAGAATTTAAATTGACATTAAAAGAAAGAATTAAATTATTAATAAGCGAGTATTTAAAAAAATAAAAATATATTGGAGCCACTTATAATCAAATTTACTAAAGATTAAATACAAGAATTTGATTAAAGTGGCATAAAAATTATAATATATTGAAGGGAGATTTTTAACATGAGAAAATATTTTGGAACAGATGGTATAAGAAGAATTGCAAACACAGAACTTACACCAGAGTTAGTATATAAAGTAGCAAAAGCAGGAGCATATGTGTTATCAAAACATACAGATCATACACCTACAATTTTAATAGGAAGAGATACAAGAATTTCAGGAACACTTATAGAAAGTGCTATGGTAGCAGGATTTTTAAGTTATGGAGCAAATGTAAAATTATTAGGAGTTATCCCAACACCAGCGGTTGCATACCTAACAAGAAAATTGCAAGCAGATGCAAGTGTTGTTATATCAGCATCACACAACACATTTGAATTTAATGGAATAAAATACTTTAGTAACAAAGGTATGAAAATACCAGACAGTCTTGAAGAAGAAATAGAAGAAGTAATGGAATCTGGAAAAATTGATGAACTTACTGCAGTAAGTAGCAAAATAGGCGTTTCTGAGTATAGACAAGATTTATTAGATGAATATGTTTACTTTTTTAGAAAAAATTTTGATGATAATTTTGACAAATTAAATAGAGATGACTTTGTTGTTGGTATAGATACTGCAAATGGTGCAACATCAGTAGTTGCAGAAAAAGTATTTAAAGCATTAGGAATTAAATATAAAATAATACATAATCATCCAGACGGAATCAACATAAATGATAATTGTGGTTCAACACATTTAGACTCTTTGAAAAAATTTGTTGTAGAAAACAAATTAAGTCTAGGTGTAGCATATGATGGTGATGGAGACAGATGCTTAGCAGTTGACGAAAAAGGTAACGAAATAGATGGTGACATGATAATGGCCATTGTTTCAAATTATCTAAGAAAAAAAGGAAAACTTGCAAAAGATACAGTTGTAGCAACAGTTATGAGTAACCTTGGATTACATAAATATGCAAGAGATAATGGATTAGAACTTGTTCAAACAAAAGTTGGAGACAGATATGTATTAGAAGAAATGCTTAAAGATGGATATAACCTAGGTGGGGAACAATCTGGACACGTAATTTTATTAGATTACAACCCAACAGGTGATGGAATTTTAACATCATTAATGTTAATACAAGCAATATTGGAAGAAAATGAAACTGCTTCAAAAATGGCAGAAATTATTAAATTGTATCCACAAGTTTTAATAAATGCAAAAGTAAATTCAGATAAGAAATATGATTATGATAAAGATGATGAAATTAAATCTGCAATAGAAAAACTTGAAAAAGAATTTGCTGGAAATGGTAGAGTTTTAATTAGACCTTCTGGAACAGAACCTTTAGTTAGAGTTATGATAGAAGGGGAAGACCAAGAATATATAACTAAAAAGGCAAAAGAAATTGCTAATTTGATTGAAGAAAAATTGAAATAGTAAAAATTTATGCAAACTACTTGAATTATGAAAAAAATGTGATATAATAATGTACAAATTAAAGCAAATCAACTTTGCTAAAAAAAAAATAAAAAAAAACAAAAGTAAGGACAACACAAATTATACAATATCTTGTAGAGAGCCAATGGTTGGTGAAAATTGGTAAGTAAAAATAATTTGTTATCACCTAACTGTTTTTGAACTGAACAAATTAATGGTGTTGTAAAAAATATGACACAGCAAAAAAGTAAGTTCAAACGTAAATCTGCGTTAAAGATAAATAAGAGAATAATGTAAAATGTATAAGTGATTATATAAAACTTAAAATAAATTATAGTGGAACATTATTAAAATAGGTGGTACCGCGGAATAGAAGCTATTTCGTCCTAAATATTAGGACAGAAGTAGCTTTATTTTTTTGAAAAATTGGGACGGTCCAAATTTGTCTTGCAATTTGTGTCAAAAAAGTCGAAAAAATGAAAGGAGAGAATAAGATGCAAGAACTAAAAATACATGGTGTTTATAAACATTTTAAAGGTGACTATTATTTAGTAGAAGATATAGCAAAAGATTCTGAAACAAAAGAAGAAATGGTATTATATAGAAGATTATACGAAGATTGCGGATTATGGGTAAGACCAAAAGAAATGTTTTTATCAGAAGTAGACCATGAAAAGTATCCTGATGTAAAACAAAAATATAGATTTGAATTACAAAATATAGAAAGTGTTGCAAAAAATTTTAAAAAATAAAAAGCAAAAAAAAGGAGGAATTTTTTATGTATAAAAATGTAGAATTAAAAGACGGCTTTGTAGGAATGGAAAGAGAAGTCGCAGAAAACTGGAAGAAAAAAGACATAATCAAGAAAAACTTTGACATGAACAAAGGAAAAAGATATTTCACATTTTATGATGGACCACCAACAGCAAACGGAAAACCACATGTTGGACACATTGAAACAAGAGTTATGAAAGATATAATTCCAAGATACAAAGTTATGAAAGGATATCAAGTTATAAGAAAAGCTGGATGGGATACACATGGATTACCAGTTGAACTTGAAATAGAGAAAAAACTTGGAATTTCTGGAAAACAACAAATTGAAGAATATGGTGTAGAAAAATTCGTTAAAGAATGTAAAGAAAGTGTTTTCACATATGTTCATATGTGGGAAGAAATGACAAACAAAGTAGGATATTGGGTTGATATGGAACATCCATATGTAACATACCACAATGACTACATCGAATCAGTTTGGTGGGCATTAAGCCAATTATGGAAAAAAGGACTTTTATATGAAGGGCACAAAGTTATGCCATATTGTCCAAGATGTGGAACAGCTTTATCTTCACACGAAGTTGCACAAGGTTACAAAGATGTTAAAGATTTAACATGTATTGCTAAATTCAAAGTTCTAGAAGGTCAAAATATAGGAAATGGAGCAATTGAACCAGACACATACATACTAGCTTGGACAACAACTCCATGGACATTGCCATCAAACCTAGCATTATGTGTAAACAAATCATACACATATGCAGAAATAAAAGCAAATATTGGAACAGACGAAGAGCCAGTATATGAAAACTACATCTTAGCAAAAGATTTAATTGAATCAGTATTAAAAGAAACTCCATATGAAATAATTAAAGAATTCAAAGGTGAAGAATTATTAGGAGTAAAATATGAACAATTAATGCCATTTGCTAAAGTTGATGGAAAAGCATTTGAAGTAATCCATGGTGATTATGTAACATTAACAGATGGTACTGGAATCGTTCATATTGCACCAGCATATGGTGAAGACGATAGCTTAGTTTCAAAACAAAATGGAATAGCATTTGTAAACTTAGTAGATAAATCAGGGAAATTCGTACCAGAAGTTGAACCTTGGGCAGGTAGATTTGTTAGAGACTGTAACGAAGATATTTGTAAATGGTTAGCAGACGAAAACAAATTATTCAGCAAAGAAAAACACATGCACTCATATCCACATTGTTGGAGATGTGACACACCGTTACTTTACTATCCAAAAGAAAGTTGGTTTGTTGCAATGAGCAAACTAAGAGACGAATTAGTTGCAAATAACAACAAAGTAAACTGGTATCCAGACACAATTAGAACAGGAAGATTTGGAAAATTCCTAGAAAATGTAATTGACTGGGGAATTTCAAGAGACAGATATTGGGGAACACCACTTCCAATTTGGACATGTGAAGACGAAAACTGTGGACATCAAGAATGTATTGGAAGTATTGCAGAATTAAAAGAAAAAGCAATAGACTGTCCAGATGATATAGAATTACACAAACCATATATTGATAATGTACATTTAAAATGCCCAAAATGTGGTAAAGAAATGAAGAGAGCAAAAGAAGTTATAGACTGTTGGTTTGACTCAGGTTCAATGCCTTTTGCACAATGGCATTACCCATTCGAAAATAAAGAAATGTTTGACAACAACTTCCCAGCAGGATTCATTTCAGAAGCAATTGACCAAACTAGAGGATGGTTCTACACATTAACAGCATTAGGAACAGCATTATTTGGAAGAACACCATTTGAAAACTGTATCGTTTTAGGACATGTTCTAGACGAGCACGGACAAAAAATGTCAAAATCAAAGAAAAACGGTGTAGACCCAATGGTATTATTAGACTCAGTTGGAGCAGATGCAACAAGATGGCACTTCTATACATGTAGTGCACCATGGCTACCAACAAGACTTAGTCTAAACAATGTACAAGAAACACAAAGAGGATTTTTAAGTACATTATGGAATGTATACTCATTCTACGTTCTATATGCAGAAATAGACCAATTCAACCCATTAAAATACAGTGACTTCAAAGTTACAAACATAATGGATAAATGGATAATTTCAAAATTAAATACATTAGTAAAAGAAGTAGACGAAAAATTATCACAATATGATATAACAAGTGCAGCACTTCAAATTGAAAGCTTTACAGATGAACTTTCAAACTGGTATGTACGTAGAAACAGAGAAAGATTCTGGAGTCAAGAATTAACAGACGACAAAATCGGAGCATATGTAACACTATACAAAGTACTAGTAACACTATGCAAAGTAGCAGCACCATTTGTACCATTTATGACAGACGAAATTTATCAAAACTTAGTTGTAGGATTAGACGAAAAAGCACCAGAAAGCATCCACTTATGCTTATGGCCAGAATATGACGAAACAGCAGTTGATTCTAACCTAGAAAGAGAAATGGACTTAGCATACACAATAGTAAAACTAGGAAGAAGTGCAAGAAACTCTGTAAACATCAAAAACAGACAACCATTATCAGAAATGCTAATATCTGTAAACACACTACCTGAATACTATTCAGACATAGTAAAAGAAGAATTAAATGTTAAAAAAGTAGAACTAGGAGCAGAGATGTCAGACTACGTAAACTTTGAAATCAAGCCAAATCTACCAGTTTTAGGAAAAGAATATGGAAGATTAATTCCTAGAATAAAACAAGAAATTGCTAAGAAAAATCAAATGGACTTAGCAAACACAGTAAAAAACGGTGGAGTAGAATACATCGAAATAGACGATACACAAATTGCATTAAATTCAGAAAACTTACTAATCACAATGAATGGTAAAGACGGATTTGCATTTGCAGGTGAAGGCGAAATAGGTGTTGTATTAGACACACATATCACACAAGAATTAAAAGAAGAAGGATATGTAAGAGAGGTATTATCAAAAGTTCAAAACATGAGAAAAGACAGAGGTTTTGAAGTTTTAGATAAGATAAATCTTTATGTAGCTGGAAATGAAATGCTTGAAAATGTTATCAAACAAAATGCTGAATTGATTAAACATGATACTTTGGCATTGGATATTATTTATGATGCTGAAAGAGCTGATTATACAGAAACTAATATTAACGGTGAAAACTTGAAATTAGATGTTGAAGTTGTATGTAAAATATAGTATAATTATATATAGATACTTTTAGTTACCCAAAAAGGTTATTAAATCTTGGAGGGTAAAGCCTCCAAGTAGTATAAGGAGGATTATATGACAATATTGAAATTATTTAACAAGATGCTTAAAGAACTTCCAGCTATTTCACGGAAATTAGAAGAAATAATAATTATGGCAGAATGGACTGATGAAAAAAAGACCCAGGCAATTGCAATTATTGATCAAATTAACAAAGTTGGATCAATTGAAATTGTAAGATACATGCAACCGTATAATTATATAATGGCAGTTCCATTAAATATCACTCTTTCTCCAAGAGAATGTGGCATAGATAACGATACATTTGGAATGGAAAATATAATGAAAGCTGATGACTACATTAGAGAGTTATTGGCTGATATAAATAATATATCTGAAGATGTAAAATTTTCTTTTGCAGGGCATGATTATAAAGGTAAAAAATGTGAATTTTCTATCGATTGGAAGTTCTAGCAAAAATAATAGACTCTATGTTAATTAATATAGAGTCTATTTATTTTTTATATTTGTATTGATATTTAATAAATATTATGATATACTGTACATCATAGAGAAATATATACATATAAATAAAACTACAAATGCATATAAGAGTGATAGAAATTTCAAAACAATATAATTTTATAAAAATGGAAAGGAGGATAAAATTGATAAATAATAGTGAATTAGAAATAAAGAATAATGCGGTTAACCATAAAAACAATTCCTTGAATAGATTAGATTTGTCATTTTTAAAACATATAGAATTAAAAGAATATAAACAAAGTGATTTGTTAGCATATTGGATTAATGATTTTTCAGAATATCATGATGAAGAAAAAACATTTGATACTACTAAAATGAAAACATTTAAAAGAGGGGATATTATAAAGGTTAATCTTGGATATAATATTGGTAATGAACTAGGAGGCCTTCATTATTGTGTAGTAATTAATAAATTTGATAATCCTTTTAATGGTACACTAAATGTTATTCCTGTAACATCAAAAAAAGAAAATAAAAGATATCATAAATCATGTGTTAGTTTAGGAAGTGAACTTTACAATATATTGTCTACCAATATAGAAAGAGAAAACAATAAACTTAATAACTTATTAAACGAACTTGATAAATTAGATAATATACCAGAAGATTTTTCAAAAGCTATATTAAAACAAATGAGATATTTAGAAAAATTAGGAAATGAAATAAATAAGTTGAAAATTGACAGTATTGCCTTGATTACACAAATAACAACTATTAGCAAACAACGAATATATGACGATATAATTTTAAGAAAAGTTCGTTTATCAGCAAATAGTTTAAATGTAATAGATAAAAAAATAAATTATTATTTTACTAATCAAAAAGAACCAATATGAAAGATAGGAGAACCGTATCGGTTCTCCTAAAGTCTTCTGACGCCCGTATTATTGTTTGCACAATAATAGGGAAAGTTATTAAACATATTTTAACATGTATATTTAATGTTGTCAAGTTTGACTTAATTATATTTTATTAAAATTATAAAAAAATATACCTAAAATATGGTACATTTTATTGTATTATATTGTGTGAAAAATATCTTTTTTATTTCAATGATAGCATTTACCATATTTGAATATGTAGTATCTGTGGTATTAGAAAGTTTATTTGGCTTAAGATGGTGGGACTATTTATGTAAATTTGTTTTATAAAAATTATTCTTCTGAAACTTTGAATTGTAACAATAAATCTAAAAAGAGGAATAAATTTTAAATTAAATCATTGCAATATTTATCTTTTTATAGTATTATAAACAAAAATAACAAAGAAATATAGGGGGATATATGGAAAAAGAAAAATTAATCGAAACAAAGCAATTAACAGAAAAACAAAAATTATTAATGTACTTTTTTACATACTCATTTTTAGGCTGGATATTAGAAACAGTCTTTTGTGTACTAACATTGGGAGTATTTAACAAAAGAGGATTTTTATATGGACCAGTTTGTCCAATATACGGATTTGGAGCAATAATTTTAATAGAAAGTTTGAAAAAAATAAAAACAAATACAGTAGGAAAGTTTTTTATTTCTATGATAGCATTTACCATATTTGAATATGTAGTATCTGTGGTATTAGAAAGTTTATTTGGTTTAAGATGGTGGGACTACACAGGCGAACCATTTAATTTTCAAGGGAGAATAAGCCTTGCTTATTCAATTGCTTGGGGGATAATAGGAACTATTTTTGTTGAAAAAATTCATCCTTTTGTAAAGAAACAACTTGAAAAGATTACAACAAAAATTCCTCATAAAGTTCAAATTTGTTTATTAATTTTATTTTTAGCAATTATTATAATTGACTTTATGATGTCTATAACTAGGTATTCAATTGCTTTGTATTAATATATAAAAAAGTAAGATATAAAATTTTTAAATTTATATCTTACTTTTCCATTTTTAATCGTCTGAAAAGGAAAAATTAAACATTTGTTTCAACAAGTTTTTCTAATTTTGCAGTATTTTTCATAATTAGATAAAATATTTTGGTATCCATAATAATTAACTCCAATCTATCTATATTAATTATAGCAAATTTTAATAAATAATATGTCAAAATTTGTCGAATAAGATAAAAAATAAATAATCTAATCCTTTTTAATCAAAAATGTATATTTTTTACTTATAAAATGATATAATGGGCAAAATATAAATTAAAAGGGAGATTAGAAAGGTGAAAAAGAAATTAATAATAACTTTAACTATAATTGTTATAATCTTAATAATTATAATGTGTATAATAATTAATAATAAAAAATCTAATGAAAATAATGAAAAAACTGATAGCACTGTAATATATGATAAAGATGGAAAAATTATATACGATATTTCAAGAAAAAATGAAATCACAGATGTTATTAAAGATACAGTTATTCAAGGGATAGTGGAACTAAATCATAATGGATATATTTATATATTTAATGGACAACATTTTGGAGAATTTGGATTAGAAATGGAAGAATATACAAGAGCAATTTTTAAAGATAATAATCAGACCTGTATAGATTATTTGACATTACAAAAATACGATACAAGTTATATACAAGAAGGAGATATACTAATTTGTAGTGGGGATTTAAGTAAAAAAGGTTATAGTATGGGAGACAATGATTTTGATACTAAAGATAATGCTATTATTGTTTTAAAATCAAATGTCTATAATCAAATGAAAAAAGATGCGTTAATTGGAAAAAGAGCATATTCTTCAATTGTAACTGTTGATGATGAGTATGTTGAGTCAGGATATGTGTATTTAAAATATAGTTTAGAAGATGATACTCATTCAGATACTGGTTATAATTTTCCATTTGCAGTAAAAGCGTATATTGAAGATGACACTAAAGTTATTG
The DNA here is from genome assembly GCA_001916065.1 of Clostridium sp. 28_17. GTDB lineage: Bacteria > Bacillota > Clostridia > TANB77 > CAG-508 > CAG-269. The sequence goes on from MNRS01000014.1 coordinate 92,080, forward strand.
GAGATTTGAAAAAAGGTAAAAGAGTAAAAGTTACATATAAAGATGAAAATGCTGATTTTGATAACATGAAATTGCAATCAATAGAAGTTATAGAAAATTAATATTTATTTGTCAATAAGTAATAAGTTTTGGAGGAGAAATAATGGAAAAAATAAAAAAATATATTCCCAAAATTATATTGTTAGATACCATACTTTATATGCTAATAATTGTTACATTATATTTTATTTTATCTTCATTTAAATTAATGTTTAGAGAATGGATATATATAGTATCTGCTGTAATAATTATAGGCGGTTTTGTTGCTGGTATAATACAATTACTCTTAAAAATAAAGGAAAAAATTTTAAGGAATGTTTTAATAGGAATAGTTATTATTTTATTATTACTATCAACTCCAGCAATTTTCTTTTTAGGAGCATTTAGTTATATGCCTGAACATATTGTCAGAAAAGATGGAAAGAATTATGTAGCATATGTAAATGGATTTTTAAGAACATATGTGTCTTATTATGATTATAAAAACATATTTGTAGTCGGAAATCAAAAAAGAATAGAAGAAGACTATGGTAAAGGTGGATTTGATCCAATAGAAAATAAATTTGGAAACAAATATGATGTTGAAACTACCACATACTATGATGAAAATGGAAATGTTGTTAGTAGAGAAAATACAAAATCAGATAATCAAATACAAGGAACAACAGAAATTAATAATATTCCTGAAAATATTACTAATAACATAGAAGAAAAAAATTATAATGGAATTATAACTAATATAGATTCTAATAGGATGGTTTTTGAAAATAAGTCAAGAAATAAAAAATATTCTATTGATGTAAATAGTTCTTTGAATTTTATAAATGGAAGAACAAATGAAAAAGTATATTATGATGAGATGAAAATTGGATATTACATAGATACATATACATATAAAAAATCAAAGGCAATTAGCATATTAAGTAACATAAAGGGAGAAGCGTTAAGAAAAGAATTGATTAAAAACTTAACATTAGAAGATTCGCCTTATTTAACAGTTTCTCCAATAGGTACGAATATAGAAATAATAAATAGTAACAAAGCAATATTAACTATAACTTTTGAAGATTTAATACCTGATTATAATGTAGATGGTGGGAAATTTGAAATGAAAGTAGAAATAAATTCTAATACAGTAATAGAGCGTAAAGGTGGAAGGAATAAGATAGAACAATTAAAAGATGCAGATTTAAATATTATAAAAATAAGACTTGACAAAAATACTATTAATAACGAAATACCTATTGCTACATATTTTATGTCTAGTGATGGAAATTAAATATATAAATTATAGAAAAATACAATTTAAAATATTGTAAAAATTGGGGGACAGAGAGTTGGTTGATAATTATCTGCTTTTATGATATAAAAAAACAAATAGTAATTTGAAAGTGAAGATTGAATTTTAGAAGCTATTCTTATCTGCAAGAAAATATAGCAAAAATTAGTTGCTAATTTTCTATTCTTATGCTATATT
>MNRS01000015.1 GCA_001916065.1 Clostridium sp. 28_17
GTGTAAGTGCAGCAATGCATTAAGCTGACCAATACTAATAAATCGAGGGCTTAACCACAAAACGTTAAGTAAGAAAAAGTAATCGGAACGAATAAATCCTGAAACTAATTCATCTATGTATTTTTGAGTGTGCTTTAATATCAATATTTAAGATGCTCAAAACAATTAAATATGAATAAAACCAAAAAAATTGGAAAAAATATAAAAAAGTACTTGCAAAAAAGAATTATATATAGTATAATTCAAAAGTACAAAAAATAAGTTATCATTTTTCTGGTAATGATGACACTTAGGGTAATACCTGTTCCCATTCCGAACACAGAAGTCAAGCCTAAATGTGCCGAAAATACTTGCGGGTTACCCTGCTGAAGATAGGTTGTTGCCAGATTTTATATATATTCCTCTTTAGCTCAGTTGGTAGAGCGCTCGGCTGTCGAGCAAGTCGCAAGACTAAAAAGTTAGCAGCTCTATAAGGAAACTTATAGATGAAAAGGTGGCTAAGTCGGTGAAACTCTTAACAGGTAATGCTGAAGACAATACCGAGCAAGGCGAAAGCTATGTGTAGAGACTTTACACCACCTACCTAAATCGTAAGACAAGGTAAAGAGAAAGTCCAGACTACAAATTATATTTTGAATATAATGCTAATGAAAATTAGTGTGGTGCAGTAACCGATAGGTCGTTGGTTCGAGTCCAACAAGAGGAGCCAATAAATAAAAAGCCTTGTAAATGTTACTTTACAAAGCTTTTTTGCTATTCATAAAAAATCAATGAATACTCGCATTATACAAAAACTAAAGATAAAAGTCAATATCAAAATAGAAACCAAAAATAAAAAAATCAAAATTTTAACAATGTTCGCTATTAAAATGTAATAATTTATTATATAATTATAACATCAAGGATGTGAAAATATGATAAAAATATGTGAAATATGCGAAAATAAATTTGAAACAAAAAGTGTTACAAGAATTTATTGTTATGACTGTAGTGGTGAATCAACAAGGCTAGATAATGAGACAAGAAAGCACCAAAAAACTATATTAAGAAATAATATGAAAAAGCAAGCAGTAAAATTATTAGGAGGAAAATGCTGCATATGTGGATACGATAAATGTATAGATGCATTAGAATTTCACCACAAAGATCCAAGTATCAAAGAATTTAAGCTAGGTTCAGGAAATACTATGTCATGGAAAGAATATAAATCAGAAGCATTAAAATGTATGCTAGTATGTTCAAATTGCCATAAAGAAATACATTATAAATTAGGATATATATATAATAGAGAGGAAAAATATGTATAATATTTACGAAGAATTAAATAAAATAACTGAATACATAGAAGAACATATATTAGATAAAATAACAATTACAGAACTAGCACATCTAGTAGGTCTAAATGGAAACACATTAAAAAGTATATTTAGTTGTCTAACAGGAATAACAATAAATGAATATATAAGATTACGTAGATTAAGTCTTTCTGTTACAGATATATTAAATGGAGAAACTATAACAAATGTCTCATATAAATATCTATATAACTCGCCATCAAGTTATAATAGAGCATTTAAAAAATTTGAAGGAATCACACCAAAAGACATAAAAAAATCTAAAAATAAACTAAAACTATTTAATAAAATTACATTTAAAGAAAACATAAAAAATTATAATATACATTATCAAATATACAAAAATAGAGAATTTAAGTTATATTATATTTCAAAAAAAGTCAACTATAACAATAGAATCAAAGAAATACCAGAATTTTGGAAAGAAGTAAAACAAAAATATCCGGAGTTTATCAAAAATAAAAGATATGGATTTTTAGAAAAATATAATAACGAAACATACTATTATTGTTTACTAGAAAATAAATTTGATAATTCTAATATTAAAAATATAAAAAAATGCAATTATTTTGCTATTAAAACAACAAGTTTTGAATCAAAAGACATAATAGAAAACATAAATAAAGGAATAAAAGAATATATAAAATCATTAAATTATCAATTATTAAAATTACCAATTATAGAAGAATATTATAAAGATTTTGTAGAAATATTAATACCAATTACTTGATATTTTTAGATACTAAAATATCAAGTTTTTTTATGCTTTTTTTGAGATAATTTGTTAAAGAAATCTAATAAAATAAAAAGGAGAGAAACAAGTTATTATGAACAAAAGCAAAAATATTATTAAAGATTATTATAATTTAATAGAAAGTGATAAAAATAAGCTAATACCATATTATTTTATTTATTTTCTTAATATCATTATAGAATTAATCATACCAATATATATTGCAAAAATAACAGAATCATTAACAAATTCATTGATTATAGTGGCACTTGCTAGTATTATAAATTATTCTATTTTAAAAATATTGAACAACTTGTTGGGATATGCTGACAAATATATATACCAAAGATTTTTTAGAGATAATTATATAACAATCTATAAAAAAATTGTAAAAAAGATATATAATTTTGATGAAGAGCATAAAAAGAAAATATCAACAGGCAAAATTATAAATAGTTTGACAAGCGATATTGTAAATATTGGAGAAATGGCAGATAATTTTTTAAAAGCAACACTAAATATTTTAAAAAGTATAGTAGTAATAATTTATTTTTTTAGAATTAATATATTTTTAGCATTAATTATAATTGGAGTAGATGTAATTTATATTATAAGAAGTAATTGTTTAAATAACAAAAGTGTTAAATATTTAAAAGAACAAAAGAAAGAAAACGACCAATTAATAGGATTAATAAATCAAACATTACTAGGACTAAAAGATATTCAAACCTTAAATATTACAAATACAATGGATGATAAATACAATTACATATATAAAGATTGGAAAAAAGCATATGATAATAGAAAAAAATACGATAGATATAGACAAAATATTTTGAAATGCTTTTTAATAATAATTAAATCAATAGTTTATTTTACATGTGTATATTTAATGATAAATAATAAAATTACTATAGGTATAATGTTAATAATAATTTCATATTTTGACTCTTTATTTTCAGCAAGTGAAAATATTATGGATGCAAGCCAATCAATAAAAGACCAAAATATATCAGTAAATAGAATAAAAGAAATATTAGAGTACAATACTATAAAAGAAAAAAATTTAAAAGAAATAAAAAATATAAAAGGAATTATTGAATTTAAAAATATAGATTTTTCATATAGTAATGAAAAATTATTACAAAATTTAAATTTTGTTATTAGACCAAATAGAATAACAGCAATAACCGGAACAAATGGAACTGGAAAAACAACAATTGTAGATTTAATATTAAGATTACATTCACCAACAAAAGGAGAAATTTTGCTTGATAATATTGATGTCAAAGAAATTGACAAAAATTCATACTTAAAAGAAATATCAGTATTAAATCAAGAATCATATTTATTTAATTTAAGCATAAGAGAAAACTTTAATTTAGTAGAAAAAGATATAAAAAAGCAAGAAGAAATGTGTAAATTAACAGGAATAGATAAATTTATAAAAACATTACCAAAAGGATATGATACAATTATAGATGAAAATTCTCATAATATATCTGGTGGTCAAAAAAGACTACTTTCCTTAACAAGAACATTACTTAAGGAGGCTAAAATATTAATATTTGATGAAGCTACATCTTCTTTAGACACAGATAAGATTCAAAATGTTATAAATGTTTTGAATGAACTAAAGAAAAATCATACAGTTATTGTAATAACTCATAAAGAAGAAATAGAGAATATAGCAGATGAGGTAATTACAATAAATGATGGAAAAGTTAAAATAAAAACACCTCGGGTATCCGATATAACAGTAAAAAATTATTGATAAATTAATATAATTATGATATTATTTTTAAAAATTAATATGAAAGTGAGAAAATGTATGACAGAAAAAGAAAAAAGAGATAAACAAGAATTATATAATGCAAATTATGATAATGAAATAATTGAAGAAATGAAGAAAGCAAAGGATTTATGTTATGAATATAATAATATAAAACCATCAGAAAGAGAACTACGAGAAAAAATGATAAAGAAAATATTTAAAAAAACAGGAAAGAACATTTTAGTAGAATCTAATTTCAACTGTGATTATGGATATAATATTGAAGTAGGAGAAAACTTCTATATGAACCATAATTGTGTCATATTAGATGGAGCAAAAGTAGAATTTGGAGATAATGTATTTGTTGCGCCAAACTGCGGATTTTATACAGCAGGTCATCCAATAGATATAGAATTAAGAAATAAAGGTTTAGAATATGCAAAACCAATAAAAGTAGGAAATAATGTATGGATAGGTGGGAATGTAGTGGTTCTTCCAGGGGTAACAATAGGAGACAATGTAACAATAGGTGCAGGTAGTGTTGTAAATAAAGATATTGAATCAAACAGTATTGCGGTTGGTAATCCATGTAAGGTTATAAAAAAGATAAATTAACTCTGCAAAATAATTTGGTATGATAAATATAGAAAAGGAGAAATATAAATGAGCGATATTATAAAAATTACTAAACCAATAATTATAAAATATGAAGAAAGAGAAACAAAACTTTCAAAAGATATAAAAGAAAAGATAGAAATATTTTGGAAAAAAGCAGTAGAAGAAAATCCTAATTTATATAATGGACCAGATTATACTATAGAGAAAATTGAAGAAAACGAAAATGAAATAAAAATGATAGCAACCAAAACCAATTATGCACATTACTTGTATGACGAAAGAGTTGGAATTAAGGATAAAGAATACAAATGTAATGTACCATGGGGAGGAATAATTCTAGAAACTAAAGACAATTATTTAGTATTAGGAGAAATGGATGAAAAAACATCAGTTCCACATTGTCTACAAATCCCAGGTGGAGGAATAGACAAAAAAGATATTTGCAATGGAATAATTAATGTAAGTCAAACTATAAAAAGAGAATTAGAAGAGGAAATAAACTTAAACTTAGACGATATCAATTATGAAATAAAATATATAGAAATTCCTGATGAAAAAAGACATGCATATGGATTTATAGCTATAGGTAAGTTAGAAATGACTAAAGAAGAATTACAGAAACATTTTGAAGAATATAAAAAATTCCTAATTCAAAATAATTTAGAAGTTGAATTTAATAAATTAATATTTTTACATAAAAGTAATGCAATGGAGGAATTTAAAACGCTAAAAAATCCTAAAAGACCATATTTTAGTAATTTAATTAATGAAATAGTTAGAGGGGATGAAAAAATGATTAAAAATATTGTATTTGATTTAGGAAATGTACTGATGGAATTTAATCCACTAGAATATTTAGAAAAATTTAAATTTGACGAAAAAATAAAAAAATCATTATACAAAATTATATTCAAAAGTAATGATTGGATAGAATATGATAGAGGAATATATAGACACAACACAGATTTAATAAAAAAACTTGTAAAAGAAAATCCTGATTTAGAGAATGAAATAAAATTAGTATTACAAAAAGACTGGGTGAAAATGCATACAATAAAGAGTGATACAGTAGAATTCTTAAAAGAATTAAAAAAACAAGGATTCAAAATATATATTTTATCTAATCTTTCAGAAGATACATATAAATTTGTATCACAATTTAATTTTTTTAATTTTGTAGATGGAGGAATATATTCATATGAATTGCACATCTGCAAGCCTGACAAAGAAATCTATAAAAAGCTATTAGAAAAATATAATTTAGAAGCAAAGGAAACAATATTTATAGATGATATTTTTGATAATATTAAAAGTGCAAATGAACTTGGTATAAATGCAATTCAATTTACAACATTAGATGAGGTAAGACAAAAAGTAAATTTATTAATTTAAATTTTTATTAAAATGATAAGGTGATAAAATGGATAAAAAAATAAAAATAAGAAAAGTAGAAGAAAATGATGCCAAAAAATGGTACAAGTTTGTAAACAAAGTATGGAGAGATGCATACAAAAATATTTTTCCAGAAGAGGTATTTTTAGAAAAAGAAAAGAATACAGAAGAAAAAGAAAAACATTTTAATGAAAACATATATAACAGCAATGATAAAATTGCGCTTGTAGCAGAAAACGAAGATAGAATTATTGGAATAATGTTTGGAGTTATTAAATCTAACTATGAATATTTTAATTCAGAGTATGCCGATTTAGTTGGATTATATATTGATCCTAATTTTCAGAGAAAAGGAATAGGTAGTACTTTTAAGAAAATGTTTGAAAAGTGGGCAAAGAAAAATGGAGCAAAAAAATATGTTATTGGAGTTTTAAAAGACAATAAAAAGGCAAGGAATATATATGAATTATGGGGTGGCAAATTATCAACTTATGAACAGAAAATTTGCAAATTAGGAAAAGAATATAAGGAAGTATTTTATACTTTTGATTTATAATTAATATTAGAATAATGCAACAATAATGTTAGTAATAAAGAAGAGAGGGCATATATGAAAAAAGAAGAAATCAAAATAACATCAGAAGTTGACGAACTAGAAATAGACTGTCTACTAATACAACCAGAAGGTGAAATAAAAGGAGTAGTGCAACTTGCACACGGAATGAACGAACACAAAGAAAGATATATAGACTTTATGAAATATCTAGCAGAAAACGGATATGCAAGTTTTATAAATGACCATAGAGGACATGGAAAAAGTCTAAAGAATGAAGAAGATATAGGATACTTTTACGAAAATGAAGCAGAAGCTGTCATCGAAGATTTATACCAAATAACAAGATACCTAAAAGAAAAATTCAACGGTAAAAAAATCATACTATTTGGACACAGCATGGGTTCAATGATAGTAAGAAAATACATTGCAAAATATGATAACAAAATAGATGGACTAATAGTATGTGGCTCACCAAGCAAAAATGTAAATGCTAAATTAGGACTAGCAATAGTAAAGACAATGGAGTTATTTAAAGGTGAAAAATATCGTAGTAAATTTGTGAAAAATTTAATGTTCAATGGATATGACAAAGATGATAAATTAAAAAACAGTTGGATTTGCAATAATCGAGAAATTGTAGAAAAATATAATGCAAATGAACTATGTCAATATGATTACACATTAAATGGATTTGAAAATATAATTAGATTAATGATAGATATTTATAATCCTAAAATATATAGAAAAAATAATTTGAAATTACCAATATATTTTATAGCAGGAAGCGATGACCCAGTAATATCATCAATAAAGGCATGGTATAAGGCACAAAAATTTTTGAGAAATTTAGGCTATACAAATATAAGCAGTGATTTGTATGAAAATATGAGTCATGAAATTTTAAATGAGATAGAAAATAAAAAAGTGTATGAGGATATATTAAATTGGATTATTGAGGTAACAAAGTAAAAGAACATCCAAAAGAGAAAAGGAGAAAATATGTCAGAACTAACAAAAAAAGCACTAGCAGTATCTTTAAAAAAATTACTTTCAAAAAAAGAACTATCAAAAATAACAATATCAAATATAACAGACGAATGTGGAGTAAACAGACAAACATTTTATTACCATTTTAAAGACATATATGATTTATTAGAATGGATATATAAAAATGAAGTTATAGACGAAATTGATAATAAAGATGAAGAATGGCAACAACGTTTTTTATATATTTTTAAATATGTATTAAAAAATAAAGAATTTGTAAAAAATACATATAACTCAATAAGTAGGGAGTATTTATTAAGATTTATTTATATGCAGACAAATAAATTATTAATTGACTTTATTGACAAAGAGTCAGAAGGAATGAATATAAAAGTAGAAGATAAAAAATTTATGGCTGATTTTTATAAATATGGTTTTGTTGGAATTTTGCAAAAATGGATAGAAGATGGTATGAAAGAGGAACCAGAGGGTATAATAAGAAAGTTAAACAGTATTATTGAAGGTGATTTCAAAAAAGCATTAGAAAAAATGCAAAATTAAAAATAATACAATATATGGTAAAGTTACAGTATAAAATATAATAAAGTTAAGAAATAATTGATAAAAAATCTATACAAAATTATAAATTTGTCCAAAAATTATACATATTAAAATACTTGTATATTGAAAATTTTAAAAAATTGTTTTTATAATACTTCAATAACAAAGGAAAAACAAAGTTAAAAAAATAATTGTAAAATACAGTATTTTAATCAAATTTTGTGCCTTATAAGAAAGGAATGGTAGTAAATATGTATTATAGTAATGGAAATTATGAAGCATTTGCACACCCTAGAAAACCAGAAGGAGTAGATAACAAATCTGCATACCTAGTAGGAGCAGGGCTTGCATCACTTGCTGCAGCATGTTTTTTAGTAAGAGATGGACAAATGAAAGGTGAAAATATTCATATATTAGAAGAAGCAAAATTACCAGGAGGAGCATGTGACGGAATTGAAGATGCTCAAAAAGGATTTATAATTCGTGGTGGAAGAGAAATGGAAAATCATTTTGAATGTTTATGGGATTTATTCCGTTCAATACCATCATTAGAAACAGAAGGGGCATCAGTACTAGATGAATATTATTGGTTAAATAAAAAAGACCCAAATTATTCATTAATGAGAGCAACAGTAAAAAGAGGTCAAGATGCACACACAGATGGAAAATTCACACTATCTGAAAAGGCGTCAATGGAAATAATAAAATTATTTATGACAAAAGATGAAGATTTATATGACAAAAAAATAACAGATGTATTTACAGACGAATTCTTTAAATCAAATTTCTGGTTATATTGGAGAACAATGTTTGCATTTGAAGACTGGCATAGTGCGCTAGAAATGAAATTATATATTCAAAGATTTATACATCATATTGGTGGATTACCTGACTTTTCAGCATTGAAATTTACAAAATACAATCAATATGAATCATTAATAATGCCAATGGTAAAATACCTAGAAAGCCATGGAGTTCAATTCCAATATGACACAAAAGTTACAAATGTATTATTTGATATTGATGGAAAAAAGAAAACTGCAAAACAAATAATATGCATTCATAATGGAGAAGAAGAAACAATCAATTTAACAGTAAATGATTTAGTATTTGTTACAAATGGAAGTTGTACAGAAAGAGCAATGCTTGGAGACCAAAACACTGCACCAGATTTAACTATACAAAATGGCGAAGGCGCATGTTGGGATTTATGGAGAAAAATTGCAAGACAAAGCCAAGACTTTGGACATCCAGATAAATTCTGTTCAGATATTTCAAAAACAAACTGGGAATCTGCAACAGTTACTACATTAGACGATAAAATTCCACCATATATAGAAAAAATCTGTAAAAGAGATCCATTTAGCGGTAGAGTTGTAACAGGAGGAATCGTTTCTGTAAAAGACTCAAATTGGCTAATGAGTTGGACAATAAACAGACAACCACACTTCAAAAATCAACCTAAAGGTCAATTGGTTGTATGGGTTTATGGTTTATTTACAAACAAACCAGGAAACTATATAAAGAAGCCAATGAGAGAATGTACTGGTAAAGAAATTACGGAAGAATGGCTATATCATTTAGGTGTACCAGAAGACCAAATAGAAGAATTGGCTACAAATTCTGCAAACTGTGTACCTTGTATGATGCCATATATAACAGCATTCTTTATGCCTAGAACATCAGGTGACAGACCAAAAGTTGTTCCAGATGGATGCAGAAACTTTGCATTTTTAGGACAATTTGCGGACACAGTTAGAGACACAGTATTTACAACAGAGTATTCTGTAAGAACTGCTATGGAAGCGGTTTATACATTATTAGATGTAGATAGAGGAGTTCCAGAAGTATTTGGTTCTTGCTATGATGTTCGTGTTTTACTTGACTCAACTTCAAAAATGATGGACGGTAAAAAGTTATCTGATATGAAGTTGCCTTTTGCTGCTGAGCTTGTTGCCAAAAAAGCATTGAAAAAAGTTGAAGGTACTGTTGTTGAAGATTTATTAAAAAGATATAATTTAATATAATGTCCAAAAGGGACGGTTCTTTTTGGACATTTGATAATAAAAGCAGAAAATTTCTGCTTTTTATTGTTTTTACACGCAAAATTTTATATAATATTTATATGAAAAAGTCCATATGGACAAAGCAAAGGGATTTGCAATCTAAAAAAATAAAAAAATTTTTAGATGACGATGAACGAGCGAAACGCCCACAAGATTTGGCAGACAAAATTTGAAAAGATTTTGGATGACGATGAACGAGCGAAGCGGCCTAAGATTTGGCAGACAAAATTTGAAAAATTTTGGATGACGATGAGCGAAACGAAGTGAAGCGAAAGGAATGAAAATTGTGAAAAAAGAAGAAAGTATAGGAATATTTGACTCAGGAATAGGTGGAGTAACAGTATTAAAAGAAATAATAAAAATATTACCAAACGAAAATTATAAATATTATAGTGATTCAAAAAACAATCCATATGGAGACAAAACGGATAATGAAATAATTGAAATATGCGATAAAATTGTTAGTAACTTTATTGAACAAAAATGTAAAGCAATAGTAATTGCATGTAACACAGCAAGTGCAAAAGCAGCAAAGAGTTTACGAGAAAAATATCCAGAAATCCCAATAATAGCAATAGAACCAGCATACAAAATGGTACATGATTTTTCATATGACCAAGTAACACTTGTAATGGCTACAAAAGGAACAATAGAAAGTGAAAAATTTCATAAATTGTATAACAAATATGATAATCATAAAACTTATTTAATGGCATGTCATGGACTTGCAGATATTATTGAAGAAGGAAATGAAGATAAAATAAAACAGTATTTAAAGGAAAATTTATCTGAATATGTTGGAAAAGTTCATAATGTTGTTTTAGGGTGTACACATTATCCATTAATACAAAATGAGATAAAAGAAGTATTAGGTGATGTAGAGTTTTTTAATGGTGCAGCAAGTCTTGCTAAACATTTAAAAGATATTTTGAAAGAGAAAGATTTAATAAGTGATTCTAAAAGTAAAGGGATTGTTGAGTTTACAGATTCAAGTAATTCAGAGTATAAAAAAGAAAGATTTTTTAGACAATTGAAATAGTTTTGATATACAAAATAGATACAAAAAATATATACTTATTGTATATATTTTTTTGACTTTTTGTTGACATTTATAATTTATAATTGTAAAATATTAATTGATACAAGTACATAACATATTATGCTTTAGATAAAACATAGAATAAAAATACAAAGGAGGGAAAATTTAAAAAGTGTACTAAAGATAAGATTTTTGAGAAATACTATGAATAAGAAAATTAAAAAATAAAATACATGAGAGGAGTTATAAAATAATGTTAAATAAAAAATTTAGAAATTCAAATCGGAATTACTTTAGTTGCGTTAGTGATTACGATTATTATATTATTGATATTAGCAGGAATAACAATTTCTTCATTGACAAATACAGGAGTGTTTGGAAGAGCAAAAGAGGCTAAAGAAGAAACACAAAATGCTGAAAAAAATCAACAAAGTATTTTAGAAGAATATGAAAAAGTGCTAAATGAAAATACAGCAGAAAAATTAACAAGTGCTATGTATAATACAAAATTAAGTGATGATAATAATATGACTTTAAAAGATGCTAATGGTAATACTTTTGTAATACCAGCAGGATTCAAAATGGTAGTAAATGACGATACAAATAATGCAACAACAGTAGACAAAGGAATAGTAATAGAAGATGCAACTGTTGATTCTGAAGGAAATGCAACAGCAACAGCAGGAAGTCAATTTGTATGGATACCAGTAGGAAAAATATATACAGATACAGCAATAACAGAAGCAAATGCAAAAACAATTGAATTAAATAGATATACATTTGATTCAAATGGAACTCCAACAGCACAAGGAGAAAAGGCAATAACAGAAAATAATATTAATTATCAAGAATTAGAAACATCTAATAAAGGAAATATAGTAGCAAAAAGTATTACGAATTTTAAAACAAGTGTAACAACAAATGGAGGATATTATATTGGAAGATATGAAGCAAGAACATCAACAGCAAGAAATAAAGAAAATGATACATTAACACAAATAACAGTAAAAGGAACAGACAAAGTATATAATTGGGTAACACAAATACAAGCTGCAAGTCAATCACAAAATATGTATAATAGTACAAAATTTACAAGTGATTTAATGAATAGTTATGCATGGGATACAGCAACATTGTTTTTACAAACATGTGGAACAAATACGAAATACTCAATAAAAACGAGTGTGAATAGTACATTATCACAAACAGGAACAAGCGATGATAAACAGTGTAATATTTTTGATATGGCAAGTAATTTAAGAGAATGGACAACAGAAACATCTTCCAATTCCAATAGTCCGTGTGTTAACAGAGGTGGTAGTTATTACAATAGTGGTCATTACACGAGTTATCACAATTTATATATAACTTCACAAAGTGGTATAGGACTTGGATTTCGCCCAATTTTATATTTATAGAATTGAATTTTTAAAATGTGAAATAAACATATAACTAAATAGCTTTTTGGTGTACTGATATCCAGACACAATTGATATAACATGCTTGTAAGAAGAAAAAATGGAGAAAAAATAAAGAAAAATAATGTAAAAAATGAGAAGAATTTTAAGATTTTTCTCATTTTTTTTGGCAAATAGACATGTTAAAAAGAGAGATAAAGCCGCTTAATGTTATGCAAATCAATCAGACATCATAGAGGACAAAATCAAATTTCAAAGTAAAATTTGTATAATTATAAAAGCAATGATTAAAGATTGTGAGACCGAGATTAAAATAAGACAAAAATCTTGAAGTAGATGTATTTTTTCATTTATAAGTTATTACTTCCCATTTTTGAAAATATTTAATTTTTGGGAAGTAATATGTTATAATATTTTCGAGGTGAGTAAAATTATGAAATTAATAAAGAGAGAATACCTTGACGCATTAATAGATGTAATGGAAACACCTGATATAAAAGTTATTACTGCTGTAAGAAGAAGTGGAAATCTAAATTATTAGAATTCTTTAAAGAATATATAGAAAATAATTATAACGAATAATAAATCTTGATGAAATTATTGTTAGGTTATTTGAAACCCAATATCATATAGCAACAAAACTCAAAAAAATGTTCGTAAAAGTATTGACAAAATAAAATCAAAAATATATAATAAGACCAAACAAAAAATCGCAAACAATTTGTTCGATAAAAAGAATTTTTTAGGAGGTCTTTTTTATGATATCAACATTACATATAAAAAATATAGGGATAATAGATGATTTAAGCATAGATTTAAACGAAGGGCTAAACGTATTAACAGGAGAAACAGGAGCAGGAAAAACGCTAATAATAGACTCATTAGGCATAATATCAGGTGGAAGATTTTCTAAAGAAATGATTAGAAAAAGTGAAACAAATTCATTTGTAGAAATATGTATGTATGAACCAGAAAACGAAAACTCAATAGATGGAAACATCATTGTATCAAGAGAAATAAATAGTAATGGTAAAAATATGTGCAAAATAAATGGAAGAATGGTAACTGTAAATGAACTAAAAAACTTTATGAGTAGATTTATAGAAATACATGGACAAAATGATAATCAAAGTTTGCTAGATAACAAATTTCATTTAAAATATTTAGATGGATTTATTGGTGATAAAATAATTGATACAAAAAAACAATATAAAGAAAAATACGAAAAATATTTAGAGATAAAACAAGAATTAAAAAACAACTATGGAGATGAAAAAGAAAGAGAAAGAAAACTTGATTTGTTAAGATATCAATTTAATGAAATAGAAGAAGCAAATTTGAAAGTAAACGAAGAAGATAATCTAGAAGAAAAAAGAAAGTTGATGTTAAACTCAGAAAAAATATCTAAAAATCTAAATGAAGCAGATATTGCAATAGGGGAAAATAGTATAGATAGTATAAATACAGCGATAAGAGCATTAGAAAAAATAGAAAATATAGATAAAAAATATGAAGATATTTCAAGCAACTTAAAGAACATTTACTACGAATTACAAGAAATCTCAAGAGACATATCAGAACATAAAGAAGATGTGTATTTTGACGAACAAGAAAGAAATGAAGTTGAAGAAAGACTTGATTTGATTTACAATTTAAAGAGAAAATATGGTAATGATGTACAAGAAATTTTGAACTATAAAGACGAGATAGAAGCGGAAATAAATCACATTGAAAATTTAGACGAATACAATAATAAGCTAAAAAAAGAATTAAAACAATTAAAACAAGAAATGACAACATTAGCAGAAAAGATGCATAAATTAAGAAATGAATATGGAAAAGTTTTAAGCATTAATATAAACAAAGTTTTAGAAGATTTGGAAATGAAAAATGCAAATATTAATATTCATGTTGATTACAATGAAGAAGAGTACTTTGAAAACGGAAAAGATATAGTAGAATTTTATATTACTACAAACTTGGGAGAAGATGAAAAGCAATTAGCAAAAATTGCATCAGGTGGTGAGATGTCAAGAATAATGCTTGCTATTAAAAAGGTATTAGCAGATACAGATAAAATGCCAGTCTTAATTTTTGACGAAATTGATACTGGTATAAGTGGAAAAGCTGCAGGAGCAGTTGCAGAAAAATTAAATGGAATTTCTAAAAATCATCAAGTATTATGTATTTCACATTTACCAAGTATTGCGGCAATTGCAGATTATAATTATTTTATTAGTAAAAGAGTAATTAATGAGAGAACTAACACTAATATAAAATTATTAAATGAGAAAGAAACTTTAGAGGAAATTGCTCGTATTTCTTCTGGTGAAATTAATGAGGCTACTATCCAATATGCTATGCAGTTGAGAAATAAGAAAGTGAGCTAGATAATGTATAAATCTGGTAAAAATGGCTAAAATATCAAAAGAAACAAATTGAAAGGTGGTATATTAATGAAAGAATATTTAGCCATAGAAAACATAGAGGCATTAGAAATTTTAGACTCAAGAGGAAATCCAACAGTCCAAGTAGAAGTAGTAACAGAAGGAGGATTCTCAGGAACAGCAATGGTCCCATCAGGAGCATCAACAGGAAGTTTTGAAGCAGTGGAATTAAGAGACAACGACAAAAACAGATTTATGGGAAAAGGCGTAAGCAAAGCAGTAGAAAATGTAAACAAAAAAATATCAAAAAAACTAATCGATATGAATGTATATGACCAAAGAAAAATAGACAGAACATTGATAGAATTAGACGACACACTAAACAAATCAAATTTAGGAGCAAATGCAATTTTAGGAGTGTCATTAGCAGTTGCAAAGGCAGCAGCCAATTCATTAGGAATGGAATTATACAATTATATAGGTGGAATAAATGCAAAAGAATTACCAGTTCCAATGATGAACATTTTAAATGGTGGAAAACATTCAGACAACAATATCAACATACAAGAATTTATGATAGTACCTGTAGGAAGCATAACATTTGCAGAAAGATTAAAACGTGGAGTCGAAGTATATCATACATTAAAAAAGGTTTTAAAAGAAAAAGGACATTCAGTTGGAGTAGGGGATGAAGGAGGATTTACACCAGATTTAAAAGATGAAGAAGAAGCATTAGATTCAATAATAGAAGCAATTAAAAAAGCAGGATACGAACCAGGTAAAGATATATGCTTAGCACTGGATATAGCAAGCACAGAAATGTATGACGAGGCCAAGAAAACAGGAAAAGATGGATATTATTTTTGGAAAACTGATGTATATAAAACAAAACAAGAAATGATACAATATGTTATAGATTTGACTGAAAAATATCCAATTATATCAGTAGAAGATGGCTTGGCAGAAGAAGACTGGGAGTCATGGAAAGAATTAACACAAAAAATAGGAGATAAAGTTCAATTAGTTGGAGATGATTTATTTGTAACTAATATAAAAAGACTTCAAAGAGGTATAAAAGAAAATGTTGCAAATGCAATTTTAATAAAACCAAATCAAATTGGAACTTTAACTGAAACATTAGATACAATACAAGAAGCAAAAGAAAAAGGATATAAGACTATAATTTCTCATAGGTCTGGAGAAACAGAGGATACAACAATTGCTGACTTGGCAGTGGCTGTAAATGCTGGACAAATAAAAACTGGTGCACCTTGTAGAACTGACAGGGTTGCTAAATATAATAGACTTTTAAATATTGAAAATCAATTAACTATAGAAGAGGATTAAATCAAAAAATAAGATGTGCAAAGGGATTTTATAATTCTTAACACATCTTATTTTTTGATTATTTTAATATTTGCTAAATTTGAGAATTATCAACAATTATTCAACTCTCCTTTGGGTTCTTTCATTAGAATTAGAAGAATTATTAGAACACATTTTTTCATACTCTTTACATTTGATTTTATAGTCTATCTGCATACATAAATATCTATAGTACAAAAAAGCCTGTTCATATTGTGCCATAGGATTAAACATAGGGTCTCTATATAAATCATTCATATCAGGACTACCTGTAGGATTAAAACCATTCATTTGTTGAAATGCAGAAAAGTCCATGAATGGTGGCATGTTATTAAAATCTTTATCCATAAAATCATCTCCAATCATAATAAAGTATATTCATGATTTATGAAATTATGAACTAAAAAAAGTGGCTGATGAGATTAGATGTTTAATTTAAAACCCTTTTTCTATAAATTAAAATTAAAAAAAGGAAAAACACTAATAGCAATAAAAGTATAAAGAGCAGCCAAGGCACCATGTAGCAACTTGCCATAAAAATAAGGCTTAATAGACAAATCAGTTTTAGAAGTGATACTCAAAACCTGAAGAAGAACAGACAAACCACCACAACCAAGCAAAAAAGCAGTAATAATAACATTAATAGAAATACATTTAATATTAATACTAGAAACAGAACTAATACCATTAGTAATTTCAAGTAAACCAGTCAAAATTCCATAAACAAAAGAACTATCAATATGTAGAAAATTAAATGCAGGAGTAAGCAATACAACCAAACTACTCAAAATACCACTAGATTTTAAAATTGAAATTATACTTGAAAATATAACAACAAAACCACCTATCATTAAAATTGTAGAAATGCTATTAGTAATGCTTTTTCCCAGAACTTCTCCTAAATTAGAAAAAGATACATTTCGATATTTTGAAGAATCAGAAGTTTTAGTGCTAACATAATCAGAACTTTTCTTTCCAAATTTCCAAAATCTAAAAATAATTCCAACAGTAATACAAGCAAGAATGTGAGTGATAAGCAATAATAAACCTATTGTAGAATTTCCAAACATACTGATGCCAACTGTTCCAACTATAAATAATGGACCAGAATTATTTGTAAAGCTTAATAGCCTTTCACATTCTTCTTTAGAACAAATATTATTTACTCTAAAATCACACGCTATTTTTGCTCCAACAGGATATCCACTAATAAGCCCCATTATAAAGCAAAAAGAGCCTTCACCTCTAATATTAAATAAAGGTTTCATTATCTTATTTAAAAATCTTCCAAGAACTGTTACAAAATTTGTGTTCATTAATAATTCTGTAGCAACAAAAAATGGAAAAAGTGCAGGTACAACTGAATTTGCCCATAATGATAATCCTTTTTTTATTGCAGGTAAATTACTACTGGAAAATAGCAGTAAACTTGCTCCAAAGGCTAAAAATATTAGTGCAAAAATATTTCTTTTTATTTTTAATACTAAAAAATGACATTTTGAAAACATATAATCACCATATTAAAATATATGATATATAATTTTAAATAATAAATAAAATCAAAGAAATTTCCAAAAATAAATTTTAAAATTGAATAAAAAACTAAAAAAAGCGCATGCTTTATATGGAGGTATGTGCTTTATGGAAAATAAATTCAAAAATCAAATATTAAGTGAAGAGTTACAAAATATAACAACAGAAAATCAGGAAGAACCATCAAAACATGGGGAAGAAGAGGAGACTGAGGATACAACAAGATATGGGGAATTTGTAACGTCATATTTTGCATGGGTACCAATGTCAAAACAAAAAGAAAATGTAAAAAAATTAGAAAATATAACAAAAAAGAGAGAAAAATAGAGATAAAGTAAGAATAAAACAGAATAAAAATCAAATAAGGTCAGAAAAGGTCAAAAAATAAAATTGCATTATTTTAAAACCTGAGTATAATATAAATATAGGTCAAAGAAAGTCAAAGACAAAAACATATTTTTAATAAGACTGACAGAGATAAAGAAAATAAAAAGTTAGAAAAACGCACAAAAAGACAAAAAATTTAAAGGGAGGCTGATAAAATGAGAATGTCAGATGTAATAGAAGATTTTATAAAAGATTTATTTGATGAAGATGACAGTGATTTAATAGAAATACAAAGAAATGAATTAGCGCAACACTTTAATTGCGTGCCATCACAAATAAATTATGTAATATCAACAAGGTTCAAGCCATCACAAGGATATTATGTAGAAAGCAAAAGAGGTGGTGGAGGAAACATCAAAATAAAAAAAATAACAAATACAAAATCAGACTATATTATGCATATAATAAATAATATAGGAAAAACAATAACAACAAATGATATAGACATTTTGATAAGTGACTTCCTGACATATAACATTATAACATCTCAAGAAGCCAAACTATTAAAAGTTGCAACAAATGATAATGTTCTAAAACTTGACAAGGACATAAAAGATGAAGTAAGAGCAAGAATTTTTAAAAATATGTTACTAAATATAGATTAAAAAGTAGTTAAGCAAATTTCAAAAAAGCAAAAGGCAATCATAATGTGAAGCTACTATAAAAATAATAATAAGGAGTGATTAATATGTTATGTGAAAATTGTGGAAAAAGAGAAGCAAATGTTAGATATTCAGAAAATATCAATGGAGTAAAAAAGGAGATGCATTTATGCGAAGAATGTAGTCAAAAACTAGGAATATCATCAAAAATGGACTTTAGTATGCCATCATTAGATATACCAAGTTTTTTCGGAAGTTTCTTAGAAGACTTCAGTACACCTGAATTTATGCCATTACTAGATGAAGTAAAACAATTAACTTGCGATAGTTGTGGTTCAACATTTGATGACATAATAAATACAGGTAGATATGGATGTGCAAATTGCTATGATGTTTTTGAGGATAGAATGGATCCAATATTAAAGAAATTGCAAGGTGCAAACAGACATAATGGTAGATTAGGAAAAATATCAGATAATAAAAAGAATTTTGAAAAAGATAAAAAAGTAGATAAAGAAAATAAAGCAGAAAATAAGTTGGAAAAATTGCAAGAAGATTTAAAAGTAGCAATAAAAGAAGAAAGATATGAAGATGCGGCTAAAATAAGAGATGAAATTAAGAAAATGTCAAAATAAAGACATTTTCTTTTAAAAAATCAAAAAACTGGGACATAAAAAATATAGAAATTAATGTTAGTGAAAGGAAGTTATCAAAATGAATTGGTATTTACAAAGTGGAAAAGAATCAGATGTAGTAACAAGTACAAGAATCAGATTTGCAAGAAATCTACCAGAATTCAAATTTAATTTAAAAAACAAAAATGAAATAGAAAAACTAAAAAACAAAATAAAAGAAAATGTATATGCAATAGGATATGGGCTAAAATATTTAGAATTAAAAGACATGGATGACATTACAAAAATGAGTTTAGTTGAAAAAAATTTAATAAGTCCAGAATATGCAATACATAATGAAAATGGAGCAATACTAATAAATGACGAAGAAAATATCTGTATAATGATAAATGACGAAGACCATTTAAAAATTCAAGTTTTCAGTAGTGGTCTAGAACTAGAAAATACATTAAATTATGCAATAGAACTAGACCAAAAAATTGAAGAAGTTTTAGGATATGCAACAAGCAAAAAATATGGATATTTAACAAGTTTGCCAACAAATTGTGGTACAGGCTTAAAAGCATCTGTAATGGTGCATTTACCAGCACTTACAATAACGAAAAACATTAATAAAGTATTTTATACAATAAATAATTTTGGTGTAAATATTGTTGGAGCATATGGAGAAAATAGCAAAGAACTTGGAGATGTTTTCCAAATTTCTAATAAGAGAACACTAGGAGTTACAGAACAAGAAATAATTGAAAACATAAAAGTAGTTACAGAGAAATTAATTGAACAAGAAAGAAAAGCAAGAAAATTCTTAGCAAAAGATACGATTGACTTGGAAGATACAATATACAGAAGTTATGGATTACTAAGCAATTGTAGAAAAATATCTTTGGAAGAGGCTCAAAAGTTGATATCAAATGTTAAGATGGGTACAGATTTGGGAATATTACCAGAATTAAATGATAGCAAGGTTCAACAGTTAATTTTATATACTAAACCTGCAAACATGCAAAAATATTTGGGTGAACAATATGAGGCTTTGGAAAGAGATATAAAAAGGGCAGATGTTATTAAGAAAATAATGTCTTTTTAGGGATGATTCTTAAGAGGATATGGACAAAAGTGTGTATTAGAAAAGATTCATAATTTTTACAAAAGGATAAAAAAAGCCCCATATAGGGGCCACTTAAATTAATAAAAATCCTAATATTGCAAGTACAACTGCTGGAATTGCCGTGTGGGTAAAATAGACAATAGAAATACATATTGCCGCAAGTGCTACATAACCGATTCCGTCATTTAGGTTTTTCATATTATATACCTCCATATGGGTGTGTGACAGATAAATCTATCACATTAATAAGTTACTTACTATAAGTATACTATAAAGTGACTAAATTGTCAAATTAATACTAAATAAGAAAGAGAAGGTGAATAAAAATGACATACAAATTTACAAATAGAGCAAATAAAGCAATAGAAATTGCAAACGATATAGCCTTAGAGTTAGGCCATAGTTATATAGGAACAGAACACATATTATATGGACTAGCAAAAGAAGGCAATGGAATAGCATCAAAAGTATTAGAAAATCAAAATGTAACAGCAGATGATATTCTAAACAAAATTGAAGAATTAATTGGCAGTGACGAGTCAATTGAAAATATAGTAGACTTTACACCAAGAACAAAAAGAGTAGTAGAGTCAGCATTTATAGAAGCAAGAAAACTAGGATATAATTTTATAGGAACAGAACATCTTTTAATAGGAATATTAAGAGAAGGTGACTGTGTTGCAGCAAAAATCTTGTTAGACCTAAATGTAAACATTCCAAAACTTTATAATGAAATTGTAAAAGTAATAAATGAAGGTGAAGATTATAATTCAAGTGATAACAGTTCAAACAATTCAAATGGAGGAAAAAGAAGAGGAAGTTATAATCAAACACCAACATTGAATCAATTTGGACAGGATTTAACAAAAAAAGCAGAAGAAGGAAAACTAGACCCTGTAATAGGAAGAAAACAAGAAATTGAAAGAGTAATTGAAATTTTATCAAGAAGAACTAAAAATAATCCATGCTTGATAGGTGAACCTGGTGTTGGTAAAACGGCGGCAGTTGAAGGATTGGCTCAAAAAATAGCATCTGGAGATGTTCCGGAAATTTTGAAAGATAAAAGAGTTGTAACACTCGATATTTCTGGAATGGTTGCAGGTGCAAAATATAGAGGCGATTTCGAGGAGAGAATTAAAAAGGCTTTAAATGAAGTAAAAAAAGCCGGTGATGTAATTCTTTTCATAGACGAAATCCATACAATAGTTGGTGCAGGTGCGGCAGAAGGTGCAATTGATGCGGCAAACATTTTAAAACCTTTGCTTGCAAGAGGTGAAATCCAATTAGTTGGTGCAACAACTTTGAATGAATATAGAAAATTTATCGAAAAGGATGCCGCTCTTGAAAGAAGATTTAGTCCAGTTACTGTAAATGAACCATCTGAAAAAGAGACAATTCAAATTTTAAAAGGAATTAGGGATAAATACGAGGCACATCACAATGTAAAAATAACAGATGAAGCAATTGAAGCGGCAGTTAAATTGTCTATAAGATATGTAAATGATAGATTTTTACCAGATAAAGCAATTGACTTAATTGATGAGGCGTCTTCAAAGGCTAGATTAAGAACATATACTGAGCCTGATAGTTTAAAAGAATTGCAAGAAGAAATTGAAAAGACAAAAAATGAAAAGGAAGAAGCGGTATTAAATCAAAAATTTGAAAAGGCAGCAGAGTTAAGGGATACAGAAAAGGCTTTAAGAGATAAATTTGAAAAAGAACAAAACAAGTGGAAGAACAAAAATACTAAATCAATTGTTACTATAACAGAGGAAAATATTGCCGAGGTTATTGCAAATTGGACAGGTATTCCTGCTAAAAAAATAACAGAAGACGAAAACGAGAAATTAAAAAATCTTGAAAAAGAATTGCATAAAAGAGTAATTGGTCAAAATGAAGCAGTAGAAGCGGTTTCAAAAGCAATAAGAAGAGGAAGAGTTGGATTAAAAGACCCAAAGAGACCAATAGGTTCATTCTTATTCTTAGGGCCAACAGGAGTTGGTAAAACAGAACTTTCAAAAGCATTAGCAGAAGTCTTATTTGGAGACGAAAATGCAATGATAAGACTAGATATGTCAGAATTTATGGAACCACATTCAGTTTCTAAATTAATAGGAGCACCTCCAGGATATGTAGGTTTTGACGATGGTGGTCAATTAACTGAAAAAATAAGAAGAAAACCATATTCAGTAGTTTTGTTTGATGAAATTGAAAAGGCTCATCCAGATGTTATGAATATGTTACTTCAAATTCTTGAAGATGGTAGATTAACTGATAGCCAGGGAAGAACAGTTAACTTCAAAAATACAGTTATTATAATGACTTCAAATTTAGGTGCTAGACTAATTACAGACAGAAAACAATTAGGCTTTGCAAATAAAGAAGGAGAAGCAGATTCTAAAAAAGAATATGAAGAAATCAAAAAAGAAGTTATGGCAGAGTTGAAAAAAGAACTAAGACCAGAGTTTATAAACCGTATTGACGAAATAATTGTATTCCATAAATTAAATGACAATGACATTAATCAAATTATTGATATCATGCTTAAAGAAGTTGTAAACAGATTAAAAGAGCAAAAATATGATGTCAAATTTGAACCTGATGTTAAGGAAATGATTGCTAAAGAAGGAATAGACAAAAACTTTGGAGCAAGACCTTTAAGAAGAACTATTCAAAATTTGGTTGAAGATAAATTGGCTGAAGAAATTTTGGATGGCAAATTGGTTAAAGGTAAAGTTAATAAAATAACAAAGAGACAATTGGGACAATCCTAATTGTCTCTTTACGGTTTAAGACCTATAAAAGTATTATTTGTATGTTCCTTTTCATCCCTTGGATATATTATATTTTATAATGAATTTTAAATAAATAAAAGTAGAACTGAAACTTTATGTGTAAAAATTATTGAAATAAAGAAAACGTTAAGTTGAGATTATACCAGAATTTTACATAAAATTCAATATATTTTCAATAACCAAATTAATCATAACATCATAATCTAAGTCCTTGTGCTTATGATAAACAATTTCATGACACAAATCATCAATTAAATGCATAGCAATATGAACCTTTTCATCAAGATTTTTTGAATCAAAACCATTATCTACCAGAATTCTAGAAATATTTTTAGTCATAGTCATTTCATTTTGTTGAAAAAATTCAGCAATTTCTTTATCAGAATGAGTCATAGCCATAATTTCTTCATGAGCGACTTGTGAAAGTTTATGGTTTTCAATAAAAGTATTAACCATATTTTTTAAAATAGTATCAAGATTACTTTTGTCAATTTTTATATTTGATGTTACATTTAACATAGGATAAAAAATTTCACTAGCATATCTTTTAATACCTTCAACCAAGATATCATGTTTATCTTTAAAATATTGATATACAATTCCAGTAGAAACACCAGCCGCTTTTGCAATTTCAGCAGTGTTAGTGTTATAATATCCTTTTTCACAAATAAGTTCAAAACCAGCTTTTATTATTTTTTCCTTTTTTTCAATAGAACGCTTTTGAATTGGTTCTCTAATTTCATTTATTTTCATTTAAAACAAATCCTTATATAAAAATTTAGATTTTAAATAGGTATCTATAAACCTAATATAAATTGTTATGTAATACAGATTTTAATATATATTTAAAATCTGTATTATATAACTGGATATTATTATAATAGTAAAAAAGTTAAATGTCAAATTAATGTGAAATAAATTTCATATTTCTATTGACAACAAAATAATATAAATATATAATAATTTTGAAAATATGAAATAAATTTCACATAAGGAGGAGTTATGAAAAAAATAGTAGAACTAAAAAATGTAAGCAAAACTTACAAAACAGGAGAAAATGAATTCAAAGCACTAGACAACATCGATTTAGACATAAACAAAGGAGAGTTTGTAGTAATACTTGGACCATCAGGAGCAGGAAAATCAACATTATTAAATTTAATAGGAGGGATGGATACACCAACAGACGGAAGTATTAAAATTGATGGAGAGGAAATTTCAAAATATACAGAAAGTCAACTAAGTGAGTACAGAGCAGAAAACATCGGATTTATTTTTCAATTTTATAACATATTGCCAACATTAACGGTATTTGAAAATGTAGAGTTAGTAAAAGATATAGTTAAAAGTGGAAATGATAGTAAAGAAGCAATAAAGGCGGTGGGACTTGAACAACATATGAATAAATTTCCAAATCAATTATCTGGTGGAGAGCAACAAAGAGTTTCAATTGCAAGAGCAATAGCAAAAAATCCAAAACTATTGTTATGTGATGAACCAACAGGGGCACTGGATTCTAAGACAGGTGTTGAGGTCTTAAAATTATTAAAAAAACAATGTGATGGAAATAATGGCGCAAATACAGTAATTATAGTAACTCACAACAGTTTATTTTCTGAGATAGCAGATACTGTAATAAGAGTAAAAAATGGAAAAATTGAAAGCGTAACAGCAAATGAGAATCCTAAAAATATTGACGAGGTAAAATGGTAATGAGACAAATTTGGACTGTACCAAATGTCTCAAAAGGAGGAATATAATAAAAAATGAAAAAGTTAAGTAAAAGAAGATTACGAGATATAAAACAAAACAAAATGCAATTTTTTAACATTTTCATAATGGTATTTTTAGGAGTATTTGTATTTGCAGGAATACATGCATATATGGATGGAATGGAAGAAAGTGCAGACAAATATTATAAAGACAACAATTTTCAAGATATATGGTTATCAGGTGAAAACTTTAGCAATGATGATTTAGAAAAAGTAAAAAATATGGAAAATGTAAAAGATGCAGAAAGAATATTAACAATAAAAACAGAACTTGAAAACAAAAATGATGTAACATTAGATACAAATTTTATAGAATCTAACAACATCTCAAAAATGTATGTTGTAGATGGTGAAGAATTTAGCAAAGATAAAAAAGGTGTATGGTTTGATAGTTATTTGGCTAAAAATTTAGACCTAAAAGTTGGAGATGAAATAACATTTACATATCAAAATATGAAAATGACTGAAAAAATATTAGGTTTAGTAAACACACCAGACCATGTATATTTTGTAAAAGATGATACAGAAATATTCCCAACACACAAAAATTATGGATATATGTATTTATCAATAAATGAATTACCACAAGGAATGCTACAAATTTTTAATCAAATAATAGTTGATGTGAATAAAACAGACAAAATGCAAGAAACAAAAGCAAACTTAGAGAACAATATAAAATCAGCAATAGCAGTAACAGACAGAGAATCAAGCGTTTCATACAAAGGATATAATTCAGAAATAGAAGAAGGAACAACATATTCAGGGGTATTTACATTTTTATTTTTGTTTATAGCAGTATTATCAGTAACAACAACGATGAACAGATTTGTAAAAAAACAAAGAACACAAATTGGAACACTAAAAGCACTTGGATTTAAAAATAGAAAAATAATAAATCATTATGTGGGGTATGGATTTATAATCAGTTTGGTTGCAAGTGTAGTAGGACTTTTGGCTGGTAAATATGGATTAGGAACATTTTTCTTAAATATGGAAATGAGTTACTTTGAAGTACCGGTATATAACACAGTACTAATTCCAGTTGTGTATATACTAGCAATTACAGTAGTTGCATTAATCACGCTTGTAACATATTTATCTTGTAGAAACATATTAAAAGAATCAGCAGTTGAAGCTCTAAGAATAGAAATACCAAAGGTTAAAAGCACAAAATTTGATTTAACAACAAAGGGAATATTCAAAAAAGCATCAATTTCTACAAGATGGAATTTAAGAGATGTAGGAAGAAACAAAGGTAGAAGTTTGATGGCAATTGTAGGAATAATAGGATGTACAATGCTTATGTTATGTGCATTTGGAATGATGGATACAATGAAATCATATTTAAGTTGGGAATTTGATAAAATAAGCAATTTTGAATATAAACTTTCACTTTCAAATAATTACACAGATGACCAATTTACTAATATTACAGAAAAATATGGAAATGAAACAAGTGAATCATTTGGAATAGAAATAAAAAATGTTGACAAAAAAGAAACAAATACCTTAACTGTAAATGACGCACCAAACAAATTAAAATACACAAACCACAATAAAGAATATATGGATTTAAAAGATGATGGAATTTACATTACAGAAAAACTATCTGAAAAATATGGATTAAAAATCGGAGATGAAATTACATGGCACATATTTGGAGATGATAATTGGTACACTTGCAAAATTGCTGGATTAAACCGTGACCCACAAAATCAACAATTAAATATGACCAGAAAATATTATGAATCATTAGGACTAACATACAAGGCAGATACAGTCTATACAGATGAAAATTTAATTAATACCAAAACAATTGATGGAGTAGATACTATCCAAAGTATAGCAACACTAAAACAAGGAATGGAAAGTATGTTAGAAACAACGGAAACAATGGTAGTTCTATTAATTGTTGTATCAGCCATATTAGGATTTGTAATAATTTATAATTTAGGAATATTATCATTCACAGAAAAACAATATCAATTTGCAACATTAAAAGTATTGGGATTTAAAGACAAACAAATTAAAAATATATTTGTTAAACAAAATTTATGGTTGACTGTAGCTGGAATTGTTATTGGCTTGCCACTTGGATTTTGGATGTTAGACTATATATTTAAATCAGCACTTGGAGAGAATTATGATTTTAATGCTTATATAAAACCAGTTTCTTATTTGTATGCAGTTGTTGGAAGTCTTGTGGTTTCTATAATTGTAAACAAAGTCTTATCAAGAAAAGTTAAGAGAATTGATATGGTAACTAGTTTGAAGGGAAATGAATAGTGTTGAAAAATGTGAGTATTTTGTTATTTAAGAAAGAGATGGAATAAAATTTGGGAAACATAGTTTTATTAGATGATTTAACAATAAACAAAATAGCAGCAGGTGAAGTTATAGAAAGACCTGCAAATGTAGTAAAAGAGTTAGTAGAAAATTCTATTGATGCAGGTGCAAATAAAATAATAATAGAAGTTAAAAATGGCGGAAAAACATTTATAAAAATTACGGATAACGGAAAAGGCATTGGTCGAGAAGATATGGCAATATCTTTGGAAAGACATGCTACAAGTAAGATACGAAAAGTTGAAGATTTGGAAAAAACATATACAATGGGGTTCAGAGGAGAGGCGTTAGCAAGTATTAGTGCAATATCAATTTTGACAATGCAGTCTAAAACAAAAGACGAGTTTACAGGAACAAAATTAGTTGCAAAAGCAGGAAACATTATAAAAGCGGAAGAATGTGGGATGCAAGTTGGAACAACCATCTCAGTAGAAAATCTATTTTTTAATACGCCTGTCAGATATAAATTTTTAAAGCAAGATACTACTGAATATAGATATATAAAAGACTGGGTTCAAAAGGTAGCACTTGCAAACCCTAATATATCTTTTAGACTATTGAATGACGGAAAGAGCGTATTTTTTACTAATGGAAATGGCAATATTTTAGATATCATATATTTAATGTATGGCAAAGAAATAAAAGAAAATTTGCTCGAAGTAAATTACGAAAGTGACAATATCAAAGTTACAGGTGTGATAGGAAATACAATGATTTCCAGAGATAATAGAAAAGAGCAGATATTATTTTTGAATAAAAGAAATATAAAAAATAATGTATTAATCAATAGTGCAGACCAGGCTTTTAAAGGTGGAGTGGGTATTGGTAAATATGGTTTTTATATTTTAAATTTAGATATGCCTGCAGATTTTTATGATGTGAATGTTCATCCAACTAAAATGGAAGTTAGGTTCAAGGATGAGGATAAAATTTATAAGGTTTTGTACCATGCAATAAAAAGTACAATGCTTAAATTTGAGTTTTTGGGAAATAATGAAAATGAGGAACACAACGAAGAATATATTCAAAATGAGTTAGATTTTTTAACAAATGAATTCTCTGAAAAGACAGAATATAGTTTCAAGAATAAATTTTCAAATCAGGAAGAAAAAAAAATAAACTTGACATATGAAAATCAAGGACAAAATATTACTGAAAAGGTAGATACAAATTTAAAAAATGAATTAAGAAAAAGGGAAGAATCAAGAATTGTAAAATACAAATATTTAGGAATATTATTCCGAACATTTATAGTAATAGAAGTTGAAAATGAACTATTTTTAATAGACCAACATGCAGCACATGAAAGAGTTTTATATGAAAAAATAAAAGAAAACTATAAACAAAAAGTTAGTCAAAACAGCCAAATGATGTTGTTGCCAGAAGTTATAAATTTAACACATAGAGAAATGGAATTTGTTAAAAACAATATGGAGATGCTTATAAATACAGGATTCGATATAGAATTATTTGGAGAAAATTCAGTCAAAATAAATGGAATACCTGATTTAGAGTATAAAGCGAAAACTCAAAATATTTTTATGGATATTTTGGATGAGATGTTAACAAATGAGAGAACTTCAATAAAAGATGTTGAAGAAAGATTTATTGCGACAGTTGCTTGTAAGGCTGCTGTTAAGGCTAATATGGATTTAAGTAAACAAGAGGTTGAAAATTTAATACAAAGTTTGTTGAGTTTGAATAATCCATATACTTGCCCACATGGAAGACCAACTACTATAAAAATTTCAAAAGAATATCTTGAAGAGCATTTATGAAAACAGAGTCTACATTGTAGGCTCTGTCTGAATTAAAAATAATAAATCTGTTTGCTAGAAGAAACGATTTCTTCATCGGATAATCTTTCTTCCTGCTTTTTACGTCTTAGCTGATCCATTGCTAAGATTACCTTTAAATCTGAATTTGACATACGAAGCCGTTCAGCAAACATCTCAGCAGGTCTTTTGTTTTTTGTCTTTTTACTCATCAAGATACACCTACCTTTCAAAATTTAATTATATGAAATGAATTAATTCTAACAAGTATAATAGCACGAAAAAAATAAAAAATCAAGGAGGAAAAATATGGATTTAGTTATTGGACTTGCAATACCATTTTTAGGCACAACACTTGGAGCTGCAATGGTATTTCTAATGAAAAAAGAAATGAATAAAAAAGTAGAAAAAATTTTATTAGGATTTGCATCAGGAGTAATGATAGCAGCATCAGTATGGTCATTATTAATACCATCAATAGAAATGACAGAAACACAAGGAAAAGTTGCTTGGATTCCAGCGGCAATAGGATTTTTATTAGGAATTGTGTTTCTTTTAGTATTAGATAGTGTAGTCCCACATATGCACTTAGAAAGTGAAAAGCCAGAAGGAATGAAATCAAAACTAAAAAAGACAACAATGATGGTATTTGCTGTAACATTGCATAACATACCAGAGGGAATGGCAGTTGGAGTTACATTTGCTGGAGCGTTAGCGCAAAATACTGGAATTACAATGGCAGGGGCTTTTGCATTAGCAGTAGGAATTGCAATTCAAAACTTCCCAGAAGGGGCAATTATTTCAATGCCATTAAAAAGTGAAGGAGTATCAAAGTCAAGAGCATTTTTATATGGTACTTTGTCAGGGATTGTTGAACCAATTGGTGCGCTAATTACAATACTTCTTACAAATGCAGTTGTTCCAATTTTGCCATATTTGCTTTCTTTTGCAGCTGGTGCCATGATTTACGTTGTTGTAGAAGAACTTATTCCAGAGTCACAAGCTGGTGAACATTCAAATATTGGAACTATTGGTGTTGCAATTGGTTTTACAATTATGATGATATTAGATGTTGCATTAGGATAGAAAATATTAAAATTATGCAAATTTTATTGCGTTTCGATTTGCTCTTATGATAAAATATAAATATATATAATTTTAGGAGAAAAAACAATGAAAAAAAGGGTAGTTTTTTTAATAACAATAATATTAATAAGTGCAAGCATTTTAATGATAAGTAACAAAATACAAGCAACAGAAAAATCATTGAGTTGCAGTTTAGAAACAGAGAAAACAGAAATAAAACAAGGAGAAGAAACATCAGTAACACTAAAAATAAATAGTGAAGAACAAATCAATGCTTTCCAGGCAAAAATAAATTATGATGGAAATGTTTGGGAAGAAATAGATGAAAACAATTTTGAAACAAAAGATGGTTGGGAGAATCTAAAATACAATAAAGATGGTAAAGAATTTAATGTAATTAATAAACAAGATACAACTAACAAAGATATCTTAGAAATTAAATTAAAAGCAAAGACTAGTGCAAATGTTGGAAATACAGAAATAACAATAGATAAAATAACTGCATCTGATGGAAATATAGAATTTGAAAACGAAAAATTAACACAGTCAATATCAATAAAATTAAATTCAATTGAAAAAAGTGATAGCGAAAATAAAAAAGATACACCATCAAATTCAGAAAATAAAAACAATACAAATAACAATGATTTAGAACTAGAAAAAAAGCATAAAGAAATATTACCAAATATTCTACCTAAAACAGGAAAAGGATGGGCTTTGTTAATTTCAATATTTGTTTTTGCAATTTTATCAATAGTATTTTACCATAAGAGTAAAAAATGTGGAAAAACAATGATGATGCTTATAATTTGTGGAATACTAATAAGTCAAAGTACAGTATTTGCAGCATCAGAAATATTCTTAGGTGATATAAATCAAAGCTCAGTTATAGATGATGAAGATATAGGAATAATGCAAGAATATTTAATAAATTTAAAAGATGTATCATCATTAGAACAAGCAGATATGAATAGTGATAGTAAATTAAGTATAATAGATTTATCATTATTGATAAAACAACAAAAGGAATGTCCATATGATAAAAACAATGTAACAAATATAACATCATGGTCAGCGGTACCAATGGTTTCAAAGGAATTGTTGCAAAAACAAGGAGTCACAACAGGTGGAGAAGGATGTCAATGGCCAATTGGAATGGCTATAAGCAAAGACGGAAAATTGTTATTATATGGAACAGATGTAGGTGGAGTTTATCGTTCAGAAGATGGAGGCCAAAACTGGGAGCAATCAAATGCAGGATTACAGTCAAGAGGAGTAGGAGCGTTTTCAATAGATCCTAAAAATCCATCATATGTTGTAGCTGTTGGAATAAATAGCTCACCATTTAATACAAATGGACTTTATATTTCAGAAGACGGGGGAAAATCATGGAAGTTTACTAAAATGATGTTAGTAAAAGGGCATAGAGATGTAAGGGAAGCAATAGCATATGATGAATCATCATATAATCAAGAAAAAAATAGATGTATGGTTGCATATTGGTCAACAGCATATGAAACAGAAGACAATTATCTAGAAGAAAGCGAAAAGGGTTTATATAAAACAACAGATGGTGGCTATACTTGGAATCTTGTAAATAATGATTTAAGTGATGGAACAATAAAAATAAATCCATATACAGGGGATGTATATGTTTCAAGAAAAGATGGAATATATTATAGCTCAGATAAAGGAGAAAACTTTAAAAAAATAGTAGATGACTCTGTTACAGGATTTGATTTAACATCACAAAAAGATCAAAAAATAAATGTTTATTACTGTAATAATAATGGAGTATATATTTCAAAAGATGGAAAAACTTTTGATAAAATAGCATCAACTTCATATCCGACAAAAGGACCAATGAACATAAAAGTAAGCCCAATAAATTCAAATAAAATGTTATTAATAGATAGACAGGGAACATATCAAAATTATCCATATTACAGCATTGATGGTGGAAAAACATGGAAAATTTCAACATTATCAGATGAATTAAGTTTTATGCCATATAATAACAGAATGAGCATTCCTATGTGGAGTACTGTTGATGAAAACAAAGTTTGGATACATACACAAGGAGATTATGCAAGTTCAAGTACTGATAGTGGAAAAACTTTTAAATGGGACAGCAACGGAATTACAGGAATTTTAAGTGGAGGAAATGTTCACTACAATGTATATAACCCAGACATTATATATTTTGGCTCACAAGATTATGACGGATGTGTAACAACAGATGGCGGAAAAACATGGAAATATATTAGTATGTCAGGATACAGATGGGGTGGCTTCTGCTATGGCGGGTATGCAGTAGATGAAAATACATATTTTGTTGGAGTATCAGATGCATGGCATAATCCAAGAAAATTGAAAATCACATTTGATGGTGGAAAAACAATTGTAGATACAGGAATGTATTTTACAAAAGAAAACATAAATGCAGGAATAGAATCATCATACCAGTCACCAACAAATCCAAAAGTTTTATTTGCATGTGACTTAAGAAGCGAAGATGGAGGACATACTTGGGCTAAAATGGATGGATGTATAAATGTTTATACACATAACCCAAAAGGTCAAAAAGAATTATATGGAATGGACGAAACTGGCAAATATGTTGTAGCATCTTATGATGATGGAAAAACTTGGAAGAAAGTAAATAATACAGAATTTATACCAAATCCTAAATACGCATCAGCACATGTAATGGATGTAGCATATGACTGGAAAAACGAAGTGGCATATGCAACATGTGAAGGTGGATATTTATACAAAACATCGACAAAAGATGGTAGTGTAGAATGTGTATTAAATAGATATGTTGACGAATATAAGAGAGCTCCTGTAAACTTAAACGGTGGGTATTGCATTTCTAAGGTTGCAGTAGACCCAATAGACCCTAATATAATTTACTGTGGTGGAGCTGGAAATACATTTTTAAATGATTGTGCATTATATCGTTCAGTTGATGGAGGGAAATCTTTCCAAGTTATAACAAGTAATACAACAAATTCTATTGTAAAACAAGGAAGACAAGGTGGTTTTGAAACAAATTCTCTAGAAGTTAATCCTAAAACAGGTGAATTACTATTTGCAGGTGGATGTTTTGGAATTAGTAAATTATCACCTCCATATAAATTAAATAATAAATAGATTATTTTAGATATAATATTATTATAGAAAAAAATTATATTATAGAACAAAGTTTAGGAGAAAAAAATGATTAAAAATATTATATTTGATATAGGAAATGTAATTTTACAATTTGATATAAAAGAAGTAATACCTAATTTTACAAAAAAAGAAAGTGAAAAACAATTTATAATAAACAATATAATTAATTCACCAGAGTGGTTACAATATTCATTAATAGATACAGGTTTTATTTCAAGAGAGCAAGCAATTGAAATTGTTGAAGATAGAACTAATCATATAAATGATGAATTAATTGAAAAATTTTGGTATAGATATAATGATTATAGTTTTATAAATGATAATGTAATAGATATAATAAAAGAATTAAAAGAAAAAGATTATAAAATATATTTATTATCAAATATAAATTCACATACTTATAATCACATAAAAGATAACAAACTATTTAATCTTGTAGATGGTTATGTATTTTCATATATTGAACATCAAGTAAAACCATATGTAGGCATTTATAATACTTTATTAGAAAGATATAAATTAATACCACAAGAATGTTTATTTATAGATGATAATATTAAAAATATAAAAACAGCAAATGAATTAGGAATACAAGGAAAAAAAGTAATACCAGATAATTTTGAAAGTGTTGTACAAACATTAAAGGAATATAATATCTTATAGTTTTTTATTGAAATATATAAATAAAAATGACACATGCTAAAAATTAGCAAAATGTGTCATTTTTTTGACTGTTAGCCTTGACAAACATTACATATGAGAGTATAATGTTAACCGTAGTTAACATATTTAAAATATAAAGATAAATTTTCAAATAATGTAAACAATAAAATATTAATAAAAAAATGAAAAAAGAGAGGATAAAAATGATATCAAAATCATCAGAAGAATACTTGAAAACAATGTACATATTAAAACAGCAAAATGGAAACATAAGAGTAACAGACATTGCAAAAAAAATGAACTGTACAAAACCAAGTGTAAACAAAGCAATTTACAATTTAAAAGATAGTGGACTGGTAAATTATGAATCATATGGAACCATAGAACTAACAGAAAAAGGTGAAGACCTAGCAAAAAAAATTCTAGAAGCATATGACATAATGTATGTGTTTTTAAAAGATGTACTTAATTTAGACGAAGAAGAAGCAAAAAGCGAAGCGGAAAAAATAAAATTAGCAATATCGGATAAAACAATAAACAAATTGGCAAAATATGTGCATAAAGAACTCGGACTAACAAATTTAGACTGTGATTATGATATCAATAAAGAAAAATGCAGATGTTGTGCAAGAAGAACAATAAAAAAATAACGGGATTGAAGACCTGGCCCCCAATCCCGTGAAATAAAAAGAAAGGATTTAAAACAATGAGTAATTTATTAGAAATAAAAGATTTACATGTAA
Organism: Clostridium sp. 28_17; assembly: GCA_001916065.1. Classification (GTDB taxonomy): domain Bacteria; phylum Bacillota; class Clostridia; order TANB77; family CAG-508; genus CAG-269. The sequence goes on from MNRS01000015.1 coordinate 34,877, forward strand.
ACGCAGGAGAAAAAGAAATATTAAAAGGAATAGATTTAAATATTAAAAGAGGAGAAATCCATGTAATAATGGGACCAAATGGTTCTGGAAAGACAACAACAGCAAATGCAATATTAAATAACCCAGAATACACAAAAACAAATGGAACAATAACATTTGATGGTGAAGATATTACAGAATCAAGAACAGATGAAATTGCAAGAAAAGGAATATTTATGTCATTCCAATTACCAGAAGAAATTCCTGGGGTTTCAGTTACAAACTTCTTGAAATACGCAAAAAATAAAATTACAGGTGAACCAGTAAAAATATTTCAATTTAAAGATGAATTGAAAAAATATATGGAAGAATTAAATATGAATCCTAAAAACATGGAAAGAAGTTTAAATGTTGGATTTTCAGGTGGAGAGAAAAAGAAAAATGAGATTTTACAAATGCTTGTTTTAAATCCAAAACTTGCAATTCTTGATGAAACAGATTCAGGACTTGATGTTGATGCAATTAAGACTGTTTCAAAAGGTATTGAGATGTTTAAAAATGAGAATAATGCAGTTTTAATTATTACTCATAATACAAAAATTTTGCATAGCTTGAAAGTTGATTATGTTCATGTTTTGGTTAATGGAAAAATTGTTAAAACAGGTGGACAAGAATTGGCTTCTGAAATTGAAGAAAATGGGTATGCACAATATAAATAGGGTAATAATCAAAAAATGATTATTACCCCGGCCACCTAGAATGGATAATAGGTTGCGTCATAGTGAAATACTAAAGAAATGATACACTTGACAATATTAGATATTGCAATAGCAACTAAGCATCCTGTACAAGGAAACTTAATTGATTCGGAAATAAAAGGTATCTCTAGAAAATAAACACAAAGTGAAAAAATAGTAAGTATAAGTCCTAAAATACCATAAAAAATGCCCCGAGTTAAATAACTTTCTTTCATATAAGTGACCTCCTTAAGTTTTTTATAAAAATATTATACCACAATTTTACATAAAATGCAAGTTTTAGAAAGGACTATATAAAATGTCAAAAACAAATTTAGAAGAAATAAATAGAAATATCTATGATATAAAAAATAAAGACGAATACGACTTCAAAATAAAAAAAGGTTTAACACCAGAAATAATAGAAGAAATATCAAAACAAAAAAACGACCCAGACTGGATGAGAGAATTCAGGTTAAAAGCACTAGAAGTATATAACAATTTAGAAATGCCAACATGGGGACCAGATTTATCAGAATTAAATATGGATGAAATTGCAACATATGTAAGACCAAAGTCAAAATTAAATAGCTCTTGGGATGATGTTCCAGAAGACATTAAAAATACATTTGACAAATTGGGAATACCAGAAGCGGAAAAGACATCACTTGCAGGTGTTGGGGCACAATATGATTCAGAAGTTGTTTACCATAGTATGAAAGAAGAATTAATAAAACAAGGTGTAATTTATACAGATATGGAAACAGCAGTAAGAGAATATCCAGAATTAGTAAAATCACACTTTATGAAATGTGTACCAGTACATGACCACAAATTTGTTGCATTACATGGAGCAGTATGGTCAGGAGGTTCATTTGTATATGTACCAAAAGGAGTAAAAGTAGATGTTCCATTACAATCATACTTTAGACTTAACTCACCAGAATCAGGACAATTTGAACACACATTGATAATTGTAGAAGAAGGAGCAAGCTTACACTTTATAGAAGGATGTTCAGCACCAAAATACAATAAAGTAAACTTACATGCTGGATGTGTTGAATTATATGTAGCAGACAATGCTTATTTAAGATATTCAACAATAGAAAACTGGTCAAAAAATATGCTTAACTTAAATACAAAAAAAGCAATAGTAGGAAAAAATGCAAAAATGGACTGGGTATCAGGTTCATTTGGATCAAAAATATCAATGCTATATCCAATGAGCATATTAAATGGAGAAGGTGCAAAAACAGAGTTTACCGGAATATCATTTGCAGGTGGAGGACAAAACCTAGACAATGGATTTAAAGTAATTCATAATGCACCAAACACATCAAGTGTAGTAAATGCAAAATCAATATCAAAAAACGGTGGAAAATGCACATATAGAAGTTTGGTAAGAATAAATGAAAATGCAAAAAATTCAAAATCATCAGTATCATGTGAATCACTTATGTTAGATGATATATCAGTGTCAGACACAATACCAACAAATGACATAAGAACAGATGAAGTTGAATTTTCACACGAAGCTAAAATAGGTAAAATAAGTGATAAAACAATATTCTATTTAATGAGTAGAGGACTATCAGAAGAAGATGCAAAGGCAATGATAGTAAGAGGTTTTGCACATCCAATAGCAAAAGAATTACCAGTAGAATATGCAGTTGAAATGAATAATCTTATTAACTTAGAATTAGAAGGAGCAATAGGATAAAATTTCGGGATATGGGGACGGGTCTTTAATCCCGAAAAAATTATAAAAAAAAGAGGGATTGAAGACCCGTCCCCATATCCCGAAAAATAAGAAAGGAAATGTTGATGGATAATTTAAAATTAAATGAAACACCAGTTAGAACAGCAAAAAACTTTAAAATAAACAATATAAAACTTGAAAATATTGAAGTTCCAGAAGTTATACCATTATTTGAAAATGTAACAATAATTGGTGACACATCTAAAATGGATATAGAACAAAATGCAGATAATACAAATATAGATTTAGCTTATGGTTTAAGTGAAGAATTTACAAATCAAGTACAATACGGAGCTAATCAAAAAATTAAATTAAACATAAATAGTAATCAAAATGAAGAGGTTATGCCAAAATTATGTGAATGTTCTGATATAAAAGAAGAGAAAACAGAAGCGGAAATAGATTTTAATTTTGATAATGAAAATTCTGTATTAATAGACAATATAGAAATAATTGCAAACGAAAACACAAAATCAACAGTTATAATAAAATACACATCAAACAAAGAAAATGAATGCTATCATAATGGAATTATAAAAGCAAAAGCTAAAAAAAATGCAGAATTAAACATTGTATTGGTTAATTTAATGAATATAAAATCAAATAACTTTTTAGCAATTGAAAATGATTTTGGGGAAAATGCAAAAATTAATTATACAATTGTTGATTTTGGTGGAAAGCACAGCATTACAAATTATTATTCTAATTTACAAGGTGATAATTGTGATAACCAACTAAACACAATTTATTTAGGAAAAGAAAATCAAGTTTTTGACTTAAATTATATAGGTGAATTAAGAGGTAAAAAATCTAATATTGATATAGAAGTTCAAGGAGCTTTAAAAGATATATCTAAAAAACATTTTAAAGGAACAATTGATTTCAAAAAAGGTTGTAAAAAGGCTACTGGAAATGAAAATGAGGCTTGTATGTTATTATCAGATACAGCAAAATCAATAGCTTTACCAATGTTACTTTGCTCTGAAGAAGAGGTTGAAGGTAACCATTCTAGTTCAGCCGGAAAAATTGGAGAAAAAGAATTATTCTATATTATGAGTAGAGGTTTTGAACTTAAAGAGGCTATGAAATTGATGGTTAGAGCTAGATTTAATCAAATTTTAGAAAAAATTGAAAATGAAGAATTGAGAGAAGAAATTTTACAAGAAATTGATAAAAGGTTAGATTAGAAAATTAAAAATAAATTTTTTATGAATTAAATTAAGGAAGGATTTTAATGGAAATAAATAATATGAAAAAAGATTTTCCACTACTAGAAAATGAAAATATCACATATCTAGACAGTGGAGCAACAACACAAAAACCGATACAAGTAATAAAAGCAGTAGAAGAATTCTACCAGAAATATAACGCAAACCCACACAGGGGAGCATATTCATTAAGTGTAGAAGCAACTGAACAATATGAAAATACAAGAACAAAAATAGCAAAATTCATAAATGCAAAACACAGAGAAGAAATAATATTCTCAAAAAATGCAACAGAAAGTTTAAACTTAATTGCATATTCATATGGTTTGGACAACTTAAAAAAAGATGATGAAGTAGTAATTTCAATAATGGAACATCATTCAAATTTAGTTCCTTGGCAAAAAATGACAAAGCAAACAGGTAGCAAATTAAATTACATGTATATCAATGAAAATTATGAAATTACAGACGAAGAGATAGAAAGCAAAATTACAGACAAAACAAAAATCGTTGGAATTACACATGTTTCAAATGTTTTAGGAACAATAAACAATGTGAAAAAAATCATAAAATATGCACATAAAAAAGGTGCAGTAGTAATAGTTGACGCATCACAAAGCATACCACATATGAAAATTGATGTTCAAGATTTAGATGCAGATTTTCTAGTATTTTCAGGACATAAAATGCTTGCACCACTTGGAATAGGCGTATTATATGGAAAAAGAGAAATACTTAATAAAATGACTCCATTTTTGATGGGTGGAGATATGATAGAATACGTTTATGAACAAGATACAACATTTGCACCACTTCCAAATAAATTTGAGGCAGGTACACAAAATGTTGAAGGCGTAATTGGTTTAGGTGCAGCAATTGATTACATTGAAAATTTAGGATATGATAAAATACAAGAAATTGAACATGAAGTAATATCATATGCAAGACAAGAATTATCAAAACTAGATTATCTAACATTATACACAACACCAAATGAAGAAAATCATTCAAGCGTAATTTCATTCAACATTAAAGGAGTACATCCACATGATGTTGCAAGTATTTTAGATTCAGAAGGTGTATGTGTGCGTTCTGGAAATCATTGTGCTCAACCACTTATGAGATTCTTGGGTATTGATTCTACATGTAGAGCAAGTTTCTACATCTATAACACAAAAGAAGATGTAGATAAATTGGTTAAGGCACTTGATAAGGCTTATAATATGTTTAAAAATTATATAAAATAATTTAAATAAATATTGACTATTAAGTAAATATATATTATAATCTTCTCGGTTGGGAAGTTAACCTTCTTCAGGCATAAGTGCATAGATTAGTAAGTCTATGTTATATGTTTGCTAATCTATGCATTTATGTCTTTAATGACTTAAATGTAAATCTCGTAAGAAGGAGGTTAACAGCTATGGAGTTAATAAAGATTTTATTAATAATATTAGCTTTCTTTTTAGGACTATCGTTTCTAGTACATATTTGCTCCAAAAAGAGATATGCATTAAAATATTGTTCCAAAAAAAGAAAAATAGAGATTTATCCTATAGATAAACCTCACCCAACCAATAGATAAGGGCTATGCTCTTATCTTTTATATTATTATATTAACACTAATTTATAAAATTGTCAATAAATTAATAAAAAAAGAAAGGTAATTTCAATGGACGAGTTAACAAATGTTTACAATGAACTAATAATGGAACACAGTATGAATTCATACAACAAAAAGAAATTAGAAAATGCAGATTACTGTGAAGTAGGGCATAACCCCAATTGTGGAGATGAAATAACACTACAATTAAAATTAAATGGAAATAAAATAGAGGATATGGCATTTTCAGGACATGGATGTGCAATTTCACAAGCATCAACATCAATAATGATAGATACACTAAAAGGTAAAACAGTTGAAGAGGCAAAAGAGATTATAAAAATATTTATAGAAATGATAAAAAGAGAAACAACTGATGAGGAAGAACTAAAAAAATTGGAAGATGCAATAGCTTTTAGAAATGTGTCTAATATGCCGGCAAGGGTTAAATGTGCTCTTTTGGCTTGGCATACTATTGAAGATATGCTAGAGAAAAATGATAGCACAGGAACTGGAAATATAAATTGTTGTCATTAAAAATTTTTAAAAAAGAATTTAATAGTAAATATTGACTTTTAAAGATATACATGATAAAATTGCAATAGTTTGGAAGTTGCCCTTTTCAAGCATAAGTGCATAGACTAGTAAGCCTATGTTATATGCTTGCTAATCTATGCATTTATGCTTATATAGCTAAATGTAAATTACGTAAGAAAGGGGTTGACGGCTGTGAAATTAATAGAATTTTTATTAATCATAATGGCTTTCTTTGTAGGAACTGCATTATTAATACATATATGTTCAAAGCACAAATATGTATTTAGGTATTATTCATCTAAAAGAAAAATAGAGATTTGCCCTATGGACAAATCTAACCAAACACACAGATAAGGGCTATGCTCTTATCTTTTATATTATTATATTAACACTTATAAAAAAAAATGTCAATAGAAATTAAACAAATAAATAAAAGTTTCCAAATTAATAGTAACAGTACTGGAGGTAAAAATGGAAAACAAAAAAGTATTATTAGGAATGAGTGGAGGAGTTGACAGCTCAGTATCAGCACTACTACTAAAAAAAGAAGGATATGAGCCATTAGGAATAACACTAGAACTATTTGCAGGAAGCAGTTGTTGTAACATAAACACATATATAGATGCAAAAAATGTCTGCAAAACAATAGGAATTCCACACTTTACATATAATTGCAAAGAACAATTCAAAGATTATGTAATAAATGATTTTATAGATTGTTACGCAAATTGCAGAACACCAAACCCATGTATAGAATGTAACAAATATATGAAGTTTGGAATTATGTGGGAAAAAGCAAAAGAACTAGGATGTAATTACATAGCAACAGGACATTATGCAAAAACAGAATATAGCGAAAAATATGGAAGATGGGTACTAAAAAAATCACAAGCAGGTAAAAAAGACCAAAGTTATGTATTATGGAATATTCCAAAAGAATTAATAGAACATGTAGTATTCCCATTAGCAGATTTTACAGACAAAGAACAAATACGTGAAATAGCAAGAGAAAACGACTTAAAAGTTGCAAATAAACCAGATAGTGAAGACATCTGTTTTGTGCCAGATGGAAATTACAAAAAATTCCTTGAAACTAATTCAGGTATAAAACCTAAAAAAGGAAACATTGTAAATTCAAAAGGTGAAATATTAGGAAAACATACAGGTCTATATAATTATACAATAGGTCAAAGAAAAGGACTTGGAATATCATATAAAGTACCATTATTTGTTTTAGGATTTAACAAAGCAAAAAATGAAGTAATAGTAGGAGAAGAAAAAGAACTATACAAAAAAGAGATTACAGTTTCAGATATCAACTTATTATTATTTGATAAAATAGAAGAAACAATGGAAGTTGATGTGAAAACTAGATATTCATCAAAAGTTGCAAAAGCAAAAATTGAGCAAGACGGAGAAAATATCAAAGTTATATTTGACGAACCGCAAAGAGCAATAACACCAGGTCAATCTGCTGTATTTTATGTTGGAGACATAGTTCTTGGAGGAGGAAAAATAAAATGTTAAATCAATTTTCAAGAACAGAATTATTGATAGGAAAAGAAGGAATAGAAAAATTACAAAATGCTAAAGTTGCAGTATTTGGAATTGGCGGAGTTGGTTCATTTGTAGTAGAAGGACTTGTAAGAGCAGGTGTTAGCAATTTTATATTAGTAGATGATGACAAAATTTGCTTAACAAATTTGAATAGACAAATAATTGCGACTAGAAAAACAATTGGAAAGCCAAAAGTTGAAGTTGCAAAAGAAAGAATTTTAGAAATAAACCCGAATGCAAATGTAGAAGTATATCAAGAATTTTTTATGCCAGATAGCAAAGAAATTTTAGATGATACAGTTGATTACATAGTAGATAGTGTGGACACTGTAACTGCCAAAGTTGAGTTGGTTGTAAGAGCAAATAAATTAAATATTCCTATTATTTCAAGTATGGGAACAGGAAACAAACTTGACCCAACAAGATTTGAAGTAACAGATATTTATAAAACTTCAGTGTGTCCATTGGCAAAGGTTATGAGAAAAGAATTGAGAAGTAGAGGAATAAAAAAACTTAAAGTTGTTTATTCAAAAGAAGAGCCGATACGTCCATATGAGAATATTGAAAATAGTTGTAAGACAAATTGTATTTGCCCTCCGGGTACTAAAAGAAAGTGTAGTATTCGTAATCAAGTTCCTGGAAGTATTTCTTTTGTGCCTTCTGTTGCGGGTTTGATTATTGCAGGGGAGATTATAAAGGATATAATTGGAAGAAATTAATAAAAAAAATTTTAAAAAATACTTACATAAAAAACAAAAATATGTTATAATAGATAGGTCGCGCAGGTAAAACGTAAGTCCAGACAAGGACTTACTATTTTTACGCCCAAAGACAAAAAATATCAAAAGAAAGAAGGAGAGAAAATTGGAAAAAGAAGAAAACATACTGGGAACAGAAAAAATAGGAAAATTAATAAGAAAATTTTCAATCCCATGCATAATATCCTTATTAGTAAACTCACTATATAACATAGTAGACCAAATCTTTATAGGGTGGGGAGTAGGATACCTAGGAAATGGAGCAACAAACGTAGTATTCCCATTAGTAATGATAGGATTAGCATTTTCACTAATGTTTGGAGATGGAGCATCAGCATATTTAAGCCTAAAACTAGGAGAAAAGAAGAAAGACGAAGCAGCAAAAGGTGTAGGAAATGCACTATCAATCGCAACAATAGTATCAGTACTATTCTGTGCAATAACATTAATATTTTTACCACAATTATTAACAATGTTTGGATGTACAGAAGCATTAAAAGAATATGCATTAAAATATGGTTATGTAATAGCAATAGGATTACCATTCTCAATGATAGGAACAACATTAAACTCAATAATAAGATCAGATGGAAGTCCAAAATATTCAATGACAACAATGCTTGTAGGTGCAGTATTAAACACAATATTAGACCCAATATTTATATTTGTATTTAAAATGGGAGTTGAAGGAGCAGCAATTGCAACTGTAATAAGCCAAATCTTAGTATTTATACTAAACGCATTATATGTTAAAAAATTCAAATCAATCAAATTAAGTAAAGAATCATTTAAAGTAAAATCAAGTGTAGCAAAAAAAGTTTCAATGTTAGGAATAAGCAGTTTTATAAATCAAATGAGTATAGTATTTGTAATGGCTACTGAAAACAATACACTTGGAAAATATGGAGCAGAATCAAAATTTGGGGCAGAAATACCAATTACAGTTCTAGGAATTGTAATGAAAATAAGCCAAATATTAAACAGTATCATAATAGGAATTGCAGCAGGAGCACAACCAATATTTGGATACAACTATGGTGCTAGAAAATTTGACAGAGTAAAAACAACATTAAAAATAGTATTAGGATCAAGTGTTATAATTAGTACAACAGCATTTATATTATTCCAAACAATACCAGATAAATTAATATCAATATTTGGTAGTGGAGACGCAAATTACATGGAATTTGCATGTTTAGCATTTAGAACATACTTAATGCTTTGCATCTGTAATGGAATTCAAATTCCATCAGGAATATTCTTCCAAGCAATTGGAAAGAGCATAATAAGTGCAATACTTTCAATATCAAGACAAATTGCTTTCTTAATACCTGCAATGATAATTTTTGGAAAGATGTTTGGAATACATGGAGTTTTATTCGCAGGACCATTTGCTGATGGATTAGCATTCATATTAGCAACAATATTCTTGATAAGAGAAATAAGAAAATTAAAACAAGGAAATGTAAAAGTAGTAAACAAAGAAACTATAGCAAACACAGAAAGCAAACTTTCAAAACATGTTGTTATAACAATAGCAAGGGAATATGCATCAGGTGGAAGATATATTGGAAAATTAGTTGCTGATAAATTAGGAATAAAATTATATGATAATGAATTTATTTCAAAAGTAGCAGAAGAAACAGGGTTATCTGAAGAATATATTGAAAACAATGAACAAAAAAGAGATGCTTTAGCAAGTTTAAATAATGGATATTATTCAGGATTAAATAATAGTGATGAGTTGTTCATTAAAGAATCTGAATTAATAAAAGAAGTTGCTGACAAGGAGTCTTGTGTTATTGTTGGTAGATGTGCTGATTTCATTTTATCTGGTAGAGAAAATGTTATAAATGTTTTTGTTTATAGTGATATGGAAGATAAAATTAACAGGGCAACTACATATTATGGTATGGATAAGTCTAAAGCAGAGAAAGAGATTAAGCGTATTGATAAATTAAGAGCAAATCATTATAAATATTATACTGAAAAGGAATGGGATAATCATTCTAATTATGATATTTGTATTAATAGTGATGCTTTTGGCGTTGAAAAATCTGCAGATTTAATTTGTGAATTGGTTGAAAGTAAACTTGAAATGGTAAAAGCATAGAAGGTAAAAGAGGAGCATATGGTGCTCCTCTTTATTTCATGGAGCGGGTAAGCAACAGCTTACGAACTACAACGCTCTCTTTCTAAAAATATTATATATGAATTTCCATTAAGTTTCAATGGAGGTATACAATTTTTTGAAATTATATGGTATAATTTGTATAAAGGTATAGATAGCTTATTTAAGTGTTATATAGAAAGAGAGAAAAGTAGTTATGTTAAAAAGTGCAATATATTGTAATGTTTTTATATTGTTAATAATGTCAATATTTTTTTTAACAAGAATTTTTATGAAGAATAGTGATTTAAAGAAATTAAGAAAACTCATAATTATATATATAATATTTAATTTCATTAGTTTTTATTTATGTGGTAGTGAAATAGTAGATATAGGTTGGGACTTTATATTTTTATTTCCAATTTCTATAATATCATTCATCATTCATATAGTAAGTATTTGTTGTATAAATAGAAAAATAAAAAAATCAAATAATACTGATTATAATATTTTAAGTATCAAAAAATATATCATTTTAGGTATAATTCCTGTTATTGTTTTTATAATTCCTTATGTGTATGAATTATATGTAATAAATAACTGTAATTATTTATTAAAATACAACTATCAAAATGGAATTATACAATCTGATGATACCTATATTGCTATTATAAATAATAAACCTGTAACAATAACTTTACAGAAAAATTTATTTAATAGAAAAGGATTTTCTGCTAAAAAATTAAATTATAATATTATATATACTAATGGTGTTGAAATATCAACAAGAGATTCAAGCTATAATAAAATAATTGTAGAGAACGAAGATATAAAAAAAATAGCATTAGATGCAAAAGAAAGATGTCCTTCTGCCAGAGGAGCTTTCATAGACTACTTTTCAGAAGGAAATTATGCTATTATTGTACTTATGTTAGAAGAAACTTATGGCAGCCAATTAGGAGAATACTTTTATTATGATAATACGTATATTCAAAGTATAAATACTCATGGCAGTTTAGAATCTATAACTTATTATAAATAATTGTATCAAAGATTAAAAAATTTCAGATTTAATTTGCATCTGGTGATTAATGTAAAAAGGCAATGAAAACTAATCATTGTCTTTTTTTGAGTATTAATTTTACTTTTAAGGGTATGGGAATTCACATAGTAGAATTTATGCGAGAGTATAAATTCAGTTTAAACTATCAAAAAATCTTTTCCGGAATGACCTGCATCATTATAGATATCAACGATATCATAATCATTTTTCTCACAATATTCTTTTATCATTCTAAGTTGCAAATCAATAGAATAACCATTATCTCTTTGATCATCAGTAGATACTCTTACATAAACTCCACATCTCAAAAGTTTCCTCCTTTCCTTAAATTTTAAGAAATATTAAAATATCTCTCATATGTTTCCTCACTCAAACGCAAAAAAGCATACCTAAATTTGAAAAAAATTAAATTTTCTTCATTAATTTCCTAATTTAAAGTGAGTTTTACGAAGTCTAATTATAAATATTTCTCTAATTTTTTCCTAACTTAAATGCCAAAAGTATAGTTAAAAATTAAAGATTTCTTAAAAAAGTTTCAATTTCTTTCAAATTATACTTTTCTTTAAACTCTTTAATGTAGAATTGTTTATTACTAATCTCATTTATTTTATATTCAAGTATAGTAAGAGTAGCAGGATATGTAATTAAATATTCAGTAGGTTCTATAAACTGTAAATTAGTATTTTGAAGAACTTTAACTTTTCCTTTTTTAGTTTTATAGGTATAGTTTTTAATTAGTTCTAATAGTTTAGGATTAGGTTTCAGTTCTTGGGTAGTTTTAAATTCAAGCATAAAAAATGTCCTCCTTCCTAGAAAGAGAACATTATTTTTATATTTTGTATAACAAGCCTTCAAGCCTGACTACGGACAAAATAAAAACTTACGAACTTTAATTAGTCCGTAAGTTGATTTCAAATGGAGCCATTACGAAACAGGTATGCGAAAAAAGTGTATCTGAATTGTAATGCTCTTTTTATATAATTCGATTTATTGATTTTAATTTAACATAAAAATAATATTTTTGCAAGTTTAGTTTCACATTTTTTATAATAGCTAAATTAAAACGCCAACGACATCCTTTGATAATGAATGTCGTTGGCATCTTGGTTAGTTATACAGGAACTGGATCCTTGGTGGATTCCCATTGACCTTCAGAATTCAGGTATAAGTACTGCGGTGCAGTTTCCTTACAGAATTCTGCAATCTCGCTAGGTACACACTTCATCAATTCTTCGGGGCACGGAACAATATCCGTAAAATTTTCTCTGAACACTCCATTCTGGTCATCGATTAAAGTTGCAAGCCGAACCTCACCGTTTTTTTCAAAAACTATAACCTTTGCCATATTGTTTCCTCCTAAAATTATCTGGAGGTTTACACAGCCCCTCCAGAAAAATAATAAATTTTTTCTTGACTTTGCTGTGTAAAGTACAATAGATTAAGTATATTATAGCATATTTTTCTTTTAAAAGCAAATTTAACATAATATAGATATACTATTAAATAAATATAATGCGATTTGATTTTGTTCTTCTTTTGCCATTTCCATAATTTTAGCCATTGCAAACATTATAAAATGATATTTTGCAAAGTTTATTAAAGTAGTTCTATATTCTTCATCAATTTCTTTTAGCATACTATAAAAATACTTATACATCTCAGGTTTATCATATTTTAGATTAGTACAACTACTATCACTCATACATATTGCAAGCCTTAATTTATTTGTTAAGTCCATATCATTTATCAAATCTATTAAATATTTTACTTTTTCATTTTCCATATTTGATTTTCCTCCATATTAAAATCTTGTATCATTTTTCTTTTTATCTTTTAAATTAGCTATTTCATCTAATGTTTTTATTTTCCTTTTAATATTATTTGCTATCTCGTTATCGTTGTCATCCAAAATGCCATTTTTATATAAATCATCACTAACATATTTATAATGTTCATTCTTCTCAAATCCAATTTTATTTTGAAATTGTTTCATTAGACTACACCAAAATCCTTTGAATTTCTGTAGTTCTTGTTTTATCTTTTCTTTTTCAACTTGTAATTTGCTAATAATTTTGTCTTTAGTAGAAAGTTCCTTTTTCAGACTTCCAATTTCATTATTTTTTAATTCTATTTCATATTTAAGTGAACGATTTTCCTTTTCTATTTCATAAGCAGAATGTTCAAATTCATTAATCGCCATATTTAAGTCATTTACACTTCTAACAGTTTTAGTAATATCTTTTACATCTTTTGTATAATTTTTGATTTTCTGGACATCTTCACTTGAAATAACCATATTATTTTTGTTCAGTTTAGTAGGTTTCAAACTGCCTAGAATCTTGTCTATATCTTTACTGGTATTATCAAGTGCTTTAGTTTGAGTATTTGCTTTTTCGAGTTTTTGTCCTTTTTTAGCTAGTTGTTTCTTAATTTCTCTATAATTGCTCATATCTCTAACATTTATATCTTGATTTCTGCCTTTCTGCTTTTCTTTTAATCGTGTATTAACTTCATAAAACTTGTTATATGACTTAATACAAGCATTTCTCATTTTATCTTGTATTTCAGTTAGTGAAGTTTTTGTAAATATCTTACTTTTTCCAACTTGCTTTTTCATTACTCTAGTACAATTTTCTATTATTGGAACACCAACAATATGCATATGTGGAGAGGTTTCATCAAAATGAATTGTTGCATTTGCTATTTTAAAAGTTGGTACAACTTTAATTAAATCTTTGACTTGCTCATTATATACATCAATCATTTTTAGTCTGTATTCGTTGTCTTTATCATTCCAAAAATCCATATCTCCAAGTTCTATTATAATTTCACAAGCTATATCATTCTGTGAATCACATACTTTTTTGAAGTAATCTTCAATTTTTCTATCTTCACGAGTTTGCTTTTGGTTATATTCTAATCTTGCTTTTTCAAATTCATCTAAATATACTTGCTTAACATCATTTACAATATCATTTGTTCCATAAATCGTTCTAATTAACTCTCTTTGATTATCATAATCTCTTAAGTTGTGTTTATTTACATCAGACAGGTCTTTTGCATTTTGAATTGCATTATTTGATAGAGAAGTAGTACCAGATAGATTTTCTTTTGTAACTTTCTTTGATAATTTGATTTTGTTTTTGTCGCTATCTAAGTAAAAAGAATATGCTAATTCTTGCTCCATAAAAGCACCTCCTTTGAAATTTCTTCGAAGCAGAGGACTTTGGCTTTGCCATAAGTCCTAACCCAGTAGGATTAAGTTAAGTACACTTTATAAAAATTTGTATTTATAGACAGCTAAACAAATATAAAATTATAGTTCTAAAAGTAGTAAAATTGAATTTTAGGAGGATTTTATTATGGTAGAGATAACTTATCACAAAGAAGGAGATTTTTTCATTCCTGACTTATATTTAGAAAAAGAAGATTACGAAAATGATTATATTATTGGAAAATATGGACATTTAAGATTAGAATATTTAAAAAATCATAAAAAAGCTGAATATATAATAATGTTTATGAATAAGACTTTACGAAAACATATTGTAGAAACTGATAAACAAGCTAAAAGAAAATTTGATATACTTATGAAACAAATGCTAGAAAAAAATCCTATTAATGAAAACTTGAAAAATACTGACCATTTAAAATGGACTGGACTTATGAATAATTATAGATATTTAGCAGAAGAAATTATATTTAAAGAATTAATATATTGCTGATTTCAAAATTCATACAAGTAAAATTTGCAATTTTATGTAAAATGATGTATAATATATATTATACAAGTGTAGTTTCCTATTTTTTCATCTTAGGTAAGACTGCACATAGCAAAAAATATTTTTTATAGGAGGACAATAGTATGTTTTATCCAGAAGATTTTAAGAATAGAGTAAAGAAAGCCTATCCCAATTGGGATGAATTGCATCGGCGACTTGATGAAGGTGATGTCTTTGTAGGGTGTTATCTCGATGACAGTTGCTCTACAGGAATCTCTTTTGAGACAATTTTGTCTGCAACTTCTCTTGAAGAACTGAAGAACAAAGCAAGAGTTGGGCAGGAAAAGGTTGCTATTTATAATGAGTGGTGTAGGCTTCGAAGAGAACAGAACTAGTGGGTAAAATAGTGGCACACATGTAAAAATGTGTGCCATTGTCTATTTATTTTCAATATATTTTGTAATATATTCTTCTAATATAGCTTTATCGCGTTTAATAATAAATTTTGTTGAATATACACTGTCATATTTTGAAGCTACTAATTCATTAAAACATTTGCTTATTGATTTCAATGCTACTTGTGGAGATAGCCAGATTAATTCTCCGCCTTCATCAGTTTCTTTTTGCGTTAAATGAAGTTTTTTTGTATCATTTACTACTTTACTTATAAAAACATGTGAAGTTTGAATAAAATTCATTTTGGATTTTATTTCTTCTGTGTATCCCATATAAGTTATGATTTCTACATTACAACCAGTTTCTTCTAATACTTCTCTCTTAAAACATTCTTCTTTAGTTTCATTTTCTTCCATTCCTCCACCAGGCAACTTATATTCATTTTTATTTTTTTTATAAAATATAGCTATTTCATCATTATCATTAAGAACAATTCCTCTTGAAGCAACTCTAGTTAAAAGCCCTTCGTAGTTTATTATTTCTTCTCCAATTTCTTTATCTGTAATTCTTGCAATTAAATCCATTAATTTCGCCTCTTTTCTAAAATTATATTAATTTTAGAAAATAATAACATAAGATTTAAGATATTACAACGAAAACAGCAAAATTTTGAGGTTATTATTTACTTTTATTTCCAAAAAGCAAAAAATAAGCCGACTAAATCGACTTATATATTGTGAAATGATATTCACTTTTTTGTTTTCTTTAAAGTCACTTGTTGTAATACTTTCAAGTGGTTCGACGGAAACGCATTATGGAGCCTTAACTATACACGTTTACGAAATTAAGACTATAAGATTTGATTAAATCTCTCTGATAAATCAATTATATCAAAGATTAAGATTATTACAATACTTTTGATAAAATATCCTATATCTATTTAAAAAAATGTCAAAATATGTTATTATTATAATAGTTTTGTATCATTAAGATTATGATACTTTTTTTATTGGACATAAAATAAAGGAGGGATAATATGTCAGTAAATACTTATTTAAGTGACTCTGCTTCTAATTTAGTGCTTTCTACAAAAGAAAAAGAAAGCATCACTACTTCTATTAATACGTTAGAAATAAGATTGGAATCATATTTCGGTGCCAATATTGAAGAAAAATTTAAGTTTGGTTCTTATACAAGAGTAACTATTCTCCCAAGAAAAGTTGATGAAGAATCAGATGTTGACTATATGGTTGTATTTGATAATTCTAATAATTATACTCCACAAACTTTTTTAGACAGGTTAAAAAGATTTGCAGAAACAAAATATTCTACATCCGAAATTTATCAATCATCACCAACTATAGTATTAGAATTGAATAATATAAAATTTGAATTAGTACCCGCTTACAAAAACTGGGGAACATATTATATACCAGATGGTAAAGGCGGATGGATGCCGACATATCCTAATGATTTTAATAATACACTTACTGAGACAAATAATAATAATTCATATAAAATAAAGCCATTAGTTAGATTAATTAAACATTGGAATATAAATGTTAATTATCGCGATTTAACATCATATCGTATAGAGGAATGTATTGCAAATAATATGAAATATTCATATATTACTTGTACTAGCTATACAGATTATGCAAAAAAGGCTTTTAATGAATTAAAAAATTTAACATATGATGCAAGTATCACTAATAGAATAAATCGCGCAATAGAAAGAATTGATAAAGCGTTAGAGTATGAAAATGATGGAATGCCTTATTCTGCTTTATCTGAAATAAAAAAAGTATTTCCAGAGGTATAAGTATGGATGAATATATTAATGATGTTGATAAAGATTTTAGATTATGTATTAAGTTAGAAAAACTATTAAGTATATTTTATTATGTTAGTGTTGTCATATCTTTAATTCTAAGTATTAAATTTAATAATATATTATGTGTTACTCTAATTGTACTACACATTTTATATATAATAGGAGATACCATAAATGATATGATTTTCAAAAATTTTGCGGAGAATGAAAGAAGAAAAACTTTATTATCTAATGCATATGGAAGTGAACTTACTGACAAAAAAACAGTAGGATATTATAACAATAACGAGAAGAATTCAATAAAAAAATTAGGAGTAAATGTATTTGAAAGTACATTCTTTACTAAAAGTAATACGAATATAATGATTAAACAAAATACTATTAAAATAATTATTGATGTTATAATATGGTTGGTAATAATTTTAATAATGAAAGATAAAAATATTGTTTTATGCATTACTCAGAGTATATTTTCATCAGAAATATTAATTAGTTATTTTAAATTGTTATATTTTAACAATAAAGTTAATGGGATATATAATAACCTATTTACACTTTTTGTTACTAACAAGTATTCTAATAAGAACGAGTCACAGTTATTAAAATATGCTTTTGAATATGAATGTTTAAAAAGTTTTGCCCATATGTTATTATCTTCAAGTAACTTTAATAAAAATAATACAAAATGGACAGCAGATTGGGAAACTATTAAAAAGAAAATTAAATAAAGGAGAAAAATAATATGAAACAAGAATTAGTAAGAATAAACTCTATGGATGAAATAGAACAACCAGGGATTTTATATATACCTGATAAAACAACTGATAAGATAGTAATTCATGTACATGGATTAAATGGTAATTTTTATGAAAACAGATTTTTAGATACATTAGCAAAATCGTATACAGATAAAGGATATGCATTTTTAACATTTAATAATCGTGGTAAAGATTTTATTGCAGAATTACTTAAAGGTGATGGTTTTACTGTTATAGGTGGAAGTCTAGAAAGATTTAAAGACTGCATATTAGATATTGAAGGTGTAGTAAGTTGGGTTAAACAAAAAGGTTATAAAGAAATAACTCTTGAAGGACATAGTTATGGATGTAATAAAGTACTATACTATTACAATAAAAAGAAAGAAGATTGTATAAATAAAATAGTTTTATTAGCGCCATGTGATATTCCTTCAGAAGGAAAAAAGTTTTTAAGTGAAGAAGAATATAATAAGGCAAAAGTAGAATCAACAAGATTAGTAAACGAAGGTAAAGAAAATGAATTAATAGATTTTTCTGTTATGGCTAATGGAAAAATTGCAGCAGGAACATATTATAATGATTTTTTACCAGGTGGAGAAAATGATTTTATTAGATACACAGAAGATATAAATGATATGAATGAAGTTCTTAATAGTATAGATATACCTGTATTAGTTGTGTTTGGAGATGCAGATGAATGTGTTCTAACTCAACCTATAGATAAAGTTAAAGTATATTTAAACAATAATATTAAAAATTGTAATATTAAAATTATAAATGGAGCTGATCATTCTTATTGCAACAAGTATGAAGAATTAGGAATTATAATAAGTAAAAATTTTTAAAGGAGAAATATAGTGATGAGTGATTTAGAATTTATGAGTAAATTTAAACCAGAAACAAGATGTATAAAAGAATTTGAACATTGGATTATTTGTATTAGAGGAAAACAAGCAACATTAGGTGATGCTGTTATTCTTTTAAAAAGAGAAACTCCTTCAGTTGCAAATATGCTTCCAGAAGAAGGTGCTGAATTTCCAAAAGTTATCAAATGGTATGAGGATGTTTGTACTAAGAAATTTGGTGCAGTAAAATTCAATTATATTATTATGATGATGAGAGATTATTTTGTTCATTATCATGCGTTTCCTAGATATGACAACGATATAAAATTATTTGATATTGAATGGAAAGATATAGATTGGCCAGGTGCTATTAATTTTAAAGGTGGAGTTGAACTTTCTGAAGAAAAGTTAGACGAAATTAAAAATTATATGAGTGAATAAAGTTAAAAGACAATGCTTAGATCGCATTGTCTTTGTCATTTTCAATTGGTATATATTTTTTAAGTGTAGTATTTTGTAATTTTAAATATTCAATTTTAGTTTCAATTGCTCGTTCATCTTCAAAATATCCAAGATAATGAAATCTATTTTTTACTTTAATTAAGCATTCAATATTTTCTTCTAGTGCTTTAGCAATATTCTCTATAATATACTCATCTTTTTTAGGCTTTGGTTCTTCTTTAACTTCTGGAATTTTAATCTCATATCCTATAATTAAATTTCTAATATATTCAGACTGAGATAAGTTCAATTTTGAAGAATCTCTTTTTAAAATAAATTTTTCGTCATCACTTAAAAATACATTAATTTTATTATTTCTTATTCTCATAATTTAAGGTCTCCTTTCTAAAATTTAAGGGTATGGGAATTTCCATAATAGAATTTGTGCGGGAATACAAATTCAGTGCTTGCCAGACAAAATATGTGAGGACGTACTCACATAATTTCAGTATAAATTAGTTCTTTTAAAATTATTTCTTCTGCTGTATTTTTATAATTATTCATTAATTTTACCCATTCAAGTTGGTTAATTTCTTTATTTCTTTCAGATAGTTTTTCATCTCTTTTTTTATAACTTTTCATTAACTTATTTAGCAAAGTTTCTGCATCTTTACTTACTGAAACAAGATGATTAGTAAGTTCATCTTTTATTAAAAGTGTAGTATAAAGTGATTTTTTACGTGCTTTTAAATAATCAAGTTTTAACATTCCATACTTATTAATTGGTCCTTTTTTATTATTTTTTAAAGTTAAATTTGGTAATTCATAATCACCAGTTCTTGTATATTTTAACTCCATAATTTAATCATTTCCTTTCTTGTTTGGTTTGTTAGGATTGTAAGTAACAATTCCATATTTTGTTTCAATATCTTCTTTATTTATAATTGATTTTGTTTTTATTTCAGTCAGTGATATTGGTACAATTCTTATAATTTTTTCATCTTTTTTAGGTGTAAACTCACCAATAATATTATCTGTATCTTCATCAATTTTTTCATAAAGCTGATACATTTTTGTTTCATAAAATTCATTCAATCTATCTAAATATTCCTGTACTTGTTCATTAGAAATATTCGGACTACCAATAATAAATTCTTCTTTACCATTTATCTCAACCGGTACTAATACATCTAATATTCCTTTATCTAAAAACTTCATTAGGTTATTAATATAACTCTTTCTAAAATTAATTTTATCTATATAAAGTTCATTGTTTTTATCTTTTATTAGAACAACGGATTCAATAAATTTGGATATAAATTCTTGCTTTTCATCTTTTGTTTTGCTTTCCCAATTTGTTTTAACAACGTCATTTAAAATTTCTAGTCTTATCATAGTTTCTCGTTCAATATCTCTATCTGCCATTAATTGTTGTGGTGTAAAAGATATATTATCTAGATTTAATAGTTCTGATTTCTTTTGTTCTAAAATTTCTAATTTTTCTTCAATTAGTTTATAATCTTCTGAAAAATCTTCCATTTCGACAATACCACTCATATATGCTTTTTTAATACGTTCTTTTTGTTTTATTAACCCATTAATCTCTTTATCTATATCATCAGTTTTTGTTGGATTGTGGTCTGCTAGAATAGGTAAAAAATACTTTTTAACTGCCATATCATACTCAACTAAATCATAGATAAATTGCATTAAACATTCTTCGATTTTATCTTCACGATAATTTAAATGACATTTTTCACAATTATAATACATATACTTTTTCTTCTTGCCACCAGAACCTTTACATTTCATTATTCTTCCACAAGTAGGACACTTAATCTTTTGAAAGAATAAATAAACTCTATCTCTAGTATAAGTTCTTTGATTAACTTCTTTTTGTCTTTGGCATTCTTCCCACATTGCACGTGATATTATTTGCTCAACAACATTCATATAAATAACAGGTTCTTTGTTTTCTTTTTTAGCAATTCTTTTATATTGCTCATAATCTCCCATATAGATTTTGTTATCAATTATCTTTTGAATAGTCGTGTCTTTCCATTTCTTTGGATTTAATAATTTTTCTTCATTAAAGACATTTGATATTTGTTGAAAACTTTTGCCTTCTAAATACATTTTAAATATTCTTTCAATAATAGGTTTTGTTGCTTCATCAACAATAGTTTTTTTATTGCCATCTTTCTTATATCCTAGTGGGGCAGGACCTGGTAAATGACTTGACTTAATTGCTCCATTAAGTCCAAATTTAGTTCTTTCCGATACAATTTCAATTTCTAACTGTGATAATACTGTTAGCATTCTTACAAAAAATCTTCCGTTAGCAGTAGAAGTATTAACATCATCTCTATCACAAACTAAATAACAATTATATTTTTCTAACTGAGAGATAAGTTCTTCTAAATCACGAACTGAACGAGTAACTCTATCTAGTTTGTAGGCTACAATATAATTAATTTTTCCGTTCCTCATATCTTGTAGCATCTCTTGAAATGCTGGTCTATGTTCCATATCTTTTGCAGATATTCCTGCATCTTCATAAACCTTAAATACTTCATAACCTTTAAATGCACAGAGTTGTAATAACTTTTCTTTTTGTTCTCCTAAAGAAAATCCTTCTCGTGCCTGATCCTCTGTGTTGACACGAATATAAACTGCTGCAATCATCCTTTCATTATTCATAATTTTTCCTCCTTTTCTTTTAATGAAAGGCACCAAAAACCTTATACTTTATATTGATTATTTACACGACAAAATAAACCAATATTATGGGAGTATATAAACTCTCAATTAATTAATGCCTTGCTATGTATTCTGATAAATCAGCAATGGGGATTTTCTTCTTTAAATTCCCAATATAAAAATGTTTTTGTTCATTGAAGAATAAATATAGTGTATCTCCAATAATTACTTTATGTGGCTCAACATATGCTAAATTTGTATGTTCCACAATTCTTAGGTGACCCTCAATAATCTGATAGGGTCTGTTATTAAATTTGCAAGACCAATTAATTTTGGTTTTGAGTTCATCACTCATATTGATTTTCTTTTTAATTATTTTAATCATATCACATCACACCTTGGTGCGACGATTTTATCTTATGGAGCAGTTAAGCAACAGCTTACGAGCTACAACACTCTTTTTCAAAAAAAGATTATATAAAAATTTATATGAAATTGGGGATAGAATTATAAATAGAAGAAAAAATCAAAAAAGTAAGGAGGTCAACAAGGACACAAAGGAAATAATTTAGAAAAAGAAGATTTAGAAAAAATATAAAAAAAGAAAATATAAAAATAAATAAACCAATAGAAATAAATAAAAAGTCTAGAACCATACTATGGAAATTTTTTGGGTTTTATAGTAAAATACAATGGGTGATGAAATGAAAGTAAAAATTCTAGGTACAGGTTCCATCTATTCAAAATCAAATTGTGCTAGTTTGATAATTGAGAATAATATTTTAATAGATATTGGACCGGGAACAATCAAACAATTAATTAAAGAAAATTACGATTTAAAAGAAATAGATACAATTTTATTAACACATTTACATTCAGACCATATTTTAGATTTTCCTACATTTATTGTTAATATTGAAGTTTTGGGAATAAAACATAAAATTGATATTTATGCACCCAAAACTACAAAAGAAAAACTATTAACATTTATTAGATTAATGTATGGAGATTATTTTGACGAATTTGTTGATAAATATTTAAATTTTATTGAAATATTTGATGATTTTGAAATTGAAAATCATAATATAAAAGTTAAGGAAGTAGCACATAAGGGGATTGAAGCATATGGTTTTATAATTAATTCTAAATTAGGTGTAACTGGTGATAGTTCTTTATGTGATAATATAAAATTTATTTCAAAAAATTGTGATATTATGATATGTGATTGTTCACGAGAAATTGGTGATAAGTATCACATGGGAATTGATAATATAAAGGAATTACTATTGTACAACAAAAATTTGAAAATTATTCCAACCCATTTTAGAGATAATACTAGAGAAAAGTTAAAATTAATGAATTTAAAAAATATATTTATTGTTGATGATGGATATGAGTTTGAATTGGAGGATTAGTTATATGTCAATGGGGACGGAGTTTTTTGACAACATAAAAAATGAGATTATAGATAAATTTCGACAAATATTTTAAAATAATGTGGTATAATTTATATCAGTATTTATGACTTTTTACTCAATGAAAATAGTCTAAAAGAGGCTTAATAAATTTTAAATATACTATATTAAATTGTAAATTATTGAAATCAGTATTTATACTAACCTAAAAATGCGTCACCAGTGGTGACGCATTAAGTATTTAAACTCCCTATGTGGGAGTACAAATTTCAAATGGAGCGGATAAACTACAAGTTACGAACTTTGTTCTCTTTCTAGAAATATTATATATGAATTATTATTAAATTTCAATGGTAGTATAGAAAGATTTCAATATTTATTATATAATATATACATATGAAGTCTTAAATATATAAATGATTGGAGGAACTTAATGAGTAATGAATTAATAAATAATGATAACGAAATAAATAATATTTTTGATAATATCAAAGATTTAGTTATAAATAGTAGAAACAAAGTTTATCAGACTGTAAATACTGAAATGCTTAGCTTATACTGGAATATAGGAAAAGCAATTATGGAAATACAACAAGGTGATGAAAGAGCAAGTTATGGGGATGCAGTTTTAGAAAAGTTATCAGAAAAATTAACTAATGAATTTGGAAAAGGATTTTCCAAGAGAAATTTAGAAAGAATGAGAAAATTTTATATATGTTTTCCAATTGCGACAACAGTGTCGTCGCAATTAAGTTGGTCTCATTATTTGGAAATTATCAAAATTGAAGAAGAACAAAAAAGAAATTTCTATATAAAAGAAACTATTAACTCTAGATGGAGTGTTAGAGAACTTCAAAGACAAAGAGATTCCTTATTATATGAAAGATTAACTTTATCTGCAGATAAGGAAAAAATATTAGAACTATCTGAAAAAGGACAAATATTAAAAACAAGTAAAGATTTAGTAAAAGATCCTTTTGTATTAGAATTCTTAGATATAAAAGAAAATACTGATTATTTAGAATCAGATTTAGAAAAGAATATTATAGAACACTTAAAGGAGTTTTTATTAGAACTTGGAAAAGGATTTAGCTATGTTGGAAATCAAGTAAGATTAACATTAGAAGAAGACCATTTTTATCCTGATTTAGTATTTTACAATCGACTTTTAAGATGTTTTGTAATTATTGATTTAAAAATAGGAAAAGTATCTCATCAAGATATAGGGCAAATGCAAATGTATGTTAATTATTATGATAGAGAAATAAAACAAAGTGATGAAAATTCAACAGTAGGAATATTGCTTTCGACAAATAAAAATGAAACTGTTGTAAAATATACATTGCCTGAAGATAATAAGACAATTTTTTCTTCAGAATATAAATTACATATGCCAACAGAACAAGAATTAATTAGTGCTGTTGAAGAAGAAAAGAAAAATTTTGAATTAAACGATGAAATTTAATTATGGCGAATATGCTATATGAAAAAATATTAATGAAATAAAACCTACTAACTTTTGAAGTCAGTAGGTTATTTTCAAATGGAACGGTTAAACAATAGTTTACAAACTAAGTCCTCTTTCTAAAATAATTATATATGAATTATTATTAAATTTCAATGGGAGTATGGAAAATTTTGATATTTTATTGTACATGTCCATTCAAAAAATAATAGCAACGCAAAATCAATATATAATTTATGCAACTATTTTTTCTATTTCTTCTTTAAATCTTTTATCTGCTGATATAAAT
>MNRS01000016.1 GCA_001916065.1 Clostridium sp. 28_17
ATTATAAATTATCAACAGACTCAACATACAAAAATGCAACAGATACATATACAGCAACAACAGCAAATACAACAAGAACACATACATTTACAGGATTAACACAAAATAAAACATATAATGCATATGCAGTAGTATATGATGCAACAGGAAGAACAACACAGTCAACAACAATAAATGTAACAACAGGAACAGTACCAACAGCAAGCGGAGCAACATATACACCAAATACATGGACAAGTGGAAAAGTAACAGTAACACTACCAACAAAGAGCGGATACACAACAGTGTATACAACAAATGGAAAAACACCAACAAAAGATAGTACAAAATATTCAGAAGCATTTACAGTAGGTAATAACTGTACAATTTACTATTTATTTACAGACGGAATTAACATAGGAGGAGCAGGAACAGTAAATATAGGTAATATAGATAAAACAGCACCAACAATAAATTCTGTAACAGAAAATAGCAACACATCAACAGCAAGCACTGCAACAATTTCAACAAGTGATAACGGAAGGATAGTATCATATGGAATAAGTACAAGTGCAACAACACAACCAACAAACTGGATAGCAACAAATAAAGTTGATTTAACTAACGTACCGGTAAAAGTAGAAAATGGAGCAACATGGGCGAGAGTATTTTATCATAACAATGTTGAAGGAAGTGTATTATTTGCAAATGAAGCAGAAGCATTATCAACAAATAGCAGATATAAATTTAGTGTATTAAATAACTTAGAAAATTATAGAAACTCAAGTGGAACATTTGAATTTATGTTACAATATCCAAATGATACAACACAATATAATAGATGGATACAAAAAGATAATCCGGCAAAAGTAACAGTAGCAAACGGTACAGGAAACGAAACTGCTTCAGGATATAAAGCAGTACATGTAGATTGGACTGGAAATTACTGGGGAGGATTAACTAGATCAACTGCAACAAGTGCATGCTTAATAAATGGTTCTGTAGGACATGGAAATTGGTTCTATGCAATAGGTGCATACTCAAGATATGACAAAGGAATACCAAGTTATTCTGCAACTGCAACTGCAACGGAACTATGGGCAAGAATAGATAATTTATCGACAGAAGGCAAGATATCATTAAATGTAACACTAGGGAATATAACAACAAATGGAACATATTATGCATGGGTAAAAGATGCAGCAGGAAATGTAACATCAAAGCAATTTACAATATCTAAAGTTGATAAAACGGCACCAACAATAAGTAATTTAACATCAAGTAATACAAATTGGACTTCAGGAAATATAACATTAACGGCAACAGCAAGTGATACAGAATCAGGATTATATACAGCAAGTCCATATGGATGGAATTCAACAACAACATGGACGAATTCAAATACATTAAATGTAACGAAAAATGGAACATATACAGTAAATGTAAGAAATGCAATAGGAAGTATAAATTCAAAATCAATAGTGATAAGTAATATAGATAAGACAGGGCCAACGATAAATACTGCATTAACAGGAAGTGGAACGACAAATAGTATAACATTGAATACTGCAATTTCAGATGCGCAATCTGGAGTAAACAAAATAATATGGTATTATAAATTATCAACAGACTCAACATACAAAAATGCAACAGATACATATACAGCAACAACAGCAAATACATGCAGAAATATATGATGCAGTTGGAAATAAAACGACATCTACAACAATAAATGTAACAACAGGAACAGTACCAACAGCAAGTGGAGCAACATATACACCAACAACATGGACAAGTGGAAAAGTAACAGTCACATTACCAACAAAGAGCGGATACACAACAGTGTATACAACAAATGGAACCGCACCAACAAAAAGTAGTACAAAATATACAGGAGCATTTGCAGTAAGTAGCAATTGTAAAATAAATTACTTATTTACAGATGGAACAAATATTGGTGGAGTAGGAACAGTAAATGTAACGAATATAGATACAGCAAATCCAGTAATTAACACAGCAATAACAGGAAGTGGAACAACAAGTACAATAAAATTAAGTATGGCAGTATCAGATACACAATCAGGTGTAAACAAAATAGTTTGGTATTATAAATTATCAACAGACTCAACATACAAAAATGCAGCAGATACATATACAGCAACAACAGCAAACACAACAAGAACACATACATTTACAGGATTAACACAAAATAAAACATATAATGCATATGCGGTAGTATATGATGCAACAGGAAGAACGACTCAGTCAACAACAATAAATGTAACAACAGGAACAGTACCAACAGCAAGTGGAGCAACATATACACCAAATACATGGACAAGTGGAAAAGTAACAGTAACACTACCAACAAAGAGTGGATATTCTACATTGTATACAACAAATGGAACAATACCAACATTGTCAAGTAATCAATATACTTCTGCAATTACTGCAGGTAGTAATAGTACAATATATTATGTATTTAGTGATGGAATAAATATAGGTGGAACAGGAGCAGTTAATATAAATAATATAGATAAAATTAAACCAGAAATTAATATATCAAATAATGAAACTTCAAGTTCAGCAATTTTAGAAATAAAAGCAGCTGATAATGTTGGAGTGAAATCAATTGTGACATCAGGAGGAAAGAATACTATAACAAATGCACAAAATATATCAAGTAAGGAATTAGAATATAATTTAGAATTAACAGATGATGGGGAAACTAAGATAACTGTTACAGATATAGCGGGAAATACGGTAGAAAAAAATTATAAATTAAAATTTTTATTTAAACAAAATGATGAAAGAACTGCTGTAACAGGTGGATGGAAAGAAAATATGTTTTTAAATATATATGGATATATATATAATGTTGGATATACTAAAAATAATGGACTACTTACTATTACAGCAGAACCAACAAGTGTAGATCAAGGAAGGTTAGGTACATGGTATACAAATAATTCTATAGATTTTACGGGATATGATACAATAAGAAGTGCAACATGGTTTAATAAAAATTCAACTGGATCAGTGGAATTAAGAGTTGGGTATAATTCAGTTGCACAAGATAATATAAATACAATAAAAAAAGATGATGCAAATGGAGGATATTGGTCAAAATTAACAGCAAATATCTTAGGAAAAGATAAGTCACAAGTAGCTATTGGAACAAATGGAGGAAAGTCTGATTTTGTTCAGATATATTTAGCATGTATGTATATCTTTGGTTTGAAATAGATTATAAGGTATAAGCAGATATTAATTACTTCAAAATAACATTAAAATAATAATAACCACCCGTTTTACGGGTGATTATTATTTGTCGGTTTTTGTCGAATTTTTCTCCTTGACAATCGACATAAAAATGTGGTAATATATGGTCATGCAATTAATTAGACAATTGCATGACTAATTTAAAAAAAGATTTAATTCAAGCAACTTAGGGTAGACGAGAATTTATTATTTAATCTAAAAATCTTAAAATTCCAAGATTAGATTAACAAAATTAAAAAATAATTGAAAAGAGGTGAAAAAATTTAAGTAAAGTGTTATAATAAGAAAGGAGGAAATTTATGCCTACAATAAGTATGTTTTATGGTGTAATAATTAGAATGTATTACGATGACCATAATCCACCGCATTTTCATGCTTTTTACGGTGATTATAAAGCAATATTTAATTTTGATGGAGAAATATTAGAAGGAACAATGCCAAGTAGTAAAAAAAAATTAATTATTGCATGGGCACTTATCCATAAGGATGAATTAAATGCAAATTGGCAATTAGCAAAAAATAGTGAGATACTATATAGTATAAATCCTCTAAAATAAATAAGGAGATTTGCTATGAAAGAGATTATAAAAGTAGAGCCGTTAAAGGATTATAAACTATTATTAACATTTGATAATAATGAAAAAAAAATAAAAGATATGAAACCATATTTGAAAAAAGGCATATTTAAAAAACTAAAAGATATAAATATTTTTAATAGTGTTGAAATTAAATATGGCACTATTTCATGGGGAGAAGATTTAGATATGTGTGCAGATAGTTTATACGATACAAGTGAAGCAACTGTGGATAATTGATGTAAAAAAGATGTGTGCGGAAAAATAAATCTGAAAAATTCAACCGAATAAAAACACAAAAACCAACAAATACTACAAAAGTAGGAGTTGGTTTTTATGTTAGAAGATTACATTTCAAAAAAAGAAGACACACAAAACAACGAAACAGGACAATTCAATTTTAGAACAGACCTAGCAACAGAAAGAAGGGAAATATATCGAAAAGCAAATAGCATAGAAAATGAAATAAATGGAATAGAAAGTGAAAAAGAAGAAATAAATGAAAATATAGCAATAGAAAGAGTAAAAATAACAAATGCGGAGGGGCAAAAAGCAATAGGCAAACCAATAGGAAACTATATAACAATAGACATAAAAAAATTAAAAATTGCCCAAGATGAAGATATAGAAAAATCGGCAGAAATATTATCAAAAGAATTAACAAAAATACTAGACTTGCATGTAGACAAACAAGGAGAAATCCTCGTAGTTGGACTTGGAAACATTTATGTAACACCAGACAGTTTAGGACCTAAAGTTGTAAATGATATTGAAGTAACAAGACATATAATAAATTATTTACCGCAATATGTCGAAGAAGGAACACGAATGGTAAGTGCAATATCACCTGGGGTTCTAGGAACAACTGGAATAGAAACAGTAGAGATTTTAAAGGGAATAGTGGACAATATTCATCCTAAATTAGTAATTGTAATAGATGCATTAGCTTCAAGAAGCATAGAAAGAATTAGCAGTACTATTCAACTTTCAGATACTGGAATTGTGCCTGGTGCAGGAGTTGGAAACAAGAGGGCAGAGATAAGCATGAAAACATTGGGGATACCTGTAATAGCAATAGGAATACCAACATGTGTGGAAACGGCAGTGCTTGTAAATGATTGTTTAGACTTATTTATAACAAAATTACAACAAGAAGCAAAATCAAATGAATATTTGAATGAATTAAAAGAACAGGATAATTATGAAGAAATTAAAGAAGCTTTAATTCCCGGAGATTTTAATTTGATTGTTACTCCAAAAGAAATAGATGATTTAATAGAAAATATGACAGAGGTTGTTGCGAAAGGGATTAATATGAGTATGTAAAAAATTCAAAAAATGTTTCAATTACAGAGATTGTGAATTGTAATTAAAAATTAAAAGACCTAAATTATTTTTTAATAAAGGTCTTTTTTAAATTTATAGGATTATTTTTATAAATTTTGCATATGCTACAATCAGTACAAATTTCAACTCTATTCTCAAAAATAAGAGAAATAGTGTGGATAAATTCATCAATACAATTATCAATAAGATGAATATGAATTTTTTTAGGAACAAGTGTAAGCAATGTATTCAAAGCATAGTCATTAGAAGAAAAAGAAATATCAGACAAATATTTTGCTTTAAAAATATCATCAGAAACATTAATTTGATTTTTATCCTTATCCAATAAAGTAGAATTGTTTTTATTATAAATTAAATGAACAACATCACAATTAGAATTTTGCGAATTCACATACATTTTTAAAAGAGAGATAAACTCCAAATACTCTTTTTCAACAACAAAAGAATTAACTGCTTCATCAACAACATCTTCTAAAATTGTCATATAATTTTTAATACGAAAATTTATAAAACCTGTTAAAATAATAGATTTATTAGTAATCAAATAATTTTCAAAACTATCAATTAAAAGATTATGTTTTTTATCAAAATACGTATTAAAATCATCAGAAAAGATTTCATAACAAAGTTCTAAAATATGCTTCATTTCAGTAGAATTGAAATAAAAATAGTTTTTTAACAAAATCATCTTAAGAAAGGATTCTTCTAATTCATCTATAACAAGACATGAAAGTATACAAGAAACTTCATGAACAAATTTCTTGTTGTCATTTCCACTATAGTGGATAATTATGTTTTTATAGTTTTTAAATTGATTTTTTGAAATTGCTACTGGTTTTACTTCGATATAGTCAAGTTCGTTTAGTAGATAATCTAATAGATTTTCGTTATTTGTTTTTATACATATAGATTTCATGAATTTCTCCCTTCTTTTATATTATCTGCTAAACTTTAGAAAGTTATACATTATAGTATGCAAAATAAATAAAATAGTGAGAAGGGTTCAAAAGTAATTACAATTTTGGTATATCTCAATCGAAAAAAAAGGGATTAAAGAGGTGGCCCTTAATCCCGAAATTTTATTTATAAATTTTATAATCTATATCTGGAAATACGCAATCCTTTTTAGAAATATCTTTTAAGAAATCTACGTCAATTTCATCATTTTTAATTTGATAATACAATTTAGTAAAACGACCAATGTGGTCCTTGATACGTTTTTTAGCATAATCAACCATAGTACCATTTGTAATAATAAATAACCAGTCACTACTTTGAGCAAGCAATAATTCTCGTGCACATTGATTCAAAGCCTTTTTCTGCCATCCTTTGCTATCTGGATATAAATTTGCTAACTCACACATTCTATCACCAGCAACATGTAAATGTTTATGAACGTAGTCGTTTGAAGGGTTTAGCCATACTTCACTATAACCATTTGCACCCCAACTAGAACGACAAGGGGAAGAAACTTGGATTTCTGGATATTTATCAATATATTCAGATGGTGTAATTAGTTTGAAATTACAGTCATCATAATAAATTTTCTTAAATAAAATATATAACCAATATGGACCTTCATACCACCAATGACCATAAAGTTCTGCATCATATGGACATAAAATGATAGGTGGCTTGTCCATACAAGGAGCCAAGTTAGCAATTTGTTTTGTTCTGCAGTCTAAGAAATGACCTGCTTGTTTTTCTGCAGAGTCTTTTGCCCATTGTACATCATAATAATCTTTTTGCTCAGTTTTTCCAGTTATTCTATAATATTTTATACCTGTATGAACTCTAACACCGTTATGTGCGATATATGGCTTAATGTAGTCATAGTCTGCTTCGTAGCCGATATCACGATAAAACTCTCTATAATTAAAATCACCAGGGTAACCATTTATAGAACTCCAAACTTGTCTTGATGATTCTATATCACGTCCAAATGCAACAACACCTTCAGGTGAGACAATTGGTGCAAAAGTGCCATAAACAGGAGTTGGATCTGCATATAAAATACCATGGGATTCTGTAATTACATATTCAATACCAAATTCTTTTAAATATTTATCTGCTTCTGGAACATAGCCACATTCAGGAAGCCAAATTCCACGTGGTTGTCTACCAAAATATCTCTTATAAGTTTGAACTCCAACGGCAATTTGTGCTTTAACAGTTTTTTCGTTTACATACAAGATAGGGAAGTAACCATGTGTTGCTCCACACGTGATAATTTCTAAAACTCCAATATCTTGAAAATGTTTGAATTGACTAATTAAATCACAGTTAAAAACGTCTTTAAATAGATGTAAATCATTAGAATATCTATCTAAATAATAATGTGATAGTCTGTTTAAACGTTCATTTCCAGCGGTTCTAATAACTTCCTTTTTAGAAAGTTCAATTAATTTTTTTAAATAATTAATGTATTTTTTTTGCAATAATTTATTATCTAACATTGAAAGAAGGGGAGGCGTCATAGACATTGTAATTCTAAAATCTACCCCTTCATCAACTAATTTTTTGAAATTTGTAAGTAGTGGTATATATGTTTCTGAAATTGCTTCATATAACCATGATTCCTCTAAGTAATCATCACTTTCTGGGTGATGAATAAATGGAAGATGTGCATGTAATACAAAACTTACATAACCTTTTTTCTCTTGCATTGTAATTCTCCCTTCGATTATTTGCTAATAATTAAAATTGTGAGACAAATTAGGAATGTCCTACTTGCCTCATTATTTAAATTGTGAAGATGTGTGTGAAGATGGATTTGTTAAATCTTCAATGTTTTCCTCGTTTTTGTATAATTCTTGATATAGGTCATATATCTCATAAATTTTACCCATATTTTTGATAAATGATAGTGATGTAAATGGTTTTGCTGTTTCAACATTTGTTTTTACATTTCTGTAATAAACCATTTTTTGTGAATTATTAAATAAAATATGGTCATTAGGAGATTCAATTTCGTTTGAAGAACTTACATATATGTAATCTGTTTTTATGTTTTCATTAACTTGAAAAGGACGTCTACCAAGTTCGATTCTATAATCTGATTTGCTATCATTAACATGTAAATACCAACTATTTGCAAAATCATTTATTTCAACTTCAAAACTGTAATTTAGTGTGTCGTTATGAATTATTAAGACTGGTCTTGTAGTTTCAAAAAAGTTTTCTCCATAATCTTTTTTGAATTTTTCGATATCATCATCAGAAATTTCCCAGTATACAAATAGTGTTTTTGGTGTTTGTGCCAAAACCTTTACAACTGTTTTGTTGTATTTTTGTGGTAGATCATAGTATTCTGTTGGAAATACTTTTTTTTCAGTCCTTTTCTTTGTAGAAGATTTTTTTGTTGTAACTTTTTTTGTGGTTGCTTTTTTAGCCGTTGTCTTTTTTGTGGCTGTGGTCTTTTTAGTTGTTGATGTCTTTTTGATTGAAGCCTTTGCAGTTGTGCTTTTTTTAGTTGAAGCATTTGTGTTCGTGGCTTTTTTTGAAGTTTTTTTAGTAGTTGTGGATTTTTTATTTTCTATTTTTTCTATTTCATCTTTAGATTTTCTTGGCATTTTTTCCTCCTATGTAATCTCTATTTTTCTTCTATATATACTATACTAAAATTCAAATAAATTCAAGTAAAATATCAAAAAAATAAAATAAAATTTATATAAATAAATTTCTTCAAATTTGCTAATTTTTATATAAAAAGGACCCCTATAGTGGGAGTCCCAATGAACCTTTAATTTAACTAGCTCGCGAAATATTTTTATCGATAAGAGACTGCATAGTCTTATAATTTCGATATTTTTCTGGAAGTACATCTTTATTTAAAAAGATTGCAGGTTTTTCCCGGTACTTACTTGGTTTGTATTTGAGCTCCGGAAACTCTGCTGCTATTATATCAGCCAGTATGTATTTTTCGGTTTTGTAGTTACATACTAAAATGATTTTTTCGTTTGTTTCAATTACATCAATCATAATTGACCTCCTAAAGTTGTGGTTCGTTTATAAGTTTCAATAAATATAATACTACAATTTTCGACAAAATACAATATATAAAATTGTAATTTATAAAAAAATAATTGTAACAACCTTAAAAAATATTTAAAAAACACTTGCATTTGTAGAAAAAAGTTGGTATAATATTATGCGTAATAAACACATAAAGCAAGTTTAAAGGGAAGTGCCAAGCAATTGGTCCTATTTAAATGATGAACTTTATGGAAGTAAAAACAAAAAGGGAGGAATTTAAAATGGCAGTAGTTGCAATGAAACAATTACTTGAAGCAGGTGTTCACTTTGGACATCAAACTGGCAGAATATATATTCCAAGCCAGAAACGGAATCCATATAATCGATTTACAAAAAACATCTAAAAAAATCGATGAAGCATATGCTTTCTTAAAAGAGCAAGCAGAAGAAGGAAAAACAGTTCTATTTGTAGGAACTAAAAAACAAGCACAAGAATGTGTTAAAGAAGCAGCAGAAAAATCAGGAATGTACTATGTTGACCAAAGATGGTTAGGAGGAATGTTAACAAACTTCGATACAATCAGAACAAGAGTACAAAGATTAAAAGATTTAGAAAAAATGCAAGAAGATGGTACATTTGAAGTACTACCTAAAAAAGAAGTAATCTTATTAAAGAAAGAAATGGAAAAACTTGAAAGAAACTTAGGTGGAATCAAAAACATGGAAGAAATACCAGGAGTTATATTCTTAGTAGATCCTAAAAAAGAACATATAGCAGTATTAGAAGCTAAAAAATTAGGAATTCCAGTAATCGGATTAGTGGATACAAACTGCAATCCAGAAGAAGTAGATTATGCTATACCAGGAAATGATGATGCTATAAGAGCAGTTAAATTAATAACAGACGTTATGGCAAATGCAATCATTGAAGGTAGACAAGGTGAAAGTTTCGAAGCAGAAGAAGTTGCAGAAGAAGTTTCAGAAGAACCAACTTCAATAGAAGAAGTAGTAGCAGATAGCGAAGAAAAATAATTAAAAATTTATAAATAATTAAAAAGAAAGAGCGAGCAACGCTCGTTCGAAAATATTCGGACGGGAATAGGCTTGCTTTTTATATTATGAATATAGTTAAATGTTTTGATATATATTGTATCAAAAATAAAATATAAGGAGGAAAATAAAAGATGGTTACAGCAAGTTTAGTAAAAGAATTAAGAGAAAAAACAGGTGCAGGAATGATGGACTGTAAAAAAGTTTTAACAGAAACTGATGGAGATATGGAAAAAGCAATGGAACTTTTAAGAGAAAGAGGAATTGCAAAAGCCGCTAAAAAATCAGGAAGAGTTGCAGCAGAAGGATTAGTTGAAGCATATATTTCAGAAGATGGAAAAGTAGGAGCAGTTGTAGAAGTAAACTCAGAAACAGACTTTGTTGCAAAAAATGAAGAATTCAAAACATTTGTTATGGATGTTGCAAAACAAATAGTTGACAAAAACCCAGCAGATGTTGAAACATTATTGGCTTCACCTGCAGAATTTGAAGAAGGAAAAACAGTTCAAGAAGCATTAGTTGGAAAAATTGCAACAATAGGTGAAAACTTATCAATTAGAAGATTTGTAAGATTTGAATCAGAAGGATTAGTTGCAAAATATATCCATGGTGATGGAAAAATCGCAGTTTTAGTAAATATGGCTAAAGGAACTGAAGAAGTTGCAAAAGACATATGCATGCAAATTGCTGCTGCTAGACCTGAATTTGTAAGAAGAGAAGAAGTTCCAGAAGAAAGAGTAGCAAAAGAAATGGAAATCTTAAAAATTCAAACAATGAATGAAGGTAAACCAGAAGCAATAGCAGAAAAAATAGTTCAAGGTAGAATTGGAAAATT
Organism: Clostridium sp. 28_17; assembly: GCA_001916065.1. Taxonomy (GTDB): domain Bacteria; phylum Bacillota; class Clostridia; order TANB77; family CAG-508; genus CAG-269. The sequence goes on from MNRS01000016.1 coordinate 11,044, forward strand.
CTATGAAGAAATCTGCTTAGTAGACCAAGCATTTGTTAAAGATCCAAGCAAAAAAGTTTCACAATTATTAAGTGAAAAAGATGCAGATGTTGTTGCATTTGCTAGATTCGAAAAAGGTGAAGGAATCGAGAAAAAAGAAGAAAACTTTGCAGAAGAAGTTATGAATCAATTAAAATAATTTTAAGTAAATAAGTGTCTTTTTAAGGTGAAATTTGATTAGAAAATTGCCTTAAAAGGGCACTTTTTATATTGAAAATGGTAAGAAAAATTTTCTTGCTTTTTTTGTTGTTTTATGTTATAAAGATATCATACGAATTTGTTTTTCGGAAAAAGGGGAAGTTATTAAAGTGAGTAGAAAATTATTTTGTGAATATAGTCCGATTACATATGAAATTTCACTTGTAAAAGAAACAATAAAAAAAGATATAGAAGATTATTTTATAAAAAAATATAAAATAGCAAAGAAAAAAGATTATAACAATTTTAAATACATATGGAAGGGCGATGCAAAAATTCTATTTAGAAAATTGCATGGAGTAGATATGCAATTACAAATTAACAAAGCAAAAAATTTGGAAATTGCTAGTAAAAAAATTGATGGAATAGTAATTCAACCAGGAGAAGTTTTTTCGTTATGGAATTTAGTAGGAAAGACATCAAAAAGAAAAGGGTATCTAGAGGGTTTGACTGTAAGTGATAGTGAATTAGGAAAAGGCAGAGGCGGCGGATTATGCCAATTAGGCAATCTTATTCATTATTTAGTATTACATACTGATTTAGAAGTTATAGAAAAACATCATCATTCTGATGCATTATTTCCAGACGAAAAAAGGAGAGTACCATTTGGAACAGGAGTATCTATAGCATATAAAAGATTAGATTACAAATTTAAAAATACTTCTGATTGTCCTGTACAATTAAGAATATGGCAAGATGATACAATGATATATGGGGAATTGAGGGCAAATAAGCCAATTAACTATAAATATAAATTAATAGAAGAGGATAATCATTATGCAATGGAAGATGGGATATTTTATAGAAATAGTAAGGTATATAGAATTAAAATTGACAAAGAAACTGGAAATGAAATCAAAAAAGAATTAATATTAGATAATCATTCAAGGGTTATGTATGATTATAATTTAATACCTAAAGAACAAATTAGGGAGAATACAAATGTTAAATAAGATTTTAAATAATTTAAAAATGTATCCAGAAGATGAATGTTATGAAATAAATGATAAAGTTTATAAAAATAAAGATTTATATAAATATGTTTGTAATATATATAACTATTTATTAAAAAATAATCCAAATAGAAAAAGTGTGATTGTTTATGGTCATAAAGATATTTATATGATTGCTTCTTTTCTTGCATGCTCTTTTGCGGGGATGGCATATATACCAGTGGATGAGTCAATTCCAAATGAGAGAAGGAAAAAGATAGTTGAACAGGTAAAACCAAATGTAATATTAGATAAAAAAATAGAAAAAACAATGCTTAATGAAAAATATAATGAAATATCAAAAATATATATGACAGGAGAGGACACATATTACATTATTTTTACATCAGGTAGTACAGGAATACCTAAGGGAGTTCAAGTATCATATAACAATGTTAAAAGTTGTATGAAGTGGTTAGAAAATATTTGTAATATAAAAAATGGAATCATTTTAAACCAAGCAAATTATTCTTTTGATTTGTCTTTACCAGATATTTATTTGCCGTTACTAACAAGAAGTAAACATTACATATTAGAAAGAAATACTCAAAAAGACTATGTAACATTGTTTAGAATGCTTAAAAAAAGTAATTCAAATTTGGCAGTTTTTACACCATCATTTCTAGATTTATTATTAATAGATAAATCATTTGATGAAAAATTAATGCCTAAATTGAATATGATACTACTTTGTGGTGAAAAATTAACAAAATCAACAGTAGACAATGTTTTGAAAAGGTTTCAACATATAAATTTATATAATTTATATGGACCAACAGAATGTACATTTGCTGTTACTGGTATAAAAATAGAAAACTCAGATGATATTTCAATAGGAAAGCCAAAAGATGATACTAAAATTTATATAGTAGATGATAATATTCAGGAAGTAAAAGAAGGAAAGGTAGGAGAAATTTTGGTTACTGGAAAAAGTGTAGCCAAAGGATATCTTAATAGTAATGATAATTTTATAATATATAAAAATGAAAAAGGCTTTTTAACAGGTGATTTAGGGTACAAGAAAGAAGATAAATTTTATTGTATAGGTAGAAAAGATAATCAAATAAAATATAAGGGATATAGAATAGAATTGTCGGAAATTGAGAATGTATTTTACAACTTTGGATATTTTGATAAAATAGTTGTTGCTACAAGGAAAACAGAAAATGGAAGAGTTAAAAAGATACTTGCATTTTTAAAGTTAAAGGGATCATTAAATATTCAATTAGAAGAGATTAAAGAAAGATTAAAGAATATTCTACCGGAATATATGATTCCAACTATAAAAATAGTACAAGAAATGCCGTTAACTGAAAATGGAAAAATAGATATAAATAAATTAATGGAGAAATAAAATGAGGGAAAAAATAATTAAAATTATAGAAGAATTAACAGATTCTACTGATATTAATGGCAATGTTGATCTGATAGAAGAAGATATATTAGATTCATTTGCTTTTATTGAACTAATAGCAAAATTAGAGGATGAATTCAATATAGAAATTCAACCAACACAAATTCCTGGAGATACTTGGAGAAGTGTAGATAAAATAGTTAAAATGGTAGAAACAAAAATGGAGAAAAAATAGAAATGGATTACTTAAAAAGAAGAAATAATTTGTTAGATAAATTAACAGAAATATATATTTTCATGATAATTGTTATTTTTCCATTATGTGTTGATAAAACAGGCTTCTTTAGAATATTAGAATGCAAATATAGAATATATTTAGGAATGTCAGTTGGTTATATTGCAATTACTATTATAACAATTATTTATTATTATATTTTTCATAAAGTTAATAACATAAAAAATATTAAAATATCGAAAGTTCAATGTGCGGTGATAGCATTTTGGATTGTAAATGTGATTTCATGTATATTTTCTGATTATTTGAAAAAATACAATTTATTTGTAGGAGTTGGACGTGGAGAAGGATTAATAAATATAACATTATACTGTTTTACATTTATTTTAATATCAACATTTGGAAAATTTAGAAAAAGATATATAATGTACTTTTCGATATCATCTATATGTATAAGTAGTATAGCAATATTGCAATATATTGGTTTTAATCCTTTGAATATGTATCAAGATGGAATAGGAACACATAATGTTAGTTTTATGGCAACAATTGGTAATATTGATTTCATTTCTGCAATGTATTGTATATTACTTACAGTATCGTTTTCTGCATTTATATTTATAGATGAAAAAATAAAATACAAAATTATACATTTATTATCAGTTTTTATGGGTTTTTTTATATTTATTATAATAAATGTTATGAGTGGAAAAATTGCTTTTCTTGCGATATTTATTATATTAAGCCCATTGATTGTAACAAATAGCAAAAGATTATATAGAGCAATAATAGTTTTTGCATCAATTATATTTGGGTTAGCAATTAATATAATTATAAATCCGCAATATCACTATAATATACAAAAATTGACATTAGATTTTCAATTTAATAAAATTTCGTTTGTATTTCTTATAATAACAGGAATTTTTGCATTTTTGGCGTATATATTATATAGAAATGAGTATGATTTGTCTAAAAATAAAAAAATAATAAAAATATTATATGCAGTAATTGTTGGAAGTATATTTTTATTGATAATATGTTTATATTTTATAAACTTTAGTAGTGGAACTTTATATGAGGTACATGAATTATTGCATGGTAATTTTATTGATGAGTTTGGAACATATAGGATTTTTCTATGGAAAAGAGCAATGAAGTTATTCAGAGAAAATCCTATAATAGGAAGTGGACCAGATACTTTTGCAGTAAGGTTTATGGATAAATATACAGATGATGTAATGAAAATTGGAAAATTAAGTATAAACGATACTGCGGGAAATGTGTATATAACGATGCTAATAAATATAGGAATGTTGGGATTGTTTGTATATTTGATTTTTTTAATATTGCAATTAAAAGAAGGAATAAAAAAGAAAAATAATTATTCAAAAGTATTGTTGATTGCTATATTGTGTTATTGGATTCAAGATTTATTTAATTTATGGGTGGTTGTAGTTACACCTGTATATTGGACTTTGATGGCAATACATCAATTAGGAATTAATGAAAATACAAAAGATTTGGAAATTGGGGGAATAAAAAATGAGTCAAAAAAAGAAAAATAGTATTATTACAAGTTTAAAAATGGTAATATTTTTATTAATTGTATTGTTAATTGCACGTATAGCAATAATTGTTTTAGGAAATGGAAAGATAAATGCTTTAGAAGGATACTTGTATAGTATTGCAGCAAGTGCAACAGATTGTGATGCAACAAGTTGTGATGCTACTGGTGCAGATGCAACAAGTTGCGATGCTACGAGTGCAGATGCTACAAGTTGTGATGCAACAAGTTGTGACGCTACAAGTTGTGACGCTACAAGTTCAAATGCTATGGAAGTAAATAATCCAAATGTTGATGTTATAAAAAGTAACAATGAAAATACTAAAAAACAATCAAATGATAATGCACAAGAAATTCAACCAAAAAATGAAAAAACAAAAGAAGAAATTAATGAAGTTATTGTAAATGACATTGTAAATGATATTGCAGATGATAATGAAGATGAAAATGAAATTATAATATCAAATTACAGTGGAACATCGAACAATAGTAAAGATAATAAGGAAGTTGTAAGTTTCCTAGAGTCTCATAAAATGTATTTAATGATTATTGGAATGTGTGTAATAGCAATAGTTATTATATCTATAATTATAATTTTAGATAAAAAAGGTATAGAAAAGAGAAGAAATATTCAAAAACAAGAAGAGGAAGAAAGGATGCCAAAAGGATTAAAAAAAGATGATGAAAATAAATTCTAATGTTTTAAAAATTTTTGCGGTAATAACAATGATAATTGACCATATAGGGTGCTATTTTTCCAGTAAAATAGCACCAGATATATATTATTTAATGAGGAGTATTGGCAGATTAGCAATGCCAATATTTTTGTATTTACTGGTACAGGGCTTTTTTTATACAAAAAATTTAAAAAAATATATATTTAGAATTTTCTGTTTAGCAACAATTACTCAAATAATATTGCTAATATTGGGAATTATAAACAAAATGCAATTCCCAAATTATATATGTCATGAAAATGACTATCTTGGAGTATTGTATTCGTATATGTTATCATTAATTTTTATATCAATGATAGAATATAAAAAGCCAATAAAGCAGTTCAATGATTTTTTTAATTTTGTTGTTAGAATTATTGTAATGTTTGTTATTATTTTAATATATGTAAATGTAAAAATAGAATTTGATATGAGAATTCCATTTATGTGTATAGAACTATATATAATTGAAAAAATGTTTATGGATAAGGAAAATTCAGTATTATTTTTAAAGAGAAATTTTAATAGTAGAAAAAAATTTATTATATTTAAATTAATATATATATTATTAATTGAATTATCTTTTGTTAGTTCATTAGATTTTTCTAGTTATCATCCAGGATATAAATATGCTATTATATTTACTGCAATACCATTATTTTTATATAATGGTGAAAAAGGTGGCAATAATAAATTCTCAAAAAAAATATTTTATGGAATTTTTCCAATGCAACATTTTGTACTGTATTTAAGTGCAATGCTTTTTTTGAAATAGTAATATTGTAAAGAAAAATTTTTATAGACATGACTCATAAAGTGTACATAATATACGTTTGACAATTTCAGGAAAATATAGTATAATAACCAAGATGTTGCCAAGAGGGCACAAGAATGAGATTTTATAAAACCCAAAAGTTTAAAGAGAAGAAAAAAGAGAACGGATAAAAAATAAAACAAAAGAAAAAATAAATTTTTAGATATATAGATGTATTTTTATATGCTGAAAAATACATATTATTAAACAATGAAAAAACTTTAAACCAATAACGGATTTATTAAAATTGAATATAAAAAGGATAAAACGAAAGATCCTAAAAACAAAGAAAGAGAGGAATATTATGGTAGAAGAAAAAGAAGAAAATAAAATAGAAAAAAAGCCAAGAGTACCAAGAAGAAATACAAATAAAAGGGTACAAAATAAAAAAGAAACAGTAGAAAATAAAGAACAAACAGTAAATACTGTAAAAAAATCAAGAACATCAAGAGAGGTAAAAAATACAAGAACGCCAAGAAGGGGAATAAAAGAAGAAAAAACAGAAGTAAATGAGAATACAAAAAATGTTAGAAGAACGAGAAATGTAAGAAATACACGAAAAACAAGAGAAAATAAATTACAAGAAAGTGTAGAATCAAAAGAACTTGTAGTAAGAGGAGAAAGTGCAATAGCAGAAAGAAAAACAAGAAAAAATGAAATGATATTCAAAAAACCAAAACTAAAAATTATTCCATTAGGTGGATTACATGAAGTTGGAAAAAATATCACAGTATTTGAATATGATGATGAAATAATAGTAGTTGACTGTGGTTTGTCATTCCCAGATGACGATATGCTTGGAGTAGACTTAGTTATACCTGATATCACATATTTACAAAGAAATGAAGAAAAAATTAAAGGATTAATAATAACACATGGACACGAAGATCATATAGGAAGTGTGCCATATTTATTAAAGCAAATAAATATCCCAGTATATGCACCAAAACTAGCAATGGGATTAATAAGAAATAAATTAGAGGAACATAGAATTTTAAGAAGTTCAACATTAGTTGAAGTAACACAAGGTCAAAAAATCAAATTTGGTAAATATTTTGAGGTTGAATTTATCAGAAGTACACATAGTATACCAGATTCAGTAATGCTAGCAATAAAAACACCAGTTGGAACAATTTTACACACAGGTGACTTTAAAGTTGATTACACACCAATAGATGGAAAAATTATGGACCTTGGAAGAATTGCAGAACTTGGAAATGAAGGAATTTTAGCATTAATGTCAGATAGTACAAATGCTGAAAGAAAAGGATTTACAATGTCCGAAAGTTCAATAGGACCAGTATTTGACGAATTATTTGATGGATGTACAAAGAGAATTGTTGTTGCAACATTTGCTTCAAATGTACACAGAGTTCAACAAATAGTAAGTTCAGCAGTAAAATATCACAGAAAAATTGCAATATGTGGTAGAAGTATGATAAATATGATTTCAACTGCAAAAGAGTTAGGATATATTGATTGTCCAGATGATATATTTATTGACATAGACACAATGTCAACATATAATGACGAACAATTAGTAATTATAACAACGGGTAGCCAAGGTGAAACAATGTCTGCATTAACAAGAATGGCGGCAGGTGACCATAGAAAAGTTAAAATTACACCAAATGATTTAGTTATAATTTCTGCAAACCCAATACCAGGAAATGAAAAATCAGTTTCAAAGGTAATTGATGACTTAATGCAAATAGGTGCAGAGGTTGTATATAGTGCATTAGCAGATGTTCATGTTTCAGGACATGCCTGCCAAGAAGAACAAAAATTGATATTTGCACTTTCAAAACCAAAATTCTTTATACCAGTTCATGGTGAATATAGACAATTGAAAGCACATGCAGAAACTGCTCAATTAATGGGGATTCCAGCTAAAAACATTGTTATGATGGAAAATGGCAGAATTGTTGAAATTGATGAAAATGAAATGAAATTAGGTGGAATGGTTCCAAATGGTAGAGTTTTAGTTGATGGACTTGGTGTTGGAGATGTTGGAAATATTGTTTTAAGAGACAGACAACATTTATCACAAGATGGTTTAATTGTTATTGTTTTAACAATGGATTCTTCAACAGGTGAAGTTGTTGCAGGACCTGATGTTATTTCAAGAGGTTTTGTATATGTTAGAGAATCAGAGAACTTAATGGATGATGTAAAAAATGTTGTTAGACATGAAATTGGAAAATGTGAGGAAAAAGGAATAAGAGACTGGTCAACTATTAAGTCAACAGTTAGAGAAAATCTAAGAGATTATATTTTCTCTAAAACAAAGAGAAATCCTATGATAATACCAATTATTATGGAAGTATAAAATGCTTTGCAAAGGGGAAAATTTATGGAAAATTCTAAATTACAAATAGTAAGAAATAATATGAATTTGTCACCAAATGAAATAAAAAAGAAATTAAGAAAAACTTATCCAAATATCAGTAATGATGAGGTAATTAAATTAATAATAGAAGTTAGTAAAAAAGAAGAAAAACCTAATGGAAGAATGCTGATTGCAAAACGAGACAATAGAGGAAGAAAGCCAAAACAAAAAGAAGAGTTAGAAAGATAAAAATATCATTTTAAGAGGAGAATAGAAAATGGATTACAAAGATTTAGCAAATTTAATATTTCCAGATGCAAAGGAAATATCATATTATGAAGAAAAATATCCAGAAAGAGATTTACCAGAAGGAGCAATAGTAACAAGATATGCACCAAGTCCAACAGGATTTATGCATATAGGTGGTTTATACCAAGCCTTAATAGCTATAAAAGTAGCGAAACAAACAAATGGAGTATTTTTCTTAAGAGTTGAAGATACAGACCAAAAAAGAGAAGTTGAAAATGGAGTAAAAGAAATAGTTACATCTTTAAAAGATTTTGGACTAGAAGCAGATGAGGGAATGATTTCAGATAAAGAAGGAAAAGGAAATTATGGACCATATAAACAAAGTCAAAGAAAAGAAATTTACCAAGCATATGCAAAATACTTAATTGAACAAGGTAAAGCATATCCATGTTTCTGTACACCTGAAGATGTAGAAGAAATAAGAGCAAAACAAGAGGCTGCAAAAATCAGACCTGGATATTATGGTGTATGGGCAAAATGTAGAACTGTAACTGTTGAAGATGCTATAAAAAGAATCCAAAATGGTGAAAACTATATAATCAGATTTAAATCTCCAGGAAGAGAAGACAGAAAAATACAACATCACGATGTAATTAAAGGAAAGGTTGATTTCCCAGAAAATGACCAAGATATAGTTATAATAAAAGCAGACGGATTACCAACATATCACTTTGCACATGCAGTTGATGACCACTTAATGCATACAACACATGTAATAAGAGGAGATGAATGGTTATCTTCAGTTCCATTACATTTGCAATTATTCCATGAATTAGGATTTAAAGCGCCTAAATATGCACATATTGCACCAATCATGAAAAATGATAATGGAAATAAAAGAAAATTAAGTAAAAGAAAAGATGCAGAAGCGGCTGTAAGTTACTATGCAGAAGAAGGTATTCCAGCAGAAGCAGTTAAAGAATATTTAATGAATATTGCAAATTCTACATTCGAAAATTGGAGAAGAGCAAATCCAGATAAATCAATGGACGAATTCCAATTACAATTAAATAAAATGAGTGTTAGTGGAGCATTATTTGACATGGTTAAATTATTAGATGTATCAAAAACAGTAATATCAAAAATGTCTGCAGAAGAAGTATATGAAAATGCTTTAAATTGGGCATCAAAATATGACCAAGAATTAGCAGAAATCTTAAAAGATAAAGAATATGCTTTAAAAGTTTTTGGAATAGAAAGAGGAAACAAAAAGCCAAGAAAAGATATATTAAAATGGTCAGATGTTAAGGAAAATGTTGAATATATGTATAATGAATTATTTGACAAAAATGAAGAAGAATATCCATTCCAAGTAATTAATGATAAAGAGTCAATTGAAAAAATATTAAAATTATATGTTGAAAAATATTATGATGAAAATGATGACAAACAAACTTGGTTTGATAAAATAAAAGAGCTATCAGGTGAAATGGGTTATGCTAAAGAAGTTAAAGAATTTAAAGCAAATCCAGGAATGTATACAGCACATGTTGGTGATGTTAGTACAGTTCTAAGAGTTGCCTTAACAAAGAGAACTAATACACCAGATTTATATGAAATTATGCAAGTTCTTGGAAAAGAAGAGATAGAAAGACGTTTGAGACAATAGGGACAGTGCAAATTTGTCTCATGATTTATGTAGAAATTTGTCGGAAAAATTATCTTGGGGTGATTTGAAATGGATTATAATATTGGAGATATTGTTAGAACTAAAAAGCAACATCCTTGTGGAAGTAAATTGTGGGAAATAACCAGAGTTGGTGTGGATTTTAAATTGAAATGCCAAGGTTGTGGACATATTGTTATGGTTCCAAGAGAAAAGGCTTTGAAAATGATAACAAAGAAAATAGAAAATGAATGAACCAGTGTGGATGTTGTTAAATTGGTCTAAAATACAACAATTATAATAACAATTTGAATGTTAACAGAAAAAGATGTCGAAAATTGACATCTTTTTCTTATGTCCAACATAATATATAGTATAACACATCAAATAAAAGTGTTATGCAGGAGGTGACTTTTATGGAGCCACAAGAAGTATTTTGCTATGATAAAAAAGAAGATAGATGCAATAACAATAAATGTTTTGGAATTATAACAGTAATATTAGCAATTGCTTTTTCATTTGTTGTTGGACTATTAGTTGGTGCAGCGGCAATAGCATCTGAAATAGTAGCATCTTTTGGAGCAATAATAGTTTTAGCAGTTGTTTTGGGATTACTTTTAATTTTATCTATTATATTACTAATTTGTAATAGAAAGAAAGATAAAAAAAGAAAATGTTGTTGCTAAAAAAACGGGATTAGGGGACGGGTCTTCAATCCCGAATTTTTTTGTATATTGATACATTTAGAAATATTTAATAAAAAAATTCGGGATTGAAGACCAGTCCCCTAATCCCGTTTTTTTAAATATATTTTTCAATTTCATTCCATACATCATCCATATAAATTCTTCTTTCAGAAGAAAATGGAAAAGTAGGAATATCACCAATTGGATTTAAAGTTTTTTGTAATTTGCTAGCTACATCTGGAACTTTAGTAACGGCAATTTTATCTGCTTTATTTGCCAAAATCATACAAGGTAAACCGGAACGAATAACATAATCGTACATAAGTTTATCATTTTCAGTAGGTGAGTGGCGAATATCTACTAAAAAGATAATTAAGGAAATTTGTTCTCTATTAAATAGATATTGTTCAATAAATTTACCAACTTGTTCTTGTTCTTTTTTAGACATTTTACTGTATCCATATCCAGGTAAATCAACAAAATAAAATTTTTCGTCAATATTATAAAAATTAATTTGTCTTGTTTTTCCAGGTTCACTGCTTGTTCTAGCAAGTTTTTTTCTGTTTATCATGGTGTTTATAAAACTTGATTTTCCAACATTGGATTTACCAACTAAAACGATTTCTGGTAAATTATTTTTTGGATATTGAGCAGGTTTTACTGCTGATACTTCAAATTTTGGATTATTTACTATCATATTTATTGACATTCCTTTCTATCAAGTCTATCAAGGCACAAAATTTTGCACTGTCCCACTTGTCTCATTTATTTTTTTGGAAGAATTTTTTCAGTTCCGCCCATGTAAGGTCTTAAAACTTCTGGAACAGTAACACTTCCATCTTCATTGTAGTTGTTTTCTAATACTGCAATTAGTCCTCTTGGAGTAGCAACAACTGTATTATTTAATGTATGTAAGAAATAGTTTCCTTTTTCACTCTTAACACGAATTCCTAAACGCCTTGCTTGAGCGTCTCCTAAGTTAGAGCAACTACAAACTTCAAAGTATTTCTTTTGTCTAGGACTCCATGCTTCAATATCGCAAGATTTAACTTTTAAATCTGCTAAATCTCCAGAACAACAGTCAAGTTGTCTTACTGGAACATTGAAACTTCTAAATAAATCAACACTTAATTTCCACAATTTATTGTACCAGTTCATAGAATCTTCTGGTTCGCATAAAACTATCATTTCTTGTTTTTCAAATTGATGAACACGGTATAAACCTCTTTCTTCTAGACCATGTGAACCGATTTCTTTTCTGAAACATGGAGAGTATGATGTCATGCTAATTGGAAGTTCATCTTTTTTGATAAGTTGATCTTTAAATCTACCAATCATTGAGTGTTCAGAAGTACCGATTAGGTATAAATCTTCACCTTCAATTTTGTACATCATATCATACATTTCTTCAAAACTCATAACACCAGTTACAACATCACTACGAATCATAAATGGTGGTATAGCATATGTGAAACCGTTGTTAATCATATAATCTCTTGCATATGCAAGCATTGCTTCGTGAAGCCTTGCAACATCACCAATTAGGTAGTAGAAACCAACGCCACTTGTACGGCCTGCAGATTCTTTGTCCATTCCATTAAATCTTGCAATAATGTCTGCATGATATGGAATTTCGTAATCAGGAACAACTGGTTCACCAAATCTTTGAACTTCTACATTTTCGCTGTCGTCTTTACCAATTGGAACAGATGGGTCCATAATATTTGGTATTTTCATCATTCTTGATTTTATTTCTTCAGCATATTTTGCTTCTAATTTTTCGTTCTCTTCAAGTTGTGCATTTATTTCTTGAACTTTTACTTTTATTTTTTCTGCTTCTTCTTTTTTGCCTTGTTTCATAAGTCCACCAATTTCTGCACTTAAAGATTTTCTTTCTGCTCTTAGATTGTCTCCATTTAATTTTGCTTCTCTGTTTTTTACGTCTAAATCAATAACTTCGTCAACTAATATTAGTTTTTCGTCTTGAAATTTGTTTTTGATGTTTTGTTTTACAACATCAGGATTTTCTCTTAAAAATTTGATATCTATCATTTTTGCCTCCTAAAATTTAATTTATATAATTTTTTTCAATTTCTTTTACTATTTCAAATCTATGTGTTTGTCCAGTTATATTATCTGGTCTTTCTGTGGAAATTTCTGATAAAAACATTTTTTCAGGTCTTATCCAAAGCATTTTTTTATCATCTCTTTCATATAATGGTTTGTAAACGACTATTCTTTCGATTGTTTCCGAGTCATAGGCTATGTTTTCTACAAAATAGTAGTTTCCTTTAAAATGACGGTAGACTTTGCCAATTTCAACTTTTTCCATTTTTGATTTCATTCCTTCCTAAAGGTATAAATTTTTTTTATTTATAATTCTTTCTATGGCATTATATAATATTTTTGGTTAAATATCAAGGAAAATTGACATAAAAAAAGTGCATATGTGTTTTTTTGGATTTTGACATATGCACTTTCGAAAAATAAAAATTATTGACAAAAATTACTTTTTATAAAGTCTATTTCTGCTTTAGATAATGTTTTATCTAATAATTTTATTTTTTTATTAGCCATAATGTGTGCAACAACTTTATAGGTAGTCACATCGTTATTGCTTTTTTTATGTTTGATTTTTTTCCGTATTTCTCCAATAGATGGATCGGAATCATTTGAACTAGCTGAAAATGTTTCGGCTAAATTTTTGTTGTCAATTTCCATATAGTAAATACTCCTTTCAAAAAAACATAAATAGTCACTTCCAAATTATACCATTTTTTAATAGGATTGTAAATATCTACAAAATAAAAATTCAATCTTTAATTCAAATTTAAATCTATAATGAAAAAAAGAATAAAAAAATTGAAAAAGATAAAAATATAAAAAGAAAACAAAAAGGAGCGTGTAATAAATGTTTATAGAAATAATAAAATTTATCATATATTCAGGGTTGATAGTATTAATTTCAAAATATATCTTGGTAACGACTTTAAGAAAATTAGCAGAGGCTATGAATTTAAAAGCCAAAACGGTAGGGGATATAGCAGGTTATGCAACATCAGTACCAGAATTATTAACAATAACAACATCAAGTTTAAGAGGACTAACAGGAGCAAGTGTTTACAACATTTTAAGTTCAAATGTTATAAATTTAATACAATACTTAGGAGCAATTTTTTTAAATAAAAATACCTCTAAATTGCGTAATAGAGCAATAACAACAGATTTGATATTAGTTTTTTTTACAATAGTAATTCCAATTGTTTTCTTAAAATTTGATATAGAATTAAAATTGGCAGTAGTTCCACTATTTATTATTTTGTATGTGCTTTTTAGAATTTTGAATAATTATGTTCATAAATTGTATTTAAAAAATGAAGATGCAGAGTTAGAAGAGGAAATTGAGGAAGAAAGGTTGGTTGAAGGTAAAAATTCAAAAAAGGTTATTTTATATATTGGCGTGTTAATTGTAACTGGAGTTTTATTGTTTATTATTGGTGAATTATTAGGCGATACTCTTGAGAATTTGTGCAATTTGTTTGGAGTTTCTGAGGTTATTGTTGGTGTTTTATTGGGGTTTGTTACTAGTTTGCCTGAATTGATTACTTTTTTTGAGTCACAAAAACATTATAAAGATGTTCAAGATGATATGCTTGGAGTTGTTGAGGCTACGAATAATTTGCTTACGTCTAATATTTTGAATTTGTTTGCAATTCAGACTGTTGGAATTTTGATTTTGGCTATAATAAATGTTTAGAAAAATTATGAAATAAGAATCTTAAAAAGTGTCGACCAAAAACCTTAAAAAGTGTCGACTAAAATCGTTAAAAAGTGTCGACTGAAAAACTTAAAAAGTGTCGACTAAATATTGACTCTTTATTGGAAATATGCTATATTTAATAAAGAGAGGTGAATAATATGAAAATTAAAGATGGGGAATATAAAGAAAGATTAATTGAAAAAAAGTTAAAAGATTATTTATCTGTATTTGGGGCTGTGAGTATAGAAGGGCCAAAATGGTGTGGAAAAACATGGACATCATTAAAAAATTCTAAAAGTGCAGTTTTTATGGATGACGAAGATGTAAGAAAAATGGCAAATTTAGATGTTAAATCTATATTTAATAGTGACATAGAAAAAAAACCACAATTAATTGATGAGTGGAATTTGGTTCCAACAGTATGGGATGCTGTTAGACGTGAGTGTGATAAAACAATAGAAAAAGGAAATTTTATTATAACAGGTTCTACAACGTTACCAGATAAAGTAATGAAAGAAAATGTACATCATTCTGGTGCTGGGAGAATTGGAAGACTAAATATGTATACAATGAGTTTGTATGAGTCTGGAGATTCTTCTGGAGAGGCTTCTTTAACAAAAATGCTAAATAATACACAGGAAACAGTTAACACAGGTAGTATAGAAATATTACAATTAGCAAAATTAATAATAAGAGGTGGGTGGCCTGCTAACATAAATATCAGTGAGGAAAAAAGTGGAATTATTCCAAAATCTTATGTTGACTCAATATTAAATATAGACATGAATGAAGGAGAAGATAAAAAGAGAGATAAAAGCAAAATGAGAATGCTACTAAGATCTCTTGCACGTAATGAATCATCAATTGTTGGAAATAAGACAATATTGAAAGACATAGAAGATTGTGAAAGCGAGGCGGAGCGTTTATCTAGTAGAGATACAATAATTGACTATTTGGATGTATTAGATAGATTACATTTAATTGAAAATCAAGAAGCATATGGAGAAAATTATCGTTCACCTAGTAGAATTGGAAAATCACCTAAAAGACATCTTACAGACCCATCATTAGCATGTGCTTGTTTAGGATTGACGCCTGAAAAACTTTTAAAGGATTTTAACACATTTGGTTTTATGTTTGAATCACTAGTTGAGAGAGATTTAAGAATATATATGGATTATTTGGATGGACATTTATATCATTTTAGAGATAATGTTACAGGATTAGAGGTTGATTCAATTCTAGAATTTTCAGATGGCGAGTATGCTGCAGTTGAAATAAAATTGGGATATAATCAGGTGGAAGAGGCTAAAAAAAGTTTGTTAAAATTTTATGATAATATGGTTAAAAAACCAGCATTTATGTGTATTATTTTTGGAAAATGTCCTGCAATTATTAAAGACCCAGAAACAGGAATTTATATTGTACCGATTACTGCTTTAAAGCCATAGTTATAAGGATAGCTATAGATTATAAATCTATGGCTATTTTTCTGTTTTTTTATTACAAAAAATGGAAAATATTTCAATTAGAAAATATAACCATAAATGTTGAAATACATAATTTGTTATGTTAGAATAAAATTGAAAAAATGATAAAATACATATTTAATACGAGATGAAACTATTTAAACTAAATTTAATATTGGGTTATTGTTTAAGATTAAATTGGAAAAATACTAAGGAGGAATTTTAAAATGTTATTAAAGAAAAATAAGGGGATAACTCTTGTAGCACTTGTTATTACAATAGTGATTTTGTTGATTTTGGCAGGGATTTCTATTTCTACTTTAACAAATACTGGAATATTTCAAAAGGCAAAAGATGCTAAAAGTGCAAGTGAGAATGCAGAAAGGCAAGAGGAAAGTGTATTGGCAGAGTATGAAGATGAATTAAGTAGATATACATCAAATGATAGCTGGGATAATGGTGTAAATAAACCAGAATTAATGACAGGAATGACTGCTGTAAACTTTGAAAAAAATGAAATTACAAAAGTGTATAAAACTAACTTAAATTTAGAAAATACAAATAATGAGAAAAATACATGGTATAATTATGAAGATAAAAGATGGGCAAATGCTATAACAAAAGATAATGATGGAAATATAACTGCATATTGGGTTTGGATTCCAAGATTTGCTTATAGAATTCATAAAGATGATGAAGGAAATAAAACAGAAAAATTTGATATAGTTTTTTTAATTGGAACTACAGATAATTATTACGATGATAATGGAAATTTGAAAGTTGCACAAAGACAAAAGAAAATAGGACAAAAAATAAATACTGATGGGGAGACTTATACAGTACATCCAGCGTTTACAAATGAAACAAAAATAAATTATGTGAATGGAGGCTGGAAAAAAGAACTTACAGGAATATGGGTTGCAAAATTTGAAGCAGGTTTTTATGATAAGGGTACGGATTTAAAAAAGATATCAAGTAAAGTAGAATATACACAAGCAGAGGTATATACTGCGAGTAACAAAAATGAAAGTGCAAGAAATTATTTGAATGGAAAATATGGTTCAACAAAAACTAATATAACATATCCGGTATTTTTAGGTGAAAAGTATTCTATGAATTATATGAATCATAGTGATGCGTACAGTATATCAAGGGCATTGACAGATGATGGAAATGTGTATGGACTAGATAAAAAAATGACAGATAGTCATTTGATGAAAAATAGTGAATGGGGAGCGGTAGCATATTTGGGACAAAGTAAATATGGATTAGATGGTAAAAATATAAGAATTAATAATTTGAATGTAGAGGATGATAATAATTTTGTATATGCAATGACGGGATATTCTGCAAAAAATGATGATGATGAGAATACTAAAGAAATAAAAAATGTATGGAAATGGAATGAAGAAGATGGTACAGTTGCCAGTAGTACAGGAAATGTATATGGAATTTATGATTTGTCAGGAGGAGTATGGGAAAGAACTGCATCAATTATTAATAATGGGAATGATAATTTAAATAAGTATGGAAAATCACTTATGAATGCATTAAATAATGGTGATAGTTCTGCATATGTTACTGTTTATCCAAAAGGAGAAAATGAAGGAGAAGGATTAGAGGATGCAGGCAAAAATAATTATGAAAAAAGCAATATTTATGGTGATGCAATTAGGGAAACGTCAATAGCGGGAGTTGGACAAACTTCATGGTATAATGATCTTTCATGTTTTATTGGATCATATAACCCATTATTTGTACGTGGAGGATATTGTTGGGATAATAAAAAGGCAGGATTGTTTGCATTCTATCGTTTTCAAGGTGGTTGCGGAAGCTTTTATAGTACAGGTTTTCGTTCAGTACTTGTGGTTCAATAAAAATTTTAGAAAAACAAAAGAAATGAGGGAAACTTAATTATGAAGAATTTAAAAAATTCAAAAGCTATTACACTTGTAGCACTTGTTATTACAATAGTGATTTTGTTGATTTTGGCGGGGATTTCTATTTCTACTTTAACAAATACTGGAATATTTCAAAAGGCAAAAGATGCTAAAAGTGCAAGTGAGAATGCAGAAAGAGACGAAGATACTTTGATTTCAAAATATGAAAAAGAATTAAATAAATATATATCAAATGATTTAGAAGAAAATATAGGAATGAAATTTGACAAAAATACTGAATTGCATGATAAAAATGGAAATAAAATTGTTGTTCCAAAAGGATTTAAAATTGTAGTTGATGAAGATACTGAAAATGCAAAGGCTGTAGAAGATGGAATTGTAATAGAGGATGCAACAGATGCATCGACTAAAGGAAGTCAATTTGTTTGGATTCCGGTTGGGAAAATAAAAAAAACAGATGGAACAATTACTGAAATAAAATTAGATAGATATACTTTTTTAGAAGATGGAACTCCGGTAGAACAGGGAGAAAATGTTGTTGAATATTTTTTTAAGGAACTAAATAAATCAAATGGAGATAATATAACAGCAAAAAACATTGATGAATTTAAGAATAGTGTTGATTTGAATGGTGGATATTATATAGGAAGATATGAGACAAGAAAAAATAAAAATGGAGGGATTACAGAGGTAAAATCAGATGTTGTATTGAATGATGTAACACAGATAGATGCTGCAAATTATGCACGAAATATGTACAATGATAAAAATTATACGTGTGATTTAATTAATAGTTATGCATGGGATACGGCAACGCTTTTTTTGCAAAGTTTTGGAAATAACAAGACTTATTCAAGAAAAAATAGTTTGAATGTTGAAACACTTGAAGAAAATGGAACAATAGACGATAAACAATGTAATGTGTTTGATATGGCAAGCAATTTAATGGAATGGACAACGGAAACGTTTAACGGTGAGAAAGCAGGTGTACTTAGAGGTGGACGTTATAATGATAGTTATATTTATACTGGATGGAGAGGCAATAATAAAGCATCTGTTATTTATAACGGATTTGGTTTTAGACCAATATTATATTTAAAGTAATTTCTAACTTTTTATTAAGATTTTTTTGAGATATAAAGTGAAAATAAAAATATCATAAAAAATAGTTATAGACCACAAATCTATGACTATTTTTTTGTTTCAAATTATAAGATAAATCCAGTTCACAAAAAATTCACAAAAAAATTTAGCAAAAGGTATTGACAAGTGCTAAAAAAGGATATAATATATAACAAGATTAGCAAACAAACAAAAAGAGTGCTAAAAGAGGTGATAAAATGCTAGACGATAGAAAAAAGAAAGTATTACAAGCCATAGTAGAAGAATATATAAACACAGCAGAGCCAGTAAGTTCAAATGCACTAACAAATAATGAAGAACTACAATATAGTAGTGCAACAATAAGAAACGAAATGGCAGACCTTGAAAAAGCAGGATATCTAGAAAAAACACATACATCAAGTGGAAGAATACCATCAGAAAAAGGATATAGATACTATGTAGACGAACTTTTAAAAGACGACAACATAAGTATGGAAGAAATTAAATATATAAGTGACAAATTAGAAACAAAAGTAAATGAAATTGAAGACTTAACAAAAATTGCAACAACAACAATTTCGGAAATAACACATTATACAACATTAGCAATTGGACCAAGTTCACAAGATTTGTTGATTGAAGAAATAAAATTTGTTTTGCTAGGACCAAGAATGTTAATGGCAATAATATTAACAAACACAGGAATGGTAAAGGAAACAATAATAAAATTTGACGAAGATATAACAGACAAACAAGTAGAAACAATAAATTATATGTTTAATCAAAAGCTGAAAGGTCAACCACTTCAAATTATAGATGTTCCATTAGAAGAATATCTAATAAATGAAATGAAATATAGTGTAAAAGTTATAAAACCAATTATAGAACAAATCAAAAAAGTCATTTCAGAAGATAGGCAAGTATATCTTGAGGGGGCAAACAAAGCCTTTGATTTACCAGAATTTAATAGTTTAGCAGTTGCTAAAAATTTTGTAAATATAATTGACGAAAAAGATTTAATGACAGACATATTAAATTCAGGATTTGCAAAAGATATAAATGTATATATAGGGGACGAAAATGAAAAAGAAGAACTTAAAGATTTTAGTGTTATAACCTTTAAACATAAAGTTGGTGACAAAGATATGGGAACAATAGGAATTATAGGACCTAAAAGGATGGATTATTCAAAAGTTATTTCAGTTATGAAGTATATAAATAAAAAATTAAAAGACAAAGGAATATAAAATACTTTGAATAAAAATTTCTTGAAGATAAAAAATAAAAGAAAGAGGCGATAAGATGTCAGAAAAAAATGAAAATGTTGAACAAGAAGTAACAGAAGAAATCAAAAAAATTAATGAAGAAAAAAGTGAATTACAAAAAAAACAACAAGAATTAGACGATTTGACAGACAGATATAAAAGAATTCTAGCCGAATTTGAAAATCATAAAAAAAGAAGTCAAAAAGAAAGAGAAGGCATGTATAATTCAATTTTAGGTGATGTTGTGGAGGTTATGCTTCCAATATTAGATAACCTAGAAAATGCAGCAAAAGTTGAGACTCAAGATGAAAATTATAAAAAAGGTGTTGAACTTGTTTTAAAACAATTTCAAGATGTACTTAAATCAAAAGGTGTAGAAGAAATCAAAGCACTTGGAGAAACTTTTGATCCAGAACTTCATGAGGCTGTTAGCAGTGTTCAGGATGATTCTAAAGGTGAAAAGGAAATTGTTCAAGAATATAGAAAGGGCTACAAAATAGGTCATAGGGTTATTAGACATTCTATGGTGGTAGTAGCCAACTAAATAAGTTATTAATTTTAAGTTAGCTGTTGAGGTTATGCCGATTACAGATAACATATACAATTGAGCAAAGCAAAATTGTAAAAATTATAAATATAAAATAAGCAAAGCTTAAAGGGTTGGCAGACGAAGATTTCGAAGAAATCTTTGGATGACGATGAACGAAGCGTAGCGGAGAGAAAGGAAGATTAAAATGGGAAAAATTATAGGAATTGACTTAGGAACAACAAACTCATGTGTAGCAGTTATGGAAGGAGGAGAACCAGTAGTAATACCAAACGCTGAAGGTAACAGAACAACACCATCAGTAGTAGCATTCTCAAAAAATGGTGAAAGACTAGTTGGACAAATAGCAAAACGTCAAGCAGTTACAAATCCAGAAAATACTGTTATATCAATAAAAAGAAAAATGGGTACAGCTGAAAAAGTTAAAATAGAAGGTGACAGCTTTACACCACAAGAAATATCTGCAATGATTTTACAAAAATTAAAAACTGATGCAGAAAATTATTTAGGACAAAAAGTAACTCAAGCAGTTATTACAGTACCTGCATACTTTAATGATAGCCAAAGACAAGCAACAAAAGATGCTGGTAAAATAGCAGGACTTGAAGTCTTAAGAATTATAAATGAGCCAACAGCAGCCGCTTTAGCTTATGGAATGGATAAAGAACAAGACCAAAAAATATTAATTTATGACTTAGGTGGAGGAACATTCGATGTTTCTATACTAGACATTGGTGATGGTGTATTTGAAGTTTTATCTACAAGTGGTAACACACATTTAGGTGGAGATGACTTTGATAATGCAATAATTGAATATTTAGTAAGTGAATTCAAAAAATCAAATGGAATCGATTTAAAAACAGATAAAATGGCAATGCAAAGATTAAAAGAAGCAGCAGAAAAAGCAAAAATAGAATTATCAGGTGTTCAACAAACACAAATCAACTTACCATTTATTACTGCAGATGCAACAGGACCAAAACACTTAGATGTAACTCTAACAAGATCAAAATTTGAAGAATTAATTCATGATTTAGTAGAGGCTACAGCAGGACCAGTTAACCAAGCATTAAAAGATGCAGGATTAACAGCAAATGATATTCATAAAGTATTATTAGTTGGTGGTTCTACAAGAGTTCCAGCAGTTCAAGAAGTTGTTAAGAGAATAACAGGTAAAGAACCAGATAAAGGAATAAACCCAGATGAATGTGTTGCAATCGGTGCATCAATTCAAGGTGGTGTTTTATCAGGAGATGTTAAAGACTTAGTATTACTAGATGTAACACCATTATCATTAGGTATTGAAACATATGGTGGAGTATTTACAAAATTAATTGAAAGAAACACAACAATACCAACTAAAAAATCACAAATATTCTCAACAGCAGCAGATGGTCAAACATCAGTAGAAGTTCACGTATTACAAGGTGAAAGAGAAATGGCTGCATACAACAAAACATTAGGAAGATTCCAATTAACAGGAATTCCAGCAGCTCCAAGAGGAGTACCTCAAATTGAAGTAACATTTGATATAGATGCAAACGGTATAGTTCATGTATCTGCAAAAGATATGGCAACAGGAAATCAACAAGATGTTTCTATTACAGCTTCAACAAACTTAACAGATGAAGATATTGACAAAGCGGTTAAAGATGCAGAAGCACATGCTGAAGAAGATAAAAAGAAAAAAGAAGAAATTGAAGTTAAAAACAATGCAGAAAGTTTAGTTTACAACAGTGAAAAAACATTAAATGATTTAGGTGACAAAATTAGTGGAGAAGAAAAAGCTAAAGTTGAAACTGAAATCGATAATACTAAAAAAGCATTAGAAACAAACGATACAGAAAAAATCAAAGAAGCTACAGAAAAATTAACAAAAGTATTTTATGATATGTCAGAACAATTATATAAGAATGCAAATCCAAACGGAGCAGCAGGAGTAGACCCAAATACAGCAACTAGTGGTAATGGGGCAGATAATGGTTCAGATGCTAATAATGGCGGAGACAATGGAAATGTTTATGATGCTGATTATAAAGTTGAAGATGACAAATAGAATTTGAAAAATTTCGGGATTGGGGGACGGGTCTCTAATCCCGAAAAAATTATACGGGATTAGAGACCCGTCCCTCAATCCCGAATTTTTATGGAGGAAAAAATGGCTAATAAAATAGATTATTATGAGGTTTTAGGTGTTAATAAAAATGCCACTGATGATGAATTAAAAAAAGCATATAGAAAAATGGCAAAAAAATATCATCCAGATGCAAACCCAGATAATAAAGAAGAAGCGGAAAAGAAATTTAAAGAAGTTAACGAAGCATATGAAACACTTTCTAATCCTCAAAAAAGAAGAATGTATGACCAATTTGGAACAGCTGATCCACAAGGATTTGGAGGGGCTGGTGGTCCATTTGGAGGTGGAAATTATACATATTCTACTTCCGGATTTGATGGTTTTGGAGATTTTGGAGATTTAGGTGATATATTCTCATCTTTCTTTGGTGGAGGCTTTGGAGGCAGACAATCTGCCAGAAAAAATAATGGACCAAGAAAAGGTGCAGATTTAAACTTAAATATGGATATTACATTTGAAGAGGCTTTTTTAGGTGTTGAAAAAGAAGTTGTAATAAATAGAAATGAAACTTGTGAACATTGCCATGGAACTGGTGCAAAACCTGGAACTAATCCTATAAAATGTCCAGATTGTCATGGAACAGGTCAAGTAACACAAGTTCAAAATACAATTTTAGGTCAAGTGCAAACAACTAGAACATGTGGTAAATGTCATGGAACTGGTGAAATTATTACAGAGGTTTGTGAATTCTGTAAAGGTAAAGGGACTATAAGAAAACAACCAAAAATAAAAGTTAAAATTCCTGCAGGAATTGATGATAATCAAACTGTAGTATTAAGAGGAGAGGGTGAACCAGGTAGCAAAGGTGGACCAAAAGGTGATTTGTATATCACATTAAGAATTAAAAAACATAGTATATTTACAAGAAAAGGTAATAATGTTTTGTGTGATATTCCAATTACTATGACTCAAGCGGCACTAGGGGCAGAACTTCAAATACCTATGGTTGATGGAAGTAAGGAAAAATATAGAATCCCGGAAGGTACTCAAACGGGTACAAAATTTACTATTAGAAATAAAGGATTTAAATATGTAAATTCAACATCTGAAGGCGATTATGTATTTACTGTTATAGTTCAAACTCCTAAGAGATTGACTAAGGAGCAAAGAGAATTGCTTACTCAATTGGCTAGAACTATGAATGAGCAACCTCCTGTTAAGAAAAAAGGAATTTTTGGATAAAATTTAGAACAAAGCTGAAAATTTTCAATTTTCAGTCTTAACTCTACTTTTTATCATACTATGATAACTTTCCTAGAATATAAAAAAATCGAGATTAAATATTAAATTAATCTCGATTTTTATTCTTTTTCTTCATTTTCTGTTTCATTTTCATTTGTTTTTAAATATTTTATAATATCTGTGTCAGAAATTTTTAAGACTTTTATAAGTTTTTTTAGTGTTTTTACTGTTGTTTTTGATTCGTTGTGTTCTAGACGTTGAAGGTGTCTCCAACTTATATCTACTTTTTCTGCTAATTCTTCTTGTGAAAATCCATTTTTAATTCTATATTCTTTTATCATATAGGTACCTCCATAGTAATTATGTGCTAATTATGTCATAATTATTAATAAAAAAGTATGATAAAAAAATTATAGAATTTTGGCGGTAAAATTAATTGTTATAGTTTATAGCACCAAAAATAATTTTATGGTCTGTGAACTGCAACAATTAATTAAAAAACAAACTTTTTATATTTCATAAAAATCTTGATTTTTTAGTATTTTTGAAGTATAATTGTAACCGTACATAAAAACGAAGAAAGAAGGAAAATAAATGAAAGCAATAGAAATAAGAAATAAATACCTAAACTTTTTTAAAAAACACGGACACGCTGTAATACCATCAGCTTCACTAATCCCAGAAAACGACCCATCAGTACTATTCACAACAGCAGGAATGCAACCATTAGTACCATATTTATTAGGAGAAAAACATCCATCAGGAACAAGACTTACAGATTACCAAAAATGTCTAAGAACAAATGACATAGAAGAAGTAGGAGACAACAGACACTTAACATATTTTGAAATGTTAGGAAACTGGTCATTAGGAGACTACTTCAAAGAAGAATCAATTCAAATGAGTTTTGATTTCTTAACAAAAGAACTACAAATACCAGTAGAAAAATTATCTGTAACAGTATTTGCAGGAGACGAAGACTGCTCAAGAGACGAAGTAGCAGCAGAATGTTGGAAAAAAGCAGGAATTTTAGATGGACATATCTATTATTATGGAAAAGACGACAACTGGTGGATAGCTGGAGAAGAAGGACCATGTGGACCAGATACAGAAATGTTCTATGACACAGGAAAACCAGCCTGTGGACCAGACTGTCAACCTTCATGTGACTGTGGTAAATATGTTGAAATATGGAATAATGTATTTATGGAATATTTCAAAAGCAAAGATGGAAAATATTCAAAATTAGCTCAAAGAAATGTTGATACAGGACTTGGACTAGAAAGAATGACAATGTTATTACAAGGAAAAGAAACACCATTTGACACAGAACTATTCAAACCAGTAATGGACAAACTATCAGAATTACAAAAAGTTGATAATATAGAAAGCAGAAGAATCATAGCAGAACACTTACGTTCAAGCATGATGGTAATTAGTGACGGCGGAAGACCAAGTAATGTTGACAGAGGGTATATTTTAAGAAGATTAATTCGTAGAATGGTAAGACATATGAACAAATTACAAATCAATTTAGACGAAATATTAACATTAATAGATATCAATGTTGAAAACTTAAAAGAAATGTATCCAGATTTAGAAAAAAATCAAGAGTTAATCAAAAATGTAATAATTGAGGAAAAAAATAAATTTGTAAAAACACTTGCACATGGTGAAAAAGAATTTGAAAAAGAAATGAATAAAGCCAAAGAACAAGGAAAAACTAAAATAGATGGAAAAGTAGTATTCAAATTATATGACACATACGGATTTCCACCTGAAGTTACAAGTGAACTAGCACAAGAAAATAACATGACGGTTGATATGAAAGAATTTGACGAACTATTCAAAGCACATCAAGAAAAATCAAGAATGGGTTCAGAACAAAAATTTAAAGGCGGACTAGCAGAACAAAATGACACAACAATAGCATATCATACAGCAACACATTTATTAAATGCAGCACTTAAAGTAGTTTTAGGACCAGAAACACATCAAAGAGGTTCAAACATTACAGTAGACAGAATGAGATTCGACTTTAACTGTGACCACAAAATGACAGACGAAGAAAAGAAACAAACAGAAGACTTAGTAAACAAATGGATTCAAGATGCAATACCAGTAACAGTAGAAGAAATGAAAAAAGATGAAGCAGTTAAATCAGGAGCAGAATGTATGTTTATTGAAAAATATCCAGATGTTGTAACTGTTTACACAATAGGAAATGTTTCAAAAGAACTTTGCGGTGGACCTCATGTAAAAAACACAAGTGAACTTGGAAAATTCAAAATCAAAAAAGAAGAAGCAAGTTCAGCAGGTGTTAGAAGAATAAAGGCAATTTTAGAAAAATAAAAAATCGGGATTGGAGACCCGTCCCCTAATCCCTAAAAAATAATTAGGGATTAGGGGACGGGTCTTTAATCCCTAAAGAATAATTGAAAGGTGATAAAAATGGAAGATTGTTTATTTTGTAAAATTATAAAAGGTGAAATTCCTTCAACAAAAGTATATGAAGATGATGAAATATTAGCGTTTAATGATATAAATCCAGCGGCTCCAGTTCATATATTGGTAATTCCTAAAAAACATATAACATCATTAGCTCATATGGAAAAAGAAGATGAAGCAATTGTTGGAAAAATATATGGTGTTATAAATAAAATAGCAGATGAAAAAGGTTTTAAGGAAAGTGGATATAGGGTTATAGTGAATTGTGGAAAAGATGCTGGACAAGAAGTTATGCACTTACATTTTCATGTTTTAGCAGGTGCTAAATTTGGAGATAAAATAGTATAATAGTAATAAGCATAAGTACATTAAGAAACGAAGATTAACATAAAAAATATAAAAATTTGTAAAAAAATTGTAAAATTAAATTTAATATGTTATAATGTAATTAGAGTTTAAAAGTACGGAGGTAAAAGGTATGTTTGAGAGTAAATATAGTAAAGTATTAACAGTAGTGTTAATAATAGTAATAATTGCAATTGTATTGTTATTGGGATTTTTAGGATTTGATTATATTAAAAAATATAATTCTTCAAAACAGGCATCAGATTTTGTAGAAGATTATCAAGGAGATGTAACAACAAGTGAAGAAAATACAACAGATGATTCGAATGAAAATGTTGTATTAGATAGTTCTAATGAAACACCAATAACAAGTACAACAACAGGTAGTGGTTCAGGAAAGAAAAAATATAACGGATTTACAGTTGTAGGTACAATGAAAATTCCAGCAATCAATTTGGAATATCCAATAGTAGAAGAAGTATCAACAACTGCACTAGAAAAAGCACTAATTGCATTATATCCAAGTGGAGACAATTTAAATCAACCTGGAAACACAGTTATAATAGGGCATAATTATAGAAATGGAATGTTTTTCTCTAATTTAAAAAAATTATCTAATGGTGCAAAAATATATGTAACAGATTATAGAGGAAAATCAGTAACATATCAAGTATACAATAAATTTGAGGCATCATCAACAGATACATCATTCTACACAAGAGATACTGCAGGATTAGCAGAATTAACATTATCAACTTGTACAGATGCAAGTAATGATCAAAGAACAATAATTTTTGCTAAACAAATTTAGTAGATAAAACAAAAGAACTTACAAGAAATTGTAGGTTCTTTTGTTTATATACTAGGAAAGTTATACAACTTTCCTAGTATATAAAATTTTCAGATTTGTTCTAGGAAAGCTATGCAAACTTACCAATAGATATAATTACCCTAATGACGACGGGGAACGTACAAACAATAATTTTACGGATTGTGAATAGTAATTTTGTGCATGAACAAATTTACAGAATTTACAAAAAATACTTTAAAAAAATAAGAAAATGTTATACAATATACGAAAAGTAAAAAAAGGAGAAAGGTATGAACAAAAAATGGCAAATATATGAGACAGATACAGAAGAAACAGAAAGAATAGCAGAAAAATACAAAATAAATGAATTGCTAGCGTCAATAATTGTAAATAGAAAAATAAAAGACGAAGACATAGAAAAATTTTTACATCCAACAAGACAAAATTTCCATGACCCATTTTTAATGCCAGATATGAATATTGCGGTAGAGAGAATAATAAAAGCAATAGAAAATAACGAAAAAACAATAATATATGGTGATTACGATGTAGACGGAATAACAAGTATAACAGTATTAAAAAGCTTTTTAGAAGATAGAGGACTACATGTAGATTCATACATTCCAAACAGATTAGAAGAAGGATATGGATTAAACAAACCAGCTATAGAAAAAATAGCACAAGAAAATTATACTTTAATGATAACAGTTGACACAGGAATTTCTGGAATAGAAGAAATTGAATATGCAAATTCACTAGGAATAGAAACAATAGTAACAGACCATCACGAAGTTGGAGATAAATTGCCAAAAGCACTTGCTGTAGTTGATGCAAAAAGAAAAGACAATCAATATCCTTGCAGAGATTTGGCGGGAGTTGGTGTTGTATTTAAATTAATACAAGCATTGCGGAAAAAAATTAGAATTAGACGAAAAAGAATACTTAAAATACTTAGACATTGTGTGTGTTGGAACAATATCAGATATAGTACCATTAGTTGATGAAAATAGAGTTATAACAAAATTAGGATTATTACTTGTAGCGCAAACAAAAAATATGGGACTAAAGTCATTACTTATGTCTTCAGGATATAAAAATCTTGACTCAACAACTATATCTTTTGGGGTTGCACCAAGAATAAATGCGTGTGGAAGAATGGGACATGCAGACGAGGCGTTGAAACTATTTTTATCAAAAGATATTTACGAAGTAAATGAACTAACAAAGAAATTAAACGATTATAATAAAATGAGACAAGAAAAAGAAAAATCAATTTATGAAGATGCAGTAAATCAAATTGAAAAGAACAAGTTATATGAAAATTGTGCAATAGTTGTTGGCGGAGATAATTGGCATCATGGAGTTATTGGAATTGTATCTTCAAAAATAACAGATTTGTATTTTAAACCAAGTATTTTATTGTGTTATGACAATGAATTGGCAAAAGGCTCAGGTAGAAGCATTCCAGGTTTTGACTTGCATGATGCACTAATGAAATGCCAAGATACAATTGAAAAATTTGGTGGACACAGTATGGCAATAGGAATTACAATAAAAAAAGACAATTTTGACAAGTTTGCAAATGAACTTGAACAAATTGCAAAAGATTCAAAAATAGATGAGATAGTTCCTATTATAAATGTTGATGCAAAAATCAATTTAAATGAAGTAAATAGAGAAACTGTTGAAAGTTTGAAACAACTCGAACCATTTGGTGAAGGAAATAAGACACCAATATTTGCGTTGAAAAATCTGAAAGTTGATTCTATTAGAAGTTTGTCAGAAGGCAAACATATAAAAATGACTTTGAAAGATGGCAATTCTGTAGTAAATGCAATAGGTTTTAATTTAGGTTATTTAGCAGATGAATATAGAATTGGTGACAAGATTGATGTTGTTGGAACTTTGGAAATTAATAGTTTTAATGGTGTTGATAGTTTACAAATTAATGTTAAAGATGTTATGAAGTCAATATAAAAAGCTGTCAAAAGGGACGGACCCTTTTGACAACTTTAGTGGTTAGTCTTCTGGATCTTCATATTTTCCAACTTTGTAAATGTCAATAAAATTAGCTACTATTCCAAGTACGGAGAATACTAGTGAAATAGAAAGAAGAAAAATGAGTACTCCAAAATCACTTGATAAAATCCTGAAAACGAGGAGAAAACTAAATGTTACAATGCCTGCAACATTTAATAAACTCCAAGCAGTAAAGATTAAACCATAAACCAACCGTAATTTTCCTGAATCTGACATAATTGACATAATGTCTCCTTTCATATGTTTGCTAAATAAGCTTTAGCATGTTAATGGTTATAAAATTTAAATAGAGTATAGCACAATTTACATAAATAGTCAATTGAGCTTTGAAAAAAATTTCTGTCAAAAAGGGGCGTCCCTATTGACAAAAAGGGGGGAATAAATTGAAAGAAAATAGTAAAGAAATAACAATACAAGATGTAATATCAAAAAAGAAAGAAACAAGCAGAAGAGTAGATACAAAATTAATAATGAAAGCATATAACTATGCAGTAGAACACCATGGAGAACAAAAAAGAAGGTCTGGAGAACCATATATAATACATCCATTAAATGTAGCATACATATTGGCAGGAGTAGGATTAGATGAAGCAACAATATGTGCAGCATTATTACATGACGTTGTAGAGGACACAGATGCAACAGATGCAGATTTAAGAAAAGACTTTGGCGATGAAATTGCAGATATGGTTGCAGGTGTTACAAAATTAGAAACAATGCAATTTACAACTGTTGAAGAACAACAAGTTGAAGATTACAGAAAAATGTTTTTGGCAATGGGAAAAGATATCAGAGTTATAATATTGAAAATTGCAGATAGACTTCACAACATGAGAACATTAAAATATCTAAAAAGAGATAGACAAATTGCAAATGCAAAAGAAACAATGGAAATATATGCACCACTTGCAAACCGTTTAGGTCTATATTCAATGAAATGGGAATTAGAAGATTTATCTTTTAAATATTTATATCCAGAAGAATATCATGAATTAGTTGAAGGAATAAACAAAAAGAGAGAAGAAAGATTAAAATTCATAGAAAAAATAATGGCAGACATACGAGTTCAACTAAAAAAACAACATATTGATGCAGAAGTAACAGGTCGTGCAAAACATTTATATAGTATATATAGAAAAATGAAAAGAGACAACAAAACATTAGATCAAATATATGACCTATTCGCATTGCGTATATTAGTCAATTCAATAAAAGACTGTTATGCAGCACTTGGAGTTGTACATGAGATGTATAGTCCAATGCCAGGAAGATTTAAGGACTATATAGCAGTACCAAAACCAAATATGTATCAATCAATACATACAACATTATTAGGTGACAAAGGAACACCATTTGAAGTGCAAATTCGTACATGGGATATGCACAGAATTGCAGAATATGGTATTGCGGCACACTGGGCATATAAAGAAGCAAGTTACTTTGGAAAAAAACAATCAGTAAAAGTAGAAGAAGACAAACTTGCTTGGCTTAGAGAATCATTGGAATGGCAAAAAGATATGCAAGATCCACAAGAATTTTTGACAACATTAAAAACTGAATTATTTGAAGATGAAGTTTATGTATTTACACCAAAAGGAGCAATAAAAATATTACCAAGAAATGCAACTCCAATAGACTTTGCATATAGTATACACGAAGAAATTGGAAACCATATGACAGGATGTAAAATAAATAGTAAAATGATGCCAATTATAACGCCATTAAAAAGCGGAGATATCATTGAGATAATTACATCAGACAATTCAAAAGGACCAAGTAGAGATTGGCTTAAATTTGTAAAAAGTACAAAAGCCAAAAACAAAATAAATGGATGGTTCAAAAAAGCAGAAAAATCAGAAAATATTGAAAAAGGAAAAGACTTAATAGAAAAAGAGATTAAGAGAATTGGAATGTCACATGTAGAGTTATTTAAGCAAGAATATATTGATGCAATGCTAGATAGATATAAATATAAGAATCTTGAAGATATGTATGCAGCAGTTGGATTTGGAGCAAATTCTGCAGTAAAAGTAATAGCAAGAATGCTACAAGAATATAGAAAAGAACATCAGGAAGAAAATGTTGAAGAAAAAATTGAAGAATTAAGAAAACAAAAAGAAAGTAAACAAAAACCATCAAGTTCAGGAGTTGTTGTAGAAGGAATAGATAATTGCTTAGTAAAACTTTCAAAATGTTGCAATCCATTACCAGGAGACGAAATAATAGGATACATCACAAAAGGAAGAGGCGTATCAGTTCATAGAAAAGACTGTGTAAATGTAAAAGATTTGTTAACAGAAGAAAATAGAATAATAGATGTTAAATGGTATGAAGAGGCAAAAGAAAATTATAATGTTACATTAGAAGTTTTGGCAAATGACAGAAAAGGTCTATTGGTTGATATTCTAAATACTGTTAAGGAAACTAAGGCAAATCTTATGGGAGTTAGTACAAAAACTACTAAGGAGAGAATAGCAATTATGGATATTGACCTTGAAGTTGAGAATATTGAAGAATTGAATAAAGTCATTAGAAATATTAAGAAGGTTGATAGTGTTTACGAGGTTAGGAGATAATTGTTGGAAAAGAATTATAGGTAATATTTGAGAGGAATGAAAGAAAAATATGATTTTAAAAGAACTAAAGATAGACACCTGGATAGGTGACCCAACAAATTGCTATGTGATATTTGATGAAGATAGCAAAGAAATAATGGTAATAGACCCAGCAGGTGATATAGATAAAATTGAGGATTTAATAAAAAATGTATTTAAAGGAAAATTAAAATATATTTATTTAACACATTGCCACGGGGACCATATTGCAGGTGTAAACGAGTTAAAAAGACGTTGTGGTGGCAAAATATTAATTCATAGAATTGATAGTGAAGGACTAAACAATGTTGATATTAATTTGTCTGAATATATTGGACTACCAGATATAGAGTTAGAAGCGGATTCAAGAGTTGATGATAATGATTTAATACATTTAGGTGATTTAGAATTTAGAGTAATTCATACACCTGGTCATACTGCAGGAAGTACATCACTTTACTGTGAAAAAGAAAAATGTTTATTTTCAGGTGACACAATTTTTGCCGGAACATGGGGAAGAACAGATTTACCTACTTCTAGTAGAGAAGCAATAATGAATTCAATAGTTAATAAAATATTAAATTTGCCTGATGATACTTTTATTTATCCAGGACATGGAAAGGCAACAATGCTAAAAGATGAAAAACCAATTTATCTTGAATTAAAGCCTAAAATGTGGTAAAATATAAAAAAATCGGGATTGGGGGACGGGTCTTCAATCCCGAAAAAATAGAGAGAGGATATAATTATGAGCAAAACAGAACCAAGAACATTGGCAGGTTTTATGGAATTAATGCCAAATGAACAAATATTATTTGAACAAATAAAACAAAAAATAGAAAAAACATATCAAAAATTTGGATTTTTACCACTAGATACACCAATACTAGAACTATCAGAGGTATTGCTTGCAAAAGCTGGTGGAGAAACAGAAAAACAAATATACAGATTTGAAAAAGGTGATACAGACATATCAATGAGATTTGATTTAACGGTACCACTTGCAAAATATGTAGCAAAAAATTATGGGAATTTAAGTTTTCCATTTAGAAGATATCAAATTGGAAAAGTATATCGTGGAGAAAGAACGCAAAAAGGAAGATTTCGTGAATTTTATCAATGTGATATAGATATTATTGGTGATGGAGAATTAAGCGTAATTAATGATGCAGAACTACCAAGTGTTATTTATAATGTATTTAAAGAATTAGGATTTGATGATTTTACAATAAAAATAAACAACAGAAAATTATTTAATGGTTTGTTTGAAAGTTTAAATCAAAAAGAAAATGCAGTTGAAATTCTTAGAATAATAGACAAAATAGAAAAGATAGGAAAAGAAGCAGTAATAGAAGAATTAGAAAAAATTGGAGTTCCAACAGAATCAATAAATAAAATATTAGATTTTATTGAAATTGATGGAACAACAGATGAAAAATTGCAAAAACTTGGAGATTTAAAAATTGAAAATGAAGCATTCAAAATAGGACTTGAAGAACTTACAGAAGTTGTTAAATATGTAAGATTATTTGGAATTCCAGATAACAACTTCAAAGTTGATTTAACAATTGCTAGAGGTCTTGATTATTATACAGGAACAGTGTATGAAACATTTTTAAATGAATATAGAGAACTTGGAAGTGTATGTTCTGGTGGTAGATATGAGAATTTAGCAGAACATTATACTGATAAAAAATTGCCAGGTGTTGGAATTTCAATTGGTTTGACTAGATTGTTCTACAAGTTAAATGAATTGAATTTAATAAAAGCGGATAAAAAATCAATTGCGGAAGTTTTAGTAGTTCCAATGGTTGATGATATGACAGTTCCAATTAAATTGGCAAGTGATTTAAGAAAAAATGGCATTAATACTGAAATATTCTTGAATGATAAAAAATTAAAGGCTAAAATGAAATATGCCGATAAACTTGAAATCCCTTATGTTATTGTAGTTGGCGAAGATGAGGTTAATTCTGGTGTTGTTAAGGTTAAAAATATGAAAACAGGGGAGCAAATAGAAAGTTCTATTGAGGATGTTTATAAGGTATTTTAAAATTATTTAAAAAATAAATGAGGTAGAAATTTCTATCTCATTTTTTTGATTAGTTACTTTGTATAAAAATTTACAAAAAGGGGTATTCAATTTCAAAAATATATGATAGAATACGCTTAAGAAAAAAACTAAGGAGAGTGAAAAAATTGTCAGAAGCGAAATATAAAAGAGTACTTTTAAAACTAAGTGGAGAAGCACTAGCAGGAGAACAAAAAACAGGAGTAAACGTAGAAGTAGTAGGAAAAATATGTGACAAAATAAAAGAAGTAACAGAAATGGGAGTAGAAGTAGGAATAGTAGTAGGAGGAGGAAACTTCTGGAGAGGAAGAAACGGACACCAAATGGAAAGAGCCACAGCAGACTACATGGGAATGTTAGCAACTGCAATGAACGGCTTAGCACTACAAGATGCACTAGAAGCAAGAGGAGTACACTCAAGAGTACAAACTGCAATAGAAATGAGAGAAATAGCAGAACCATTTATAATAAGAAAAGCAGAAAAACATTTAGGAAGAGGCAGAGTTGTAATATTTGCATGTGGAACAGGGCATCCATATTTCACAACAGATACAGCAGCAGTACTAAGAGCAACAGAAATAAATGCAGACATCATTTTATTAGGAAAAGCAATAGATGCAGTATATTCTGCAGACCCTAAATTAGACCCAACAGCAGAAAAATTTGACAAAATATCATATTTAGAAGTATTAGAAAAAGACTTAAAAGTTATGGATTCAACTGCAACTGCATTATGTAGAGATAACAATATTCCATTATTAGTATTTGGAATAGCAGACCCAGAAAACATAGTAAGAGCAGTAAAAGGCGAACATATAGGAACAATAGTAAAATAGAAAATGTCATTTTGAGGTATCGGTTTCAAAATGGATAATGGTAAAATAAAGAAAAGAGGTATAAGATTATGGATTACACAAATATTAAAGAAAAAATGGAAAAATGTATAAGCGTATACAGTGAAAAATTATCAGAAGTTAGAGCAGGAAGAGCAAATCCTGCAATATTAAACAAAGTAAAAATAGACTATTATGGAACACCAACACCAATAAATCAAGTAGCAGGTGTATCAGTTCCAGAAGCAAGATTAATAGTTATTCAACCATGGGATATGAGCATATTAAAAGAAATTGAAAAAGCAATATTGGCTTCAGACATAGGAATAAATCCAAACAATGATGGAAAAGTAATCAGATTAGCATTCCCAGAACTAACAGAAGAAAGAAGAAAAGAATTAGTAAAAGACATCAAAAAAATGGCAGAAGAAGCAAAAGTAGCAGTAAGATCAGTTAGAAGAGATGGAATAGAAACAGCAAAAGCAGAACAAAAAGAAGGAAATATGACAGAAGATGAATTAAAACAAGCAGAAAATGACATTCAAAAATTAACAGATAGTAGTGTAGAAGAAATTGATAAAATATTAGCAAACAAAGAAAAAGAAGTAATGTCTGTATAAAAGGGAAGGACCAAAAATGGAATTTAAACAAAATCTAAAAATGTATCAAGATATAGTAAATAATGAATTAGAAAAATATCTTAGAAAAGAAGAATGTCCAGAAAAGACTTTAAATAATTCAATGGAATATAGTTTAATGGCAGGAGGAAAAAGACTAAGACCAATTTTGGTATTAGCAACATATCAATTATTTAAAGAAGATATTGAAGAAGCAATGCCATTTGCAGTAGCAATAGAAATGGTGCATAATTTTTCATTAATACACGATGACTTGCCAGAAGTAGATAATGATGATTTTAGACATGGAAAACCAACAAATCATAAACAATTTAATCATCCAACTGCATTGCTTGCAGGAGATGGCTTATTAAACCAAGCATATATAGTATTAAGTGACGAAATATTGTACTCTGCAGAAAATCAATATAAAGAAAACTTTTGTGAAAAAGTAAGAGCATTTAATGAATTTTCAAAAGCAGTTGACAGAATGATAGCGGGAGAATATTTAGATACAGAATTAGAAGGTAAGCAAATTTCAAAAGAAATGCTTGAATATATTCATATAAACAAAACAGGGGCATTACTAAAATTATGTGTAAGAATGGGTGCGATTTTGGCAGGTGCTTCAGAAAAAGATTTAAAAAAATTAACAAAATATGCAGAAAACATTGGATTGGCATTTCAAATAAAAGATGATATTTTATCTGAAGAAGGTGACCCAAAAATTACTGGAAAACCAGTTGGAAACGACAAGGAAATGGGCAAATGTACATATGTATCATATTATGGTTTAGATGGTGCAAAAAAAGAACTAGATAAAATAACTCAAGAGGCAATTGAGCAATTAAAAGATTATGGAGAAAAAGCAGAATTTTTAAGCCAATTAGCAACATATATTAAAAATAGAAATAAATAAAATCTGTAAAAAGGGATGCCACTTTTTGACAGGGAATAAAAAAATGACAGATGGGGGAACAAAATGGAACAAGATAATTTGCCAAAACATATAGCAATTATAATGGATGGAAATAGAAGATGGGCTAAAAATAAAAATTTGCCAGTAAGTTTAGGACATAAAGAAGGTGCAAAAACTCTAGAAAAAGTAGTTAGATATGCAAATAAAATTGGTATAAAATATATAACAGTATATGCATTTTCAACAGAAAACTGGAAAAGAACAACAGAAGAAGTTACTGCATTAATGAACTTATTTCAAAGTTATTTGGATGATTATAGTAAAAGAGCGGATTCGGAAAATATCAAAGTAAAAATAATTGGAAATAGACAAGGTTTATCAGAAAAGATGCAAAAAAGTATAGAAAAATGCATGGAAAGAACAAAAGACAATACTGGAATTGTATTTAATATAGCACTAAATTATGGTGGAAGAGACGAAATATTGGGAGCAGTAAAGAATATTGCAAAAAAAATACAAAATAATGAAGTAAAAATTGAAGATATAACAGAGCAAATGATATCAGACAATTTATATACTGCAAATCAGCCAGATCCAGATTTGTTAATAAGAACAAGTGGAGAGTTACGTTTAAGTAATTTCTTACCATGGCAATTAGCATATACAGAATTTTTATTTGTAGATAAAAATTGGCCTGACTTTAATGAAAAAGATTTAGATGATGCAATAGAAGTTTATAAAAGTAGAAATAGAAAATTTGGGGCAAAATAAAAAATTTGAAAAGAGTTAATAGTGAGAACAAATCATTTTAAATTTTTATATTTGTTCACTAATGAATGAGCGAAGAGGAGAGAAAGAATAGGTATGGATTTTAAAAGAATAACATCAGGATTTATAGTAGGTTTAGCCCTTATAGTATTGTTATTAATTCAAAATAATATAATAACAGGACTAATGTTTACACTTATTGCAATTGTAGCAATGCATGAATATTTAGGAGCAATATCAAAAGTATGTAAACCTATAAAATGGATATCATATTTAAGTTGTGCATTGGTATTATTGCCAAGTTTTATATCAAGCCAACAATTAACAGGAAGCCTAATTTATGCAATTCCAATAATATTATTAATATTATTTGCGAATGTAATAGCAACAGATATGAATACATCATTTAAAGACATGGCATACACATTGCTTGGAATATGTTATGTACCAACATTTATAATGTTTTTAACAATGATAGATAAAATGCAAAACGGAAAAATATTGTTGGGATATATATTTATTGCATCATGGGGAACAGATGTATTTGCATATTGCATAGGAAAAAGATTTGGAAAACACAAATTTAGTAAAGTAAGTCCTAAAAAATCGATAGAAGGTTGTGTTGCTGGAACGATTGGAGCAACTGCGTTAGCACTTATTTATACATTTGTTTTAAATAATAATTTTTCTTTTGAATATTCATATTTTGTAGTAGGAATATCAGGAATAGTATTAAGTTTGATAGGTCAAATAGGTGATTTTTCAGCATCTTGTATAAAAAGATATGTTGATATAAAAGATTATAGTAATTTATTACCAGGTCATGGAGGAATGCTTGACAGAATAGATAGTGTATTATTTATAGCACCATTTGCATATATGTTATTTACTTTAATTTAAAAATTTCGGGATTGGGGGACAGGTCTTTAATCCCGAAAAAAAATCGAGATTAAAGACCTGTCCCCCAATCCCGAAATAAGGAGGCATAAATTTGACAATTATAATATCAGCCTTAAAGATAATATTTTTACTTGGATTTCTAATTTTGATACATGAGGCAGGACACTTGCTAGTAGCAAAACTTTGCAAAGTTAAAGTAAATGAATTTGCAATAGGTTTTGGACCAACAATATGGAAAAAACAAGGAAAAGAAACCAAATATGCACTAAGATTAATACCATTACGGTGGATTTTGCAGTATGGAAGGCGAAGAAGAAAGATCAGAAAATGAGGGTTCTTTTTCAAAAGCAAGTATACCAAAAAGAATTGCTATAGTTATTGCAGGTGCAACAGTAAATATCATATTTGGATTATTAGTATATTTTGTTTTAATGTCAACAGGTACAACATATGTAACAAATGAAATAAGTTCAGTATTAGATGGATATGTTGCACAAGAAGTAGGATTGCAACAAAATGACAAAATTGTAGAATTAGATGGAAAGAAAATCAAGAACAAATATGACTTAAGTAAAGCAATGACTAAAGTTACAGAACCAAATGATAAAAACGAAAAATACAATGGAGAAGAAATTTCTTTAAAAGTAGAAAGAAATGGCCAAACATTGGAATATCAAATAAAACCAACAGAGATAAAAACAAAAAATACAGGAATATATTTAGATAAAAACTGTAAAATAATATCTATTGAAAAAGATAGTAGCGCAGAAAAAGTTGGATTAAAGGCAAATGATAAAATAACTAAAATTAATAATCAAGAAATAAATGGTGATTATAATAAAATTGTAAATATGATTCAAGAAAAAGGTGTTAATACAATACTTATAACTGTAGAAAGAAAAGAGCAACAAATAACATTTGAATTTACACCAGATTATATTTCATCATATTATTTAGGAGTAAATTTAAAACAAGCAGAGAACACATTAGCAAATCATTTGATATATGGTGGAATAGAAACAAAAGAATTTGCAGGTTCTATATTAGACAATATAAAAATGCTATTTACAGGAGGAGTAAGTGTAGACCAAATGATGGGACCTGTTGGAATATCAGAAGTTGTTGCAAAAACTAACGGTCTTAGAGAATTTATATATATGTTGGCTTTGATTTCACTATCACTAGGTGTAACAAATTTATTGCCAATTCCAGCACTTGATGGTGGCAAAATTTTAATATTAATAATTGAAGCAATTAGAAGAAAACCATTAAATGAAAGAACAGAAATAAATATACAATTGATAGGATTTTCAATTTTAATAGCATTATCATTATATATAACTTATAATGATATCCTAAGAATTTTTTAAATGAGGTGTAAGACACAAAATTATCAAAATATGTAATAATTAAAGACCTCAAAAAAGGAGAAAAAAATGGATGATAAAAAGGGAAATATAATATTAGGAATAATACTTGCAATATTGATGATAATTGCAATAGCAATTGTGGTTATTAATCCAAACAAAGTTGAAACAGTAAATTATGCCAAAGAACAGGGAAATACAAATAGTGAAGAGGTAACTGCAAACACAAATAAAACAAATAATGAAGAACTAGAAAAGGAAGAAAAACAAAAAAGTATGCAAGAGGGAAAAACATTCTGTAAAATAGGAAAAACAGGTGTGATTTACGAAGACAAAAACAAATGTATATATGCATATAATGTGGAAGATGGTACAACTAAAAAATTAGCACAGCTTCCAAATGGAGCAAGTAAAATATATTTTGACGGTGAAAATATATTTGCAATTCCAGACTATTATAGCGGAAAAGGAATTTATAAAATAGATTTG
The DNA here is from genome assembly GCA_001916065.1 of Clostridium sp. 28_17. Lineage (GTDB taxonomy): Bacteria > Bacillota > Clostridia > TANB77 > CAG-508 > CAG-269. The sequence continues at coordinate 51,456 of MNRS01000016.1, forward strand.
GAAGGAAATGTTACTAAAATTTATGATGGTTCATCTTTACAATTATGGATAACAGATGAGAAAGTATATTTTGTAAATCAAATAGGATATGATACTATAAATCAAAATCCACAGGGAACAATATGCTCTATGGACAAAGATGGAAAAAATGTAAAAAATATAGCAGAAAAAATAAAAAATTATTTTGCGATAAATAATGATAAAATATATTATACTGCTCAAAACAGAAAAATGCATGAAATAAATACAGATGGTTCTAATGATACAGAAATAGCGCAAGGAAGAAAATTTATAATAACTTTAAATGATAAATATTTAACATATGTAGATTATGCGGAACAGGAAGCAATACATATATTAAACTTGGAAACAAAAGATGATATGTTGGTTGGATATTTTGGTATGGTTAGAGAATATGCAGGGAATACATATATAAATATTAGAAAAAGACTTGATGATGGTTCATTGGATGAAAAATATACTTTGTTTAATGTTAAAGAAGATGGTACTGCAACAGAAATTGGTCAATTTGCAGATTTTGGAACTAATTTAAATTATATTATTAATGATAAAATTTATGTTGGAAATAGTAGAGATGGAGTTTCTATTGTTAATTTGAAAAATGGTGAGAAGCAAACTGCAGAGGATTACAATAATTGCAGATATTATCTAGGTGGATATGGATATAAAGTTGATGATTCTAATTTGGATGATATTAAAGTTGAAAAAATAGAATTGTAATAAAAAACAAAGCATCAAAACTAGCAACAGAAATCAATAAATTATGTGAAGGTTTAGAAAATAGAATAGGAAAATTACAGAAAAAGCAAGATTAAAATTATCTTGCTTTTTTTGACCTGTTCGCTTTAACAAAATGGCAATTTGTGATAAAATACAACAAAAGAAAAAACATCTTGGAACCGGACCAAAACAGAACAGGTCCCAAAAGAACATTAGCGAAATGGAGTGAATCAAAAGCAATGTCAGAAAATAAAGCAAAAAAAGTAAAAGAAATATTCAGTGATTATGAAACAAAAGCAAATATAAAAGAAGCATATGTTAAAGCACTAAATGTAATAAAAAGCACAACTACATTAGGAATAACATTGGAAATAGACGAATACATAGAAGTAAAAGACATATGGTATTTTGAAAAATTCTTAATAGAAAGATTCCATTTTTCAAACATAGATATGACAATCCATTACCAAAAAGACACGCAATTAAAATCAGTAAAAGAAGAATGGAAAAACATCATATGCTATATGGCACATAAATATCCATTAATGAAACCAATGCTATTAATGAAAAGTGATGTTGAAATAAATGACAATATAATAAATGTAAAAATGCATATAAGAGGTGCAGACTTTTTAAGAGCAAAGAAAACAGATAAAGAGTTAGAAAATGTAATTAAAAAATTATATGGAAAAGAATACAAAATTGAACTTGAAGAAATTTTGCCACAAGAAGCGGAAATACAACATGAAAAGAAAATTAAAGAAATGGAAGAAAATGCAATAAAACAAACAGTCGCATTCATTCCAGAAAACGGAGAAAACTCAGAAAATGGACAACACACTGCAAATACTCAAAATTTTCCAAATTCAGCATCAAATGGAACAAATTCTGTACACAACCAAAATAATTCTCAAAACGAAGTGCCAGAATATAATGACCCAGACTACATGCCACCACAAGACGGAGACTATATTCCAATGGAAGAAATGGGAACAATGCCAGAAGATATGGAATTAGATAATGCCGTTATAGAAGAACAAAAATACATAATGGGAAAACCATCAAAAGCAAAAGAAAAACTAATTAAAATAAAAGATATAACTGCAAATGATGGTAGAGTAGCACTTGAAGGAAGAGTGCTAACAGTTGAATGTAGAGAAACAAAATCGGGCAAAGGAATGCTTATAATTGACCTATATGATGGAACAGGCACAATGACATGTAAATCATTTGCCAAAGATATCAAAGAAGGAAATGAAATAAAAGCACAAATAGAACAAGCAAAAGGAATAAAAGTTATAGGAAAAGCAGGACTTGACACATATGTAGGAGATGTAACAGTAATTGCAAACACAATAATTGAAATAGAAAACAATATTCCAGATCTTCCAAAAGAAGACGAAGAAGAAGATACACCATTAATTTTAGGAAAAACAATGAACATAACCGCTCCACTTGCAAAAGTTTCAGAACTAGGACCAGAAGACGGAGCAGTTTCATTAGATGGTGAGATTATCTTTATGGAAGATAGAGAATTAAAATCTGGAAAAACATTATTAAGTTTTGATTTATATGATGGAACAAGTACACTTACATGTAAAGCCTTCCTAGAAAAAGGAAAAGCTAAAAAAATAATAAAAAGAATGGGTAGTGTAAAAGGTATAAAAATTGAAGGAAATGCGCAAATGGACTCATTTTCAGGTGAACTTACTGTTATGGCAAATACCATCGTAGAAAGTACAGGTGTAAAAAAAGAAGTAAGACAAGACAACGCAGAAGTAAAAAGAGTAGAATTACACATGCACACCAAAATGAGCCAAATGGATGCAGTAACATCAGCAACAGACTTGATAAAAAGAGCAATGAAATGGGGAATGAAATCAATAGCAATAACAGACCATGGAGTTGCACAAGCATTCCCAGAAGCATATCACCTAGTTGGCGACGATAATCCGGATATCAAAATAATATATGGTGTAGAAGCATATTTAGCGCCAGATAATACAAAATCAATTTATAATGGAAAGGGACAAGACATAGATGCAACATATTGTGTACTTGACCTAGAAACAACAGGATTTTCAGCAACAAATGATAGAATTACAGAAATAGGAATAATGAAAGTTAAAAATAAAGAAGTAATAGACGAATTCAGTTGCTTTGTAAATCCAGAAAGACATATTCCAGAAAGAGTTACAGAAGTTACAAACATATCAGACGATATGGTAAAAGATGCAGAAACAATTGAAAAAGTATTCCCTAAAATGTTGGAATTTTTAGGTGACCAAAATGAAACTGTAATAGTAGCACATAATGCAAATTTTGATGTTGGTTTCTTAAAACAAAATGCAAAAAGATTAGGGTATGACTTTGATTATTCATACTTAGATACATTAAGTTTGGCCAAAGATTTATTCCCAGAGTATAAAAAATATAAATTAGGAAAAATTGCGGAAAATTTAGGAATTAAGGTAGAAGTAGCACATAGAGCTTTAGATGATGTTGATACAACAGTTAAAGTATTTAATGTAATGATAGATATGTTAAAGGAAAAGGGAGCAAAAAAACTAGAAGATATAGACCAAGTTGCAGCAGATCCAGTAGCAAAAGCAGAAGAATACAAAAAATTAAAAACATATCATGCTATCATTTTAGCAAAAAACTATGTGGGATTACGAAATTTATATAGATTAATTTCACTTTCACATGTTAATTATTTTTATAGAAAACCTAGAATATTAAAAAGCTTATACAAAAAATATTCAGAAGGTTTAATACTTGGAAGTGCATGTGAGGCAGGTGAACTATATCAGGCAATAGAACAAGGACGTCCAGATGAAGAGATTGAAGCGATTGCAAATGACTATGATTACTTAGAAATTCAACCAACAGGAAATAATCAATTCTTGATTAGAAATGGAATTGTAAGAGATGTTGAAGATTTAAGAGATATCAACAGAAAAATTGTTGCATTAGGTGAAAAATTAAACAAATTAGTTGTTGCAACATGTGATGTTCATTTTATGGATCCACAAGACGAAATTTATAGAAGAATATTAGAAGCGGGACAAAAATATGAAGATGCAGACAATCAAGCACCATTATATTTAAGAACAACAGAAGAAATGCTTGAAGAGTTCAGTTATTTAGGAGAAGAAAAAGCATATGAAGTAGTTGTAACAAACACAAATAAAATATCAGATATGTGTGAGCAAATAAGCCCAATATCACCAGAAAAATGTCCGCCACATATTCCAGGATGCGAAGAAGATATCAAAAACATAGCTTACAAAAAAGCACATGAATTATATGGTGACCCATTACCCAAAATAGTACAAGACAGACTTGATAAAGAGTTAGACTCAATTATAAGTAATGGATACTCAGTTATGTACATAATTGCACAAAAATTGGTATGGAAATCAAATGAAGATGGATATATAGTTGGTTCCAGAGGTTCAGTAGGTTCATCTTTAGCGGCATTTATGACAGGTATAACAGAAGTTAACTCACTACAACCACACTACCGTTGCCCAAACTGTAAGTATTCAGAATTTGAAGATTACGGAGTAGGAAATGGATTTGACTTACCAGATAAAGACTGTCCAAAATGTGGGCATAAACTAACAAAAGATGGAATGGACATACCATTTGAAACATTCTTAGGATTTAATGGAGACAAAGAACCAGATATTGACTTAAACTTCTCAGGTGAATATCAAGCAAAAGCACACAAATATACAGAAGTAATATTTGGTAAAGGTACAACATTTAAAGCTGGAACAGTTGGTACAGTAGCGGAAAAAACTGCATATGGATATGTTAAAGGATATTATGAAGATAGAGGCATTCCTATGAATAGAGCAGAAATTCAAAGACTATCACAAGGATGTACAGGAATAAAAAGAACAACAGGTCAGCACCCTGGTGGAATTATAGTTGTACCAAAAGGAAGAGAAATATATGAATTTACACCAGTACAACACCCTGCGGATGACCCAAATTCAGACATAATAACGACACACTTTGATTATCACTCAATAGATGGAAACTTGTTAAAACTAGATATACTAGGACACGACGATCCGACGGTAATTCGTATGTTACAAGATTTGACTGGAATAAAACCAACAGATGTACCACTGGATGACAAAGAAACAATGTCAATATTTAACTCAACAGAAGCATTAGGTGTAACACCAGAGCAAATTCACTCACAAGTTGGAACATTTGGAATACCTGAATATGGAACAAAATTTGCCAGAGGCATGCTTTTGGATACAAAACCAACAACATTTGATGAATTAATACGTTTATCAGGTTTATCACATGGTACAGACGTATGGCTAGGAAATGCCCAAACATTAATTGAACAAGGGGTAGTAACACTTCAAGAAGCAATATGTTGTCGTGACGATATTATGATTTACCTAATCAAAAAAGGATTACCACCAGACAAATCATTCAAAATAATGGAAGCAGTACGTAAAGGAAAGGTTGCAAAAGGAAAAGAACCAAAATGGAAAGACGAATACATACCGTTAATGAAAGAACATGATGTACCAGACTGGTATATCAAGTCATGTGAAAAAATAAAATACATGTTCCCAAAAGCCCATGCAGCAGCATATGTTACAAATGCCTTTAGAATTGCATGGTTCAAAGTACACATACCACTAGCATATTATGCGGCATATTTTTCAATAAGAGCGAAAGCATTTGACGCAAGTTGTATGATATTTGGAAAAGAAAAAGTTAAAAACAAAATGAAAGAAATAGAAATGAAAAACCAAAAGAAAGAAGCAACAAAAGCTGAATTAGACATGTATGACGACTTAGAAATAGTATTAGAAATGTATGAAAGAGGATTTGAATTTTTACCAGTAGATTTATACGAATCTGAAGCAACAAAATTCAAAGTACAAGACAACAAATTAAGACCACCTTTAAATAGTATACCAGGTTTTGGTGGTGTTGCTGCACAAGGTATTGTAGAGGCTAGAAAAGATGGTAAATTCATGTCAATAGATGACCTAAAAATAAGAGCAAAAATAGGTGCTTCAGGAGCAGATTTGCTTAAAGAATTTGGTTGCTTAGAAGGTATGAGCCAAAGTAATCAGTTGAGTCTGTTTGGATAAGATAGATTGAGAGGGATTGAGGGACGTTCCTTAAAATTTCCTTTTAAATGGAAATAGGGACACTTCTTGAAAAGGGACAACAATTAAAGGAATGGAGTGAAATCAAAATGCAAGATTTACAAAATGTATTCACAACTAAAAACATAATAATCTACTTTATACTAATAAATATAATAGGATTTCTAATAATGTATATAGACAAGCAAAAAGCCAAAAAAGGAAAATGGAGAATACCAGAAAAAACTCTATTTATAATAACTGCACTAGGTGGAGGTATTGGAACAATTGCTGGAATGTATACATTTAGGCACAAAACACAAAAAGTTGCATTTGTTGTTGGATTTCCAGTTATAACAATTTTAGAAATAATATGTATAATATATTTTAAATTTATGAGTTAAAAGTATAATGCATAATATATTCTAAAATTGTAAGTTATAAGTATTATGTATCATACATTATGAATTTGTAGATTTGAAAAGATTATGTATATTAAAAAATAACAAAAACTATAAAATTGGCGATATATAGCCGTTTTATAGTTTTTTTATAATTTGCATAAAATTTAATAAGAGTACACATAAAATAAAATTATAAAATGTAAATAATTGGAAAACAAAGTTATGCACAATGGTATGTGCATAACTATCAAAAATAAAGGTACATTTTTGAGTTATTCACAGAGTTATCCACAGTTTCCACAGGGTGTGGATAAAAAATAAATAAAATAATGTAAACAAAACAGATAACATAATACAAGAAAGATAACATAATTGCAAAATAATACAAAAATATACAACAAAATGTCTTATTAATAATATTATAATAGTAAGAAGATAAAATTATTCAATATAGATATTTTGGGGGATTAAAAATGCTTAGAAAAATAAAATATATGATAGAAAAAAATTTTGAATTAAAAAGAAGTTTTGATAACAAAAAAGATATTAGAAAAGATGAAATAAGTCAATACATTAAACAAGGTGCAGTATTAATTGATGTGCGTAGTCCACAGGAATACAGAGAAGGACATCTTGATGGTGCAATATCAATACCTGATTATCAAATAAGAAGAGTTGTTGCAAGGCAAATAGCTACTAAAGAACAATTGATAGTTGTTTATTGTTCAACGGGACATAGGAGCCAAGAAGCACAAAGAATTTTAGAAAATATGGGATATACAAATGTGTATAATGTGTATGAGGGTATAATAATATGAAAACCCCTATAATGCGCATTGCACATTATGGGGTAAGCATTAATTATTTTTTTTGTAACTACAAATCGAAGCAAATGTATATGTATTGATTTTTGCTTCGTCAGAGAAAAAATTTGGTGCTAAATCGTCAATCCTAAAAATATTATTAGAATTAGTGTATATTGGTAATAATTCTGTATCTATAAAACCAATAAAATCACCATCTTTGAGTATAACAGAAAAAGATGCTAAGGTATCTTCTGTTGTCGTTATTTTAACACCGTCCGTAATTCTACTGTTTTATCATTTCCTCATCATTTTGTAAATTTTTTTCTTCATTCATTTGAATGTCCTCCTTTTATACAGTAGTATTTACTAATAATAAAATAATACCAAAATTTACATAAAATGCCAACAAACTAATTTTCTATATAATCTATTGTGATTTTATTAAACTTATGTTAAAATATGAACAAAAGTTAATAAAGAACGGAACTTAGTAATTCAAAATATTTAATAAACAGAAAAACATAGGGAGGAAAAATGAATAAAAGACAAGAACATATAAGGAACTTCAGTATAATAGCACACATAGACCATGGAAAATCAACACTAGCAGACAGAATGATAGAAATGACAGGAGTACTTTCAAAAAGAGAAATGGAAAGTCAAGTGCTAGACAACATGGAAATAGAAAAAGAAAGAGGAATCACAATAAAATCACAAGCAGTAAGAATGATATACAAAGCAAAAAATGGTGAAGAATACGAATTCAATTTGATAGACACACCTGGCCATGTAGACTTCAACTACGAAGTATCAAGAAGTTTGGCAGCATGTGATGGGGCAATACTTGTAGTAGACTCAAGCCAAGGAGTTGAAGCACAAACTTTAGCAAACGTGTATCTAGCAATTGACAACAATCTAGAGATATTGCCAGTTATAAATAAAATAGATTTACCAAACGCAAGACCAGACGAAGTAAAACAAGAGATTGAAGATATAATAGGAATACCGGCAGAAGATGCACCATGTATATCAGCAAAATCGGGATTAAATGTAGAAGAAGTTTTAGAAAGAATTGTAACAGACTTGCCTTCACCAAAAGGTGATGAAAATGCAAAAACAACTTGTTTAATATTTGACTCATACTACGACAATTACAAAGGAGCAGTAGCATATGTAAGAGTAATGGATGGAAAAGTAAAAGCAGGAGACGAAATAAGACTAATGGCAACAAATAAAGTATACACAGTTGCAGAAGTTGGATATTTTGTACCTGGATCATATATGCCTGCAAATGAAATAAAAGCAGGAGAAGTTGGATATATTGCAGCAAGTATAAAAAGTTTATCAGACATACATGTAGGTGATACAGTAACTTTAAATGATAATCCAGCGGACAAGCCATTAAAAGGATACAAAAAAGTAACACCAATGGTATATTGTGGACTTTACCCAATAGATGGAAGTGAATACGAAAACTTAAAAGTAGCTCTAGAAAAGCTTCAATTAAATGATGCCGCACTAGAATATGAACCAGAAACATCAGCTGCACTTGGCTTTGGATTTAGATGTGGATTTTTAGGACTACTTCACCTAGAAATAATTGAAGAAAGATTAGACAGGGAATTTGACTTAGGATTAATCACAACTGCTCCATCAGTTATATATAAAGTACACAAAACAACAGGAGAAGTTGAAGAAATATATAATCCAACAGAATTACCAACACCACAAGAAATATCATATATAGAAGAACCATTTGTAACTGCAAATATACTAACACCAAAAGAATATGTAGGAAACATCATGGAAATATGTCAAAATAGACGTGGAATTTATATAGATATGAAATACCTTGACGAAAACAGGGTAACATTAGTATATGAAATGCCATTAAATGAAATAATATACGACTTTTTTGACAATCTAAAATCAAAGACAAAAGGATATGCATCATTTGACTATGAATTCAAAGAATACAGAAGGTCAAATCTAGTAAAACTAGACATACATATAAATGGTGAACCAGTTGATGCACTTTCATTTATAGTACACAAAGATAGTGCATATACAAGAGGAAAGAAAATGGTAGAAAAATTAAAAACAGTAATACCAAGAAAATTATTTACAATACCAATTCAAGCAGTAATCGGAGGACAAATTATAGCTAGAGAAACAATATCTGCAATGAGAAAAGACGTACTTGCAAAATGTTATGGTGGAGATGTTACTAGAAAAAAGAAACTTCTTGAAAAACAAAAAAGAGGTAAAAAGAAAATGCGTGAGATTGGTAATGTTGAAGTACCACAAGAGGCATTTTTATCAGTACTTAAATTAGATGATGAATAATAATTATTAAGTTCATATATTAAAAATAATGTAAAAAGTAAAAGAGGTAGAAAATGAAAAATAATTATAATCAAAAAAATAATAAAAAAATTCAAAAAGAAAATTATGAAAAAAAAGAAGAAAAAAATTATGATGACCAAGTAGAAGGAAGAAATTCAGTATTAGAACTATTAGAAAGTGGAAAAGATATTAACAAAATATTTATAGCAAAAGGAGAAAGACATGGCTCAATCAACAAAATAATAGCAATAGCAAAAGAAAAAGGAATAATAATAGTAGAAAAAGACAAAAGACAAATGGACGAAATGGCGCAAAATCAAAATTATCAAGGTGTCATTGCAATAGTACCACCATTTGAATATTGTGAAATTGAAGACATCATAGATTACGCAAAAGAAAAAAATGAAGACCCATTTGTACTAATTTTAGACGGAATAGAAGACCCACACAATTTGGGTTCAATAATAAGAACAGCAGAAACTGCCGGAGTTCATGGAGTTATAATACCTAAAAGAAGAGCAGCAGCAGTAAATAGTACAGTAAATAAAACATCAGCTGGAGCAGTAGAACATATGCATATTGCTAGAGTTACAAATATATCAGATGCAATTCAAAAATTAAAAGATGCCGGTCTATGGATATGTGGAACAGACATAAATACAGAAAAATATTATTATGATCAAGATTTAACAGGACCATTGGGCATTGTTATAGGAAATGAAGGAAGTGGAATGAGTGACAAAGTAAGAAAAAATTGTGACTTTTTAGTAAAAATTCCAATGAAAGGAAAAGTAACATCATTAAATGCCTCAGTATCAACAGGTATAGTAATATATGAAGCAGTTGAACAAAAATTAAGAAAAAGTATTGATTAAAAAAATAAAAAAATATATAATTGAAATGTACTTAAGAATAAAATAGGAGGTAAAAAATATGATGGCAAGAAAGAAAAGAATAGCAATATTATCAGCATCAATTGCTTTAACTGTCTTAATAATAATAGGAATTTTAATAGTTTTATATCTAAAAACAGATGCTTTTAAAACTAAAGAGACTTTATTTGCAAAATATATGTTACAAAACTTTGATGTTTTAGAAATACTAAAAGAAGATGATAATACAGAAATAGAAAATATGCTATCAGAAAATAAATATACTACTAATTTAGAAGGGAAAATTGAGTACACTGAAAATAAAGGAACTAGTAGTGAAAGTAAAAATAGTGGTGTAAACAATGTGAAAATACAGGCAAAAGGAAATGTGGATAAAACAAACAACTATAAATATTATGACATATCAGTTGTAAATAGTAATGAAAATAGTAATGAAAAGTTAGCTGGATTAGAATATTTACAACAAGATGATACATATGGAATAAGATTGAATGACATACAGCAATTTGTTACTACAAAGGGTGATGACAGTAAAACACAAATGCAATCTTTGGATGAGTTGATACAAAAAATAGATGTAAAATCTATATTAGAGTTTACAGATGAAGAAAAGCAAACTCTTGCAAATACTTATGTTGGAATAATACAAAACAATATATCTAAAGATAAATATCATAAACAATCAAATTCTTTAATAACAGTAAATGAAAAAGATGTACAAACAAATGCATATTATGTTAGTGTTACATTAGAAGAATTTAATAACTTGTATATAAAAATGTTGGAACAATTATCAAAGGATGAAATTATTTTATCAAAAATAGATAAAATAGAATCAAAAATAAAAGAAAATAACTCTGATTATTCTGGAAATTTAAAAGATGATTTTACTCAAAAAATAAATGATAAAATTAAAAATATCGAAGATAATAATATCGGAAATGATGAGGTAAAAATAACAGTTTATGAAAATAAAATGAAAACAGTAAGAACATCTATAGAAAAAGGAACTCAAAAAATAACTTTGGATTTTTATAATGGTTCATCTGCAAAATTAACAACATCAGAAGTAAAAGATGTTACAATAGAACAATTTATAAAAATAGAAAAACAAAATAATCAAACACAAAATAATACTGTTGTAGAATATAAAAGTACTCAAGATAATGCAGTGAAATTAGATATTAATTTAAATATTGAACAAACAGTTCAAAGTGATGATATTGATAAAGAAATAAAATTTGAAATGTCAAATGATAAGACAGATGCAATTGCAAAAATATCAAATAAAATAAATATTGTACAGGAATTTGATAATCAGGTTACTCTTGAAAAAGATGTTGTGGACATGGATAAACTGACTGAAGAACAGTCAAATGCAATAAATAATGTATTAAAAAACAATGCACAAAAACAAATTTCTAATATATTATCGGTGGCAAGTGTAAATGATTATGTTAAAATTTTACAAAATTTGGGTCTTGCAAGTAAGGATACGATAAAATTACCTAGTGAAGGCGAAATAACAGATACTGAAAGAAAGAGATTTAATTCGCAATTTGAATTTTTTGCAAGTGAAAATTTGACTGCAGATAATATTAAGGAATTACTTAATACAACTGAGGGTAATTTTGAGGATATGAAGGTTTTGTTAAAAACTGGTGAAGTTCAAGATTTAGATATTGACAAATTAAATTCTCAAAAAGATGGAGATGAATATAAAAAGAATATTTCAGAAATTGTTTTCTATATAAAAAGAAATTCTAATAATGAAGAAAAGACAAAACTTGCTGAACAGTATTTGGAAAAAAATAAAAATGATAAGTATACTGTATCTATTCAATATGATAGTGATGGTTTGGTTAGGCTTATTAGAGCAAAGATTCAAGAAGATAAATAATTTGTTTATATTATGGGGATTACGAAAGTAGTCTCTTTTTTTATCTTCTACAGAAAGTTTTATAATAAAAATAAAATTTTTTTGAGCAAAATTTGTGACAAAAATATTGAAGAATAAAGGGTTTTACGAAGATGGAAAAAAATACCATAAAATTATTTTGGAAAAAGTATTGACTTTAATAAAAAATGGTGGTAAACTAATGCCTAGTTCACGAGGTTTGACAAGTGAATTAAACATAAAAACAATATGATTTTTTAATGCCAATTTTATTTGAAAAATTAATAAAAAAATTTTTTGAAAAAATTTTAAAAAAAGTGTTGACAAACAAAAAAACATATTGTATAATACAAATCGTTCACCGCGAGGGAGAACAAAAAGTACATTGAAAAGTAAACAGTAAATCCTTTAGAGAATAAACCGAAGCGGTATGATTTTTAAACCTAAAAATCAGTACCGAAAAAGTAAAATTTT
>MNRS01000017.1 GCA_001916065.1 Clostridium sp. 28_17
GCAGGTATTATATAATCATAAGTATTTCTTAATATGTCAGAATAATCTGGATTTGTTTTCACATTAATATATAACTTATCATTAACGTTCATAATTAGAGCAAACCATTTGTTATTTTTAATATGTTTCATTGTTACTGATTCAAAATCATTTGGAAATGGACAGTCTTTATATGTATCTTCTAATGTCAAACAATACTTTATTATTTCTTCTTTATTCATATCTACACCCTTATAATAAATTTTTATTTATTTTAATACTTCTATGATATAAGACTTTTATGACTTCTAGTACTTAAATATCTTCCTTGTTTTTAACATTATAGCATAAAATATGAATATAGCAAAATATTTTTTAAATTTTTCTAATATTTTATTCATCATTTCACCTCCTACTTTATTTTAAAAAATAAGTATTCAAAAACAAAGTTGAGAAAAAATTTTAAATAAAAAAAGAAGGAAATTATCGCCATGATAATCTCCTTCTTCCATTCACTCAATATCTAATATAACTTAAATAGTTTTCTTTAATTTTGTTCTTCTTGTCTACGAAGAAATTCTCTTGCCATTGAACTATCATTAAAATCTGATACTCCATATTTTTTTCTAAGTTGTTCAATTTCTTCCTGTGTTGCCTTTTCAGGTTTTAAATCCAAATCTTTATAATCTTCAAATGCCATACTATTTTCCTCCTGTGCAATCTCCACCCTGAAATGGTCGATAAACGTTGCTTTTCTCATAATTAGTATAATTACTTGCATTTATTCCCATTTTCCTAATATCACTCTTATAATGTCTAAATGCAATTTCATCTTCCTTTGAATCAACTGATGAAGACCAATTCTCTGGAATAAAAAAATCTGGTTGCAATACAATACTTCCATAATATCTTTTAGCATTAATCCCAAGTTTTACTTCACTACATTCATTTGGTTTTTTTAATCTATCATCCAACTTATATCTTCCCTTTAATTCTATATAAAGGTGTCCTCCTGATTCGCTATAATCTAAATCTCTAAATCGGATATATAAATCAAATTTGCTATTTTGAACTTTCAATATTTTCTTGGTTATACTCCGTTTTGGAATTACAATTTTCACTTTGTAATTTGGACCATTATAGAAAACAATTACTTTTATTTCATCAACCGATGAAACACCACATTCATCATTTTTTGAACAATCTTCTAATTGCAAAATTTCTTTTTTTGCTTTAGTTTGTTTTTTAAAGTTTCCTGAATGTTTCTTTCTTTTAGACATTGTTACCTCCTTAAAGTCATTTGGAGGTTTGAAACCTCCAAGTTATCTGTTTTACTTTTTGGTTTCTAAAATCAATACTTATAAAGTATAACATACTTTTATGTAAATTGCAAATTAACTTCACCTTGAAAAATCTCGTTTTTTATGGTATAATTGTAGTATTAAAATATTAGGAGGTACTTTTTATGCCAAGAGTTAATACTCTCACACGGACATCATTTACTAAAACGGAAAACAACAGCAATGATGTTAGTTTTCTTACTCCACCCACAAGGGATGAAGTAATTGCTCAACTCAAAAAACATTTTGCAGAACATACCAAAGAAGTGGTAAATTCCGAAGATATTTCAAGAATTGCTAATACAGTTAGCAATGCTTTTGATGAACTTCGAGATAAACCATATGGAGGATTTGCAAAGTATAGTCCAGAAAAGCCAAAACTAACCATAAAAATGTATCACGATTCGTGGACATTACATGACAGAGAAAGGTATCCTGGAGACTATTCACCTTTAGAAATATTTCCTATCAAATGTTCAACAGTCGATTTTTTGATGACAGTTGTTACGAATACCAAGTGGATTTCGTTGGCTTATGTCAGTAAAGAACTTGTATTTTAAGACGGCAAAAAAGAAAAACTCTAATCAGCATTTGCTAGGTTAGAGTTCTTCTTTGCTTTTACTTCAAAATCCTCACAGTATATAATGGATTAATTTCCAATACTTCAATTATAAATTGAACTATATTAGACGAATCTTCATTATCAGAAACTAAAAAAGTAATCATCTGTGTAAATTCTTTTTTGTTCTTATCTAAAAACATTTCTCTATCTCCAAATTTTTTCTCTATTATTGCAGACATCACTTCTATCATCCCATTATGAATGTTTTCTCCATCTCTCCGTAAAATACAAATTTTCATCTTAATACCTCCATTTTAATTAAAACATTTTGGTTATTTGTTACTACTATTATGTGTTATTACACATCTACATATATTATATCAATTTTTATATACTATTTCATTTGTAATTTCTTCCAAATTATACTTTGTTTAATTTCAAATTTTCTGATTTGGTATCAGTAAATTCTAACATTTCTAATCCTTTAATGACATATTCATTTTTCATAAAATATTTCCATATAGTTTCATTTAAATAATTTTCTATCATTAACATTCCTATTCCTTTATCAATTCCTATGTATTCATTTGCAAACCAGCCTTTTTTCCCTTCTAAATTAAAGCCATCTTTAAAACCATATTTTCCCCATAACTTTATAAATGTATTATAATAATATTCTATAACTTGTATGGTTTCTTTTGGTGTAAACACTATTGAACCAATTGCACCACATGGAGATATTGTTCCATCGTTTTCTATTTCTAAATTGGTATCACATGGTTCAGCTCCTGGTCCTATATACCCTTTAGGAGAAAGACAAGCAGTTAATCCCCAGGAATTTTCTCCATAAGTTTTAAATTTGCTCTTATTATCTATACAATATTCTCTATTTGCTTTTGTCGCTTTTATTGAATTTTCAAACCAATTAACTCCATTAATATCTGTTAAATTTCTAAAATCAATCCATGCATGTGAATATTGATATGTAAATAATGTTCCACAATATGTATATATTATATCCTTTATATCTTTATAATCTTTCTTTTTTCTATTAAATTCATAATACATACTTTTATCTATTGGATATGTTGGTGAACTAACTCCTAATACATACATCATTAATTGTTCAGCATATCCATCCCATTGTCCCCAAAATCCTTTTTCAGGTTTATATCCCATATAAAATAAATTGTTTGTTTCGTTTCTATACCATTCCCAATTTATTCTTTTATATAAGATATTTGCTTTATTTTTTACTTCTTTTCCGAAATATTCACCTGCAGTTATAGCACCACATATAAAAATTGCTGTATCTATTATTGATACTTCACAATTCCATTCTCTTTTTCCTGTTTGCATATTCACAAAATGATAATAAAACCCGTTTTTTCCTTCTACGTTATTTATAAAGGTTTCTAGTGTTCTGTTTACTCTATCATAAGCCTCTTTATATTTTATCCAATTATGTTCTACTCCGATAACTAATGCTGCTAAACCATATCCTATTGATGCTATACTTGCTATATTATCAGCTAAAATTGTTTTATCTTTTATTAGTCCATAGCCTTTGCTTTTTTTATCTGCATTTGCTTCTTTAATAAAAAAATTATAGCTTTTCTTTAATTCCTTATATAATATGTCTTTTCCATATTTTTTTATTATTCTCATAAATTATTGCACCTCTTAAGTTGATTATACAATACTAAAAACCATATATTCAACAGGTATTTTTTTACAAATTTAACTAAAAAATAGATAGCATTTAATTATTTGCTATCTATCACTGCTACCATATTTTGCTAACTTGCTACATAGTCTTTTATTAATAAATATTTCTATAATACTTAATCCTAATAAAATAAATTCTATTACAATTAGTTCGTATTTCATCAATATTAATGTAAAAATAGCACTTAATATTAATGTTCCTAATCTTCTATAAACTTCAATTTTAATTATAATTTCTTGTTGTTCATCTTTATTTGAAATAGTTAAAGCAACATCTTCTATATATGTTTGGAATGAATCTCTTATTGCTAATATTAAGAAAAATCCTAAAGACATAATTATAACTTTACAGATAAATGCTAATTCTATAAAGTGTCCTATAATCAATAATGAAAACGCTAATGCCAAACATATTGTTAGAACAATGCTCATTTTATCTTTTATTTTTGAATATACCTTTCCAAATATTACATTGCCTACTAATCTTGCTATTCTTGATATAAATACTATTGTTGTTATGTAGTATGTTACCATTTCAACAGATAAGAATTTTTGAAAATCATATTGCATAAATAATTTACTATTGTTTTGTCCCATTTTTATTATTGAATAAAATACTGCATTTGATAATATTACATAGAATATTATTGATGTTATCTTTAGTTTTTTATGTTCTTTTTTCGTTTCTAGTTCTTCCTCTACTTTTGCCTCATAATATAAAAATGCCGTTCCTAATACCAATACATATATTATTATTGATAAATACATTGGTAAATAATGATTTACATTAAACATTTTTCCTGCTACTAATGCTGTGAATAACGTTATAATAGCATAAATAATCTTTGATTTATTTCTTATTTTAAAATAATCGTCTTTTCTACTTACAGCTTTTAAATTATTTTTCAAAATTATTTCATCCATATTTAAAAACATAACTGCTAATTCATGTATGCTTTTATATAATAACATTGCAATAAACGATTTTCCAAATGTTAATACTAATGATGCAATCAACAACATAGTTGCTCCTAGTCTTAACGAATTTACATTTCCTATCTTTTTTACAATTGATAATATTACTTTTTGAAATACTATGCATATTATTAATGCGACCATTGTCATTGCCGTTATTTGACTGGCATTTAATCCTTTTACCAATGTTAGAAATAATGTGTCTATTGGTACGAAGAATATTAAATCACCTGTAAATGATGCAAACAACGGATATATTTTTATACTTCTATTTATTTTCTTTGTTTCTTGTTCCATTTATTTTCTCCTGTTAATTATTATATTAACTGTTCAAATTCTTCAGGCGTCCATGCATGTATTCCCATATTATTAAATCTGATAATATTTTCTTTATTATCATCTATAAATATAATTTCATTAAAATCACAATTGTTAATACGCTTAATAATTTTAACAGCATCACACTTTAATTCTTGAGATTGTGCTGAAATTACTTCTATATCATTACTATAATATTTATGTACAAAATTTTCTTTCGCTTTTAGATGAAATGAAAATTTCATTCCAGATACACAATATATTTTTACACCCTTTGTTTCAAATGTTTTAATCAAATTTTGTAATGAATCGGATATTGAACATGGTTCAATAGTCTCATAAAAAGATTCTGGATTTAGATAAGCATTTAAGTAATAATTTAAAAGATTTTCTTCATTTTCATTACGATGTTTTAAATAATCTTTATCTTTATGAATAGCTAGTGTGTCATCAAAATCAAAAATTGCAACTTTTATACTACTTAAATCTATTTTTTTATTTTCCAATTGTTTCACTTCTTTCATTTTTTATTTTACTATAATAATACTTCTACAAATTTTCTTTTATCTTTGGAAATAAATCATATAAATTATGTTCTAATAAATCTTTTATCAATCGTAAATACTTTTGTAGTATCGTTTGAATTCATTAGTATCTCTATTATACGGTGTATCCATAATAAATGCTCTAATGCTATTAATTAAGTTTCTCTTTTTCTTAAATATATCATATAATAAGCTATACTTATTTGGAATATCATAAATAAAGCAGATAATCCAAACATATATCTTAATCCAATTTCATACATTATACCACAAAGAAATACTCCTATTGCCTCTCCTAAAAATCTAATTATATGGCATATATTTGAAAAACTTAATTGATATTTATTTTCTAATCTATTAATATATACAGCATCACAAATATTTTCATATGCTGTTGAAATAAATATAGACCAAGTAATTGCAATTAATGTAATCATCATATTATTTGATATAAATGCTATTACATATCCTAAAAATCTTATTCCAAATTTTATTGTTACAGTTAAATAATCATTTTTAGGTGTTAAGTATTTTAATGCTATAATTCCAAAAACATCTGCTAGTAGTCCAATAATTAATAAGTAATTAGTCGCTACACTATCACTAAATTGAAAATAATTGGTAAGTGTAAGCATTTTTAGTCCAAGAGCTGTTGACATTGCAATTGTTCCGATTAGTGTATAAATCAAATACAATATTAAAAGCTTATCTTTAAAAATATATTTTGAAGAAATTTCTTTATATTCATCTATATTAGCAGAATTAGTAACTTTTATATTTAATAATACCAATAACGAAAATAGTAAAAAGATATTTGCTATAAGTAAACATGCATTATAATTTACAAGTAATCTCGCTATACTTTTACCTATAAATACTCCTCCAAGTAAAATTCCAATATCTCTAAATAAATATTCTGTTAATCTTCTTTTACTATATATTGTTCCTGTTTTTACAATCGTTGTTATTAATGGGTAAATACTTGTGATTATTATATATTCTGTTACAATATCTATTATTATTGATAATCTAATTAGTTCTACCGGTCCTGTCCTATTTAAAAAATATAACCAAAACATATTTACTAATTTTACTAATAACACTATTACCAAAGTATTTTTTAATCTATCTAGTTTTACGTATTTTCCTATTAAGCCAATAATTATAACACTTATAAATGTTCCTATACTTAATATATTGCTTATATTAGTAACAGCAAAATTATTATCTTGTAGCCATAGTTGTCTAAAATTTCCCCATAGTCCAACTGATATGCTAAAAAAGGCTAACATTATTAATATTTGATTTTCATTTTTTATTTTTTTCATTTGCTACTCCATTTTTTATATAATTATATATCTCTTTCCAATTATAAAATGTTTTTATTTCGTTGTTACTATTTTTTTCATTACTAATCATAATTGCTTCAATTCCGCAATTATATACACATGAGCAATTACTTATACTATCATCAATTAATATGTCTATATTATTTTCTACGCATACTTTTGCTTTATCTTTAGCATTAACAATTAATTTATCAAAATATATAGAATTTTTATTTAGCCAAGTTTCACTTTGAATATATGGATCTTTATGAAATTCAGAATCTCTTGCAGTTATAATATATATTTCATGACCCTCTTTATGTAATTTTTTTATTATATCAACACAATCATTTCTTGGAAGTGCATTGTTAGTAATTTCTTCTTGTATAGTTCCTAAAAAATATTTTAATTCATCATAACTAAAATCAAATAATTTCTGATATATGTTACCATTATTATATATATCTACTATCTTATGATTCTTATTTTTTACATTTTTATTAAGACTAATTGCATATTCTTTTGCAGCATTTGTTAATTTGTCTTTTATATCTGTTAAAGTATCATCTATATCTATCCCTATTCTCATTTATTTACTCCTAATTTTTATATTTCAAATACATATCCATCTTCTACAACTAAGACATTATTTATCTCATCACTCTTCAATTTTTCTCTAGTTGTATCTCTCAAATGAGTAGCAATGATTTTATTTCATTTCCATATTAATTTTATTTTTTTCAATTATATACTGTGTAGATACTAGTTGATATATAACTGAAACTGCTAGTCCAATTGATGTGCAAAATGGAGATGATATAAAAGAACAAAAAATTCTAATTATATTGGCAATTTGTTTACTAATAGTTGCTTTTACAGCAGAATGTTCAAGTTGTATGTATGTTAATTTTGTTAAATAAATTGGATACATATATAAACTTACCAATTCTATACTTACTATGATTGATGTTGCCATTATATCTACCTTATAACTTGGATATAATATAATACCCATTATAATACTTGATATAATTAACAAACATACTAATTTTCTACTATTTTTTATATGTTCTTTATATGAAAATTCTTTTTTAGTAATATCAATTTGTGCTACTGTTTTTATTGCATAAGCAATATCCCATTGAGTATCTGTTATTAAAGTTGCAAATGATGTTGCTAAAATATATTTTTCACCAAAATCAAATGAATTTTTAAAACCAAACAAATAAATTATAAACATACTAATTTCCGCAAACAAATATACAGAATCATATTTAATACAATTTACTATATTAATTTTAAATTTTGTTTTTTCTACTATTCTAAACATCATAATAACTACAAAAACACTCATACATATTACTGAAATTCCAACAATTTTTATTTGTTCTTTTGTTATTAAACTCATTATAATTAATGAAGAAAAATTTATTAAATTGAATAGCAAACTATATTTGTTAGCTCTTTTATTTTCTTCTTCAAAATACAACTTACACAAAGATAAATTTAATAATAATTGAAAAAACATTTGAATAACAGCATATACTCCAAATATTTTATATGTATCAATATCCATGTTCATAAAAGTTATATATTTATCTATGTTTATTGCAACGCACCCGAGTATTATCAATCCTATACCAGAACCTAATACCACCCCAGAAAAAACACTATTTTTATTTTTATCTCTAATTGAACTTATATTAGCACCTGTTCCAAAAATACTTTGTATTGCACTTATAACAAATTGCATCGGGTATATTAATGAAAATATATTGATTAAATTTTTATCCACTAATATTCCAAGTAAAAACCATCCTAAAATTGGAGTTACAGATGTTAAAAATGTATCAAAACCTATTCTTAATAATCTATTCATTTTATTTCTCCAATTTACTATAAATTATTCTTTATTTCTGGAAATAAATCATATAAGTTATATCCTAATAAACTGTCAAAATATTCTTTTAATTTCATGGTTTGTTCTATGTGATAATGTGTTTTAGCAAATACTCCATGTCTTAGTAATAAATCTATCATTCTTTTTTCAACAGTTAATGTTTTAGTTGTACACATTAAATCACAAAGGCTTATTATTTTTTCTTCCAAACTATATTCATTCTTTATATATTCTTTCACAAAATTATAATGTATATTAGATTTGTCTGTTTCATTTCTATCATTTGATATGCAGTCTATATCATTATTTAAAAAAGAATGTTTAATACAAATTCCTGCGTATTCTTCATCATACCCAAGACTTTTTATATAGTTATAACCATTTATAGCATGAGGAAATACTCCTCCATGCTCATTAAATTTTTTTCCTATATCATGAATATAACCAAATGATATTACCTTATCAATATCTACATTTATGCCTTTATCTTTTAATGCCTTTGCGATTTTACCTGCACTATTTTCTACACATATGCAATGGTCAATCCATCTATCATCTTTTACATTATTTCTCTCTTTTTCTAATAAATTTCTTGCTTCTTCACTTGTTAATTTCATAAATCATTCTCCTAGTTTCTTAAATAAATCGTTATATATTTTATCTCTATCTAATTTAGTTACAAAAGTAATAACATGCCTATTATCAGTCAATTCATATGAACTATCTTTTTTGATACTAGGACAACTTATTTCTTTTGTTCCAAACCAATTTTTATTTATCATATATGCAATTACTGATATATCCCAAATCTCTTTTGTTTCATGCACACCATGATATCCATCATTATAGAATCTTTCAATTAAGTAATTACATAATTCTGATTTGTTTTCTAAATTATTTTTTAGAGTATTTATATCTATTTTTAAATCTGATACAACATTTCTGCATGGTAGTATAGTCATCTTTACTTTTGAATTGAATACTATTTTTACCGCTTTAATATCTTGTCTAAAATTATATTCAAGCTTGTCTTTATATCCTATTTCATTTCCGCCTAACCATATAACTTCTATTTTATCAATTATTTTAGGCTCTTTCTTAATTGCTAAAGCAACATTAGTAATTGCTCCTATTGCTAAAATATATGTCTTTTTATTTTTGTTTGCAATTTCTATAATTTTATTTACAGCATCATTATCTTCATTATATCCATTACATATGTAATCTGTTGAGCCTTTAAACACCCTATTTTTTGTTTCAAAATTTAGCCAATTACATATTTTTAATATCTCATTATAACTTTTCTCTGTTGTTTCTTTTATTGTTTCTTTTATATAACTATGTGAATAAGGTGCTACTGTTATTGCTTCAATATTAAATTTATCTTGATTTTTCAATAAATATGCTAGTGCAAATTGGTCATCACATTCATTATATGTGTCTGTGTCTAATATTACATTTACTTTTTCTTTTTTATAATTTGTAATAAATTTATAAATTTCTTTCCAATTATGAACTCTTGCTATTTCTGTTTCATCTCTATTAGAAGGCTTATCCATTATAAGTGTAGGAATATTTTTTTGAAAACATTCTCTACAAATTCTGGCTGAATCGTCTATCATTACATCAATGTCATTTTCTAAACATTTTTCTGCCTTACCTTGTTTTCCATTTTTATATCCGTTTGTGAATATTAATTTATCATATACTATTCCTTTTTCTTTTAGCCATTTTTTTGTCATAGTATATGGATCTTTATATTCTCCATTATCTCTACCTGTAATAATTACTATTGTATGTCCATCTTTTTTTAGTTTTTCAATATATTCTTTTGCACCTTCAATTACATCTAGATTAGGAGTTATTTTTCCTATGTTTTCTAAATAAAATGTCCATATTTCATCATCAGTCCAGTCAAACATTCCTCTTGTCATATGTGCTTCCGGGTTAATTATTCCTGTATTTCTTAGTTCTTTGTCATGTATTAAAAATTCTTTTTTTAATACTTCATCAAAGTTTGATATTACATTATCTATATCTATTCCTATGTTCATATTCTTAACTCCCTGTACTTCTATATTTATTTAGTGCCCAATTCCAAACTTTAATAGCAATTATCCATAAGATTACCATTATAATTGGAGATAAATAAATCATATATTTATCCATTCCTAAATAATTCATCGTTGGATAATATGCAACAAACGCAAATGGTAAAACTACTGTTATTAGTAGTTTAATAAATCCGTTATATATATCAATTGGATATTGTGCAAATGTATGTATTCTGTAAAATGTCCATATTACTTCATTAGACTTATATGTCCAAAATGATGCAATACTAAATATAGTTAATATAGCTCCAGTAATTGCCGCTCCAATAATACTAAATACTACTATTTTTAAAAAAAGAAAAAATGTAATTGGTATAGATAACTCTATTAGCATTTTTATAGTTATAAATAACCCTAATGCAAAATATCCAATAGCTGTAAAAGACTTTGAACTTCCTACTATTGAAATCAGTGGATGAACAGGTCTTAATAATATTTTATCAAATTCTCCATCTCTAATGTATTTTGGTCCTATATCATACAATGAATCAAAACATAAGTCTAAAATTCCAATTGATATTAATGTTGTACCATATAATAAAAGTACTTGTTTAAAGTTCCAGCCTGCAAGATTTTCTGTATTTTGAAATGTAATCCAAATAAATATAACTTCTACTGCTTGAGTAACTATTTGTGAAATCATACCGGTTAAACAATCTATTCTATATATTAGTAGTTCTTTTAAAGATGCTACGAAAAATGATAAGTACAATTTAATATTGTCAAATACTCTTCTCATTTTATCCTCCATTTATTGTTATTTTCTTTACTGAATAATTAAAAAATACTTTTGATATTAAATATAAAATTAATGACCATACTATTAATTTTAATATTATAAGACCTATTTCATTCAAAGGAATATTTCCTAAATAAATATTTATAGGAGTATATATAAATTCTTTAAATGGAAGTATATTTGCAATTTTTTGAAACCATTCAGGAAATAATGTAAGTGGTGCAATTAATCCTGAAAAAATTGATATAATTGATTGCCTTAAAATTTGCATTCCCCATATTGAGTTCGTATAAAAGCCAATTGTTCCAACTATCATTTGTATAAAAAATGATATTGGAAGTATAAGTATTATTACAAATATAAATAATAAAAAATTTATAAAACTTACAGGAAGTTGTACACTCCAAAAAAATGAACATATTATAAAGCAATATTTAAAATATGAAATTGGACTCAGTAATTCTTTATTTAGCTGCCCTTTTCTAATTGATTTTGCAATATCTTCATTTATTCCCCACGTTGCTATCGCTTTAATTGAAATAACTAAAATATAATATGTAACCATATATTCTATACTATATCCACCTGCATTACCTGTTTGATAATATATTGCTTGCCATACAAAAATATAAACAACAACTTCTACTATTCTATTTAATGTCCATAAAAAGAAATTGGATTTATAA
The DNA here is from genome assembly GCA_001916065.1 of Clostridium sp. 28_17. Classification (GTDB taxonomy): domain Bacteria; phylum Bacillota; class Clostridia; order TANB77; family CAG-508; genus CAG-269. Next base: position 12,215 of record MNRS01000017.1, read on the forward strand.
ATAGAATATTCTTTAAAATGTACTCGTGCTAATGCCAACCATGTTTCTAACATATTTTTACTCCTCTATATATTTCTTTTAATATATCTTCTAATTCTGCTTCTTTCATATGAATATCTACTATATCTCCATATTATGATCAAATTTTATTTTTATGCTTTCTTCGTTTTCTTCTACAATTTCAAAGTCTTCATCATATAAACTTTCAGTTATACTCGCTTTTTTATTTTTTAAAATGATTTCAGCTGAAACACTATTTCCATATGTATCTTTGAATTTTTGTTTTTCTCCATCAAAGATTATTTGACCTTTATCTAATAGTATTATTCTGTCACATACATCTTCAATGTCCTTTAAATCATGTGTTGTAAGTATTACTGTTGTATTTTTTTCTTTATTTATATCTTTAATAAATTTTCTAATATTCTCTTTTACTAAAACATCCAGTCCAATTGTTGGTTCATCTAAATAAACTATTTTAGGATTATGCAAAAATGTTGCTGCAATTTCACATCTCATTTTTTGCCCTAAACTTAGGTTCTTAACTTGTTTTTCTAGTAAATCTTCTAATTGTAATAATTCAGTAAATTGTTTTAAATTTTTTCTGTATTCATTTTCTGGAATTTTATACATCTTTTTAATTAATCTAAAAGATTCAATTACAGGCAAATCCCACCATAGCTGTGTTTTTTGTCCAAAAACAGCACCTATATTTTTGTTATTTTCTATTCTTTTTTCATTTGGCACAATTCCATTTACTACAACTTGTCCAGATGTTGGTGATAACAGACCTGTGAGCATTTTTATTGTTGTTGATTTTCCTGCTCCATTTTCTCCTATGTAGCCTACTAATTCACCTTCGTTAATATTAAAATTTATATTATTTACTGCTGTAAATTCTTTATATTTTGGTTTAATTAGATTTTTTAAGTAACCTAATAATCCATCTTCTTTTTCTATAATTTTATAGTTTTTTACTAAATCTTTTACTTCTATTAATGACATTATTTTCTCTTCTCCATTTTAGAATATTTCTTTTATTTTTCTATATATATCATACCAACTATAACATCTATAAATATTTTTTCCATTACATTGTTCATTATAATTTGCATGATAGCAAATTACAGGTATTTCATTAGAAATTGTATTTATATTTTTAGGCTTATCTTCAATCATTAAATCTATATTATTTTGTTTGCATATTTCCAATTTATCTTCTGGACTAAAGATTATATTGTCATAATGTATTTGATTAATTTTTAGCCAATTTAATACAATATTTCTATTTTCTTCTATTGTCATTACATCTGCTGAATGGCTTAAAAAAGAACCTCTAGCCGTAATTATATAAATTTCATGTCCATCTTCTTTTAATTTATCAATTACTTCATTTGCAAATTTTCTTGCTTCTACATTAATTGAATACTCTCGAAAATATTTATTCCAAAATTCATCATCTAATTTTATATCTACATCAAATATTTCATTTGTTTCATATCCCTTGTAATTCTTTATTTTTAAACCATATTTTTCATAAAAAAACTTACTTCCATAGTCTAACTGCCATTGTTCTACATCAGTTAAAACTCCATCTATATCTATTCCTATTTTCATTATTTTACCTCCTAATATTTCTGTATTTCTTAATTTTGTTTTATCTTATCATAAATACAATATTATTACAATAAATCAACTAAAAAAATGTTAAAGTCAAATTGTCTCAATAATTTTATTTGTATTTTACATAATAAAAATCAAAAATTAAAGTAAATTCAAAATTACAAAAGGCAAGACTTGCAAACGGATACACTCAAGAACAAGTTGACGAAATTATAGGTTGCTCATCAAGATAAGTATATCTTTTCTTCTATAAATGGCTAATACCAAAGTCAAACACATCATATTAACAATAATATTTAACCTACCATAAGAAACAAATGGCAAATTAAAATTAGCATCAATTATTAAATTCAAATTCATAAGAATATTAAATATACTTTGTAAAATAAACATACTAGACATTCCAATTATTAATAATTTTCCATTAATTTCTTTTATCTTAATTGAATTTATAATTAATTCTATACTTAAGGCTAAAACTGCTATTACTATTCCAACACTTACTACCCAGCCATAATGTGCTAAAATTGATATAAACGCATAATTTGTGCCTTCGTCAAATATTTCTAAAGCATTGCTAGTATCGTCTGCTTCACCAAATGTTTGAGCAGAATTTATAATTATTTTTCTATTTAAAGGGATCCATCCATAACAATCTGCTTGACTTTCTGGATTATATACAGCTACAAATCTATCAACAATATATGGTGTCTCAATTATTACACTTAGCGATAAAATTATTCCTAAAATTATTGGTATTCCCCAAAGGATTAGTAAATTTCTTTTTCTATTAGTTTTAGTTTGTACCAATTTTACAGTTCCTATTATTAAATAAATAAGTCCTAATATAAATGCTGATACAATAGATGGTATACTTACAAAAATAAATATAGAAATTATACTTAATGTTATTATTTTAGCTAATTTTAAATTTATATTCTTATTGAATATTGTAACATTCTTTTTGTATTGTTTTTCACTATTTAAAAAACCTACAAACGCAATAATATAAAGTGGCATTGCAATAACAACCGGTGAAAATGTTATTGATGGTGAAATATATATGTATGGCAGTCCACTTACATTAATTCCAAAAAGAAATGAATAAACAATAAATAAAGTTGCAATTACATAAAATATATTTGAATATTTCATTATTTTTGTATAATCAATAAAATATATAAATATGCTAAAAATACTACCTGCTATTAAAGCACAAATATATCTTCCTATAACATTTTCCGTATCATATCCATCTGATACTATACTGCTTGCTCTGGTAAAAGCTACTAAAAATCCAAATCCTAAAAGCACAATTAAAATTATTAATAATTTCCAATCAAGTTTTGGTTTATGTATTTTGTTTAATTTTTTTCCGATTTCTTCTGCATTTCCCATTTGTACAATTGCTTTTTCTTCCGCTTCTTTTTCTTCTAATCCATCTCGAATATAATTTTCTTTTGATTCTTCTATATGATTTTCTAATTCTTCTGATATGCTATTTCGTATTGGTTTGTATTTTATTTGTTCACATACAGTATTTAAAAATTCTTTAATTTGCAAATGAAACACCCCCTAGTACTTGGTTTATTCCATTGCTAAAAATTTTCCATTCTTCTTTTTTCTCTTTTAACTGTTTTTTTCCTTTTTCAGTTATTGCATAATATTTTCTTTTCTTTGCTGTTGTTTCGTCCCAATATGATGTTATAAGTCCGTTTTCTTCTAGTCCATGTAATATTGGATATAGTGTTCCTTCTTTAAGTTCAAATACATTCTCTGATTTTTCTTTTAATTTTTTTATCATCTCATATCCATACATGTTTTGATTTTTTAATAAGTCCAATACTAGCATTGTTGTGCTTCCTTTTAGTAATTCTTTATTAATTTTCACTTTTATCCCCTCCTTAAAAATAAATATACCTAGATATTCTATGTATTTTTATACATTGTATATCTAGGTATTGTTTTTGTCAATAGATTTTTATAATTATTCAAATTTTTTTATAAAACTAATACTATAATTTATCTACTTTCACTATAAATATAATCCATTGTATGTCCACCTATTATTTCGCCAGTTGTCGCATCAACAAAATAACTATATGCTCCCTCTGTGTATCTTTTTGTTACATTGTCTCCGAAATTATCTTCATAATTTATAACAACTACCCACGCTTTTCTTATTTTATCATCTACTTTATAATATGTTCTTTCTTCAACCGGATAATTAGGTGTTTGCATTGCTTCGTAATGTTTATCTGTATTGTTTGTTCTATCATAGGCATCAGCATTCATTTTTACAACCATTAATTTTGTTTTTGTGTTTTTTACTTTATTTTTTGCTACTTTTTTATCTTCTTTTAAGGCAATATTTATTGCGTCTTGTTCTGTGATTACTGTTTCATTGTTGTCAAATGGAATATTCCTAACTCCAAACATGGCCATTTTCATGTTTTTGGATTCTAATGTTACTGTAATATCTTCATATGGATTATATACATCACCATATTTTTTATTATATGTTATATATATTCTAAATCCTGGTCCTCTGTCTTTTCCTTCATTGTTTACAGATAGAACTTTTGTTATTTCATATTCTCCCTCTTTGTATCCAAATAATTTATAATATTTGTTGGCTAATTCTTTTGCTTGTTCTTCTGTCATATATTTACTTGTATCTTGAATATTTTTATTATTGTCCCATATTTCTGAAAATTCTCCAGTTTGTCCATCAATGGTTATTTCATAATTGTCTTCTGTATCGAAACGATACAATATTTTAGTTGAATCTATTTCTTTAAAATGATTTGTACTTACTATATTAGAATTAAATCCAATTTGATTTAATTTTTCTATTGCAACTTTTTTCGCATCTTCTTCTGATATATTTTCTTTTTTACTTTCTTCAGTTACCTTTGTTATTTCTTCATAATCTCCAGAAGATAATTGGATTTTTTCTGGTGTTTTCCATACTCTTTCATATACTGCTGTCCCTGCAAATACAAATCCTGCACTTAAAATTATTCCTGCTATTGCTGTCACAACTGTTTTTAATATATTTCTTGTTTTTTTCTTTTCCATAACTATATCATTCTCCTCTTTTATTCTCGATATAGCAATTTTGGTTTTTATTTTATTTTTGTTAAATTCCATCTCTAAATTCCTCCGTTATTCAATTCCTTCTTTATTTTCTTTCGTATTCTATGCAGTCTTGTCTTTACATTTAATTCAGAAATATTTAATTTTTTTGCTATATCTTTAATTGACACAGATGAATAATAAAATAAATTTACAATTTTTATATCAATATCTTTTAGTTCTTTTATTTTTTGTTCTATATCCCATATTAATTCTCTATCATTTTCATACATATTTACACTATTTAATGCATCATTTTCAAAATCACTAATATCATAGACTATTTTCAATTTTCTATATTTTTCTTTTATCAAATTTTTGGTTATTCCTGCTAAATATGAATTTAATGATACATTTATATTTAATCTATTTCTATTTTTCCATAATATAAAGAATGTGTCAGAATAGATTTCTTCTTTGTCTTCAAATGATAGTTTATTATTTGTTCCTTTGTTTATTATTGTGGTAATATATGGTGTAAAATCTTCTATTATTTGGTCCATATCAATTTCATTATTTTTATAATATTTTTCTATTTGTATTACTTGTTTCAATTTTAAAAAACTCCTTTATAAGATATCTTACACTTATATAGTGTAGTTTAATTAGTGAAAGGTTACACTTTTTTATATATTGAGTATGCTAAAAAGTATAATTAAAACTGAAAGTTGAAAATTTTCAGTTTTGTTCTAATTTATAAGAAAAATAAACAATATCTAGTAATTTTAAAAATGCATAAAAATATTGGAGCAGAAAACTTTCAAAGTTTTCCACCCCAACTATTGACTTTCAGCCTTTTAGATTTTTCTTTATACCGTTTTAATTTATAATTCTTCGGTTTTAAATGTGAAATAGCCTTCATATAGATAACTATTATCTATACCTTTCATATATACTTCTCTATCATTTATCTTATCAGTTAAACTATGTTTTAGCAATTCTTTAATTTCTATATCTTTTATTGGACTGCGTTCCATTGCAAGCAAATAATCTGTTTTATCTACTTTGCTCCAGTCAACTACTAAATTTAGCTCTTTCTTTAAAATTAAATCTAGCCATATTCTTGTACTTCTGCCATTTCCTTCTCTAAAAGGATGTGCTATATTCATTTCTACATATTTTTCTATTATTTCTTCATATGTTGATTGTGGCATTTTTTCGATATTTTTAATTGCTTCTTCAAGATAAGTAAGAGGTGTAAATCTGAAATTTCCTTTTGCTATATTTACTTTCCTTATATTTCCTGCAAATTCATATATTTCATCAAATAAATATTTATGAATTTTCTTTAAAGTTTCAAATGTTCCTGGCTCTAATTTATTTAAATAACCTGTTTCAAACATTTCTTTTGCTCGTATTTTGCTAATTTTTTCTTCTTCTCTTGCAAGTTCTGCTTGGTCAGTAATATTTAATTTATTCTCTAAAATCATTTTTTACCTCCTCAGGCATTTTTTACATACCAACTTTTAGTTTAAAGGTTTCATTGTTGGGAATAGTAATACATCTCTAATTGATGCAGCATCTGTTAATAACATTACTAATCTATCAACACCAATTCCTAAACCACCTGTTGGAGGCATACCATATTCAAGAGCTTGAATAAAGTCTTCATCCATCATACCTGCTTCTTCGTCTCCGGCATTTCTAGCTTCAACTTGTTTTTTAAATCTTTCATATTGGTCAATTGGGTCATTTAATTCTGAAAATGCATTTCCATATTCTCTACCACCAATAAATATTTCAAATCTTTCTGTTAATCTTGGGTCTTTTGGACTTCTTTTTGCAAGTGGTGAAATTTCTACTGGATAATCATATATAAATGTTGGTTGTATTAATGTTTTTTCTACATACTCGTCAAAGAATAAGCTGATTACATCTCCTCTTGTTTCTTTTGTTGAGTCCGGAATTTCTAATCCTCTTTCTTTTGCTAATGCAACTGCTTCTTCGTCTGAATTGATTTCGTTGAAGTCAACTCCGCAAGCTTCTTTTATGCTATCTATCATAGTAATTCTTTTCCATCCTGGTGTTAAGTCAATATCTTGTCCTTGATATGTTATTTTTGTTGTTCCCAAAACTTTCATAGCACATTTTGTGAATATTTCTTCTGTTATATCCATCATATCATTGTAATCTTGATATGCAGCATATAATTCTATTGATGTAAATTCTGGGTTATGTCTAATATCCATACCTTCATTTCTGAATATTCTTCCCATTTCATATACTTTATCATATCCACCAACTATTAATCTTTTTAAGTTTAATTCTGTTGCAATTCTTAAATACATTGGTAAATCTAATGCATTGTGATGTGTTATAAATGGTTTTGCTGTTGCTCCACCTGATATTGTGTTTAATATTGGTGTTTCAACTTCTAGGTAACCTTTTTCGTCTAATATTCTTCTTATTTCTGTTATTATTTTGCTTCTTGTTTCAAATGTTTTCTTTACTTCTGGATTCATTATTAAATCAACATATCTTTGTCTATATCTCAAATCTGGATCTTTTAATCCATGGAATTTTTCTGGTAATGGTCTTAATGATTTTGAAAGTAATGTTACTTCTTTTGCATGTACAGAAATTTCTTCAGTTCTTGTTTTAAATACAAAACCTGTTATTCCAATGATATCACCAATATCATATGTTTTAAATGCTTTATAGCTTTCTTCTCCTAAATCATTTATACTTACATAACTTTGGATTTTTTCATCACTGTCTTGTATTGTACAGAATGATGCTTTTCCCATTATTCTTTTTGCAATTATTCTACCAGCAACTGTTACATCTTTTTGTTCAAATTGTTCGTAATTTGCTTTTATTTCTCCTGCAGAATTTGTTCTATTAAATTTTGTTATTTCAAATGGGTCTTTTCCTTCTTCTTGTAATTCCTTTAATTTGTCTCTTCTTATTTGCATTAGATGGTTTATATCTAATTCTTCTACTTCGTTATTATTGTTATTCTTATTTTCGCTCATTTTACTTTCTCCTTTTATATTTTAATTTTAAAATTTACTCGTACCACTCAAGTTCCCAGTCACTAATCTTAACAGTATCACCTTCGCACACACCAAGTTCTTTAAGCTTATCTTCAATTCCCATATTTTTTAAACATTTTTGGAAATAATACATAGACTCATTATCTTCAATATTAATTCTACCCATAAGTCTATCAACAGCTCTACCTTTAACATAGAAAACACCATCTTCTTCGTATGCTTCCCATTCTTGGTCTTTGTCTTGCAAAGTATATACAACTCTATCTTCGATTTCAACCAATTCTTCTTTTGGTAAAGTTTTTAGAACCTCTGTAACGTGGTCTATTAGTTGTTCAACTCCTTCACCTGTAACTGATGAAATTTTGAATAATTCTAATTTTTCTTTTTTCGCTAATTCTTCTAATTTTTTCAAATTTGAGTCGTCTTGCATACTGTCTATTTTAGTTGCAACTAATATCTGTTTTCGTTTTACCAACTTTTCACTATATTTTGCAAGTTCTTCATTTATTGTTTTGTAATCTTCAATTGGGTCTCTGCCTTCTTGTCCAGAAACATCAATAAAATGTAATAGTAATCTTGTTCTTTCAACATGTCTTAAGAATTGAATTCCAAGTCCTACTCCTTCACTTGCTCCTTCTATAATTCCTGGTATATCTGCTATTACAAATCCATCACCATTTTTTGTTTTTACAACTCCTAAATTTGGATTTATTGTTGTAAAGTGATAATTTGCAATTTTAGGCCTTGCATCTGTTACTGTTGATAAAAATGTTGATTTTCCTACATTTGGAAATCCTAACAAACCTACGTCTGCTAATAATTTTAATTCTAATATTAATTCTTTTTCTTCTCCTTTTTCTCCGTCTTCTGAGAATCTAGGTGCTTGTCTTGTAGGTGTTGCAAAGTGTGAGTTTCCTCTTCCACCTCTTCCACCTTTTAATATTAATTCCTTTTGGTTTGGCTTAGATAAGTCTGCAACAACTTTTCCTGTTTCTGCATCTTTTACAACAGTTCCTATTGGGACTTTAATGTATAAGTCTTCTCCATATTTACCATTACAACGGTTTCCGCTTCCATTTTCTCCGTCTTTTGCTTTGAATTTTCTGTTATATCTAAAATCGATTAGTGTATTTTTATCTTTGTCAACTTGAAAATAGATGTTTCCACCATTTCCTCCGTCTCCACCATCAGGTCCACCTGCTGCTACATATTTTTCTCTTCTAAACGTTGCAGCACCGTTTCCGCCGTTACCTGATTTAATCATTATTTTTGTATAATCTGTAAACATTTTTCCTCCAATCCACTTTTCTTTCAAAATATTATTTCACATTATTATGTCCTTGTCCATTGCGTTCTTGCATTGTCTTTTGATAAAATTGTTCTTGTAATTTTGAAATTGTTTGTTTTATTGTTGAAGTTAATTCATTCTGGTTATTTTGTTTTATATTTGCGTTTTCATCTAAAGAGCCTATAAAATTTAAATATCCATTATTGTTTTTTGCAACTTCTTTATTTGAAAATAGACTTAAAACATTATATATTTCTTGTCTATTCTGTCCTGCTAGTATGTCTTCAATTCTCTTTTGAGTTGTAAAACATACTGGTACTGCTTTATTAGAATGTCTTACCATTCCATTTCCTAAATTTTGCACATAATTTTTTTCTGCGCTATCTTCTAAATATGCCGTGTATACATATGTCCCCGTTTCATCTTTACCAACTTTGTTAAGTTCGCTTACATGTAGATAATCACCATTTATTACATCTATACCTTCTAAAGTAGCATATGTTTTTCCATTCTGTGATTTTTGTACAAATTTTTGATTTAAATAAAAGTTTTGAATTCTATCATTTTTTTGTTTTTTATTTTCTTCCATATATCGTCTTGTTTCTTGGTACAAGTTATTTCTATACTTTTTGCTTGCTGATATATCTTCTTTATGATTTTTTATAATTTCTTCTTGTCTTATTGCATTTTCTATGTTAGCCTCATTTTTTATTTTTTCACTTAAGTTTTCTTTTACATATTTTTCTATATTTGGATTTATATTAATTTGATAATTTCCAGGATTTGAGTCTATATAACCTATAAATTTACATTCTTCATTTTGGAACATATTATGCTGTTGTTCATATGAATAATATGTTGCTATTTTTTGCATTAATATTTCATTATTTACTGCCATTCCATCTGACATTTCAAACGCAATATATTCTCTATCACCCCTAAATAATCCATGACTTTCTTCTCCAATATTTGTCTGTTTTAGAATCTGTGCAACCATAATATTCGTTTTTGTACCATCTTGATATACAAATTGATTATCATATTTTATTGAATTTAAAATTATAGTATTATTTCCATTTGCGTCTTTTAAATAGATTGGATTCTTTAAATAATTTCCATTATTATTGTTTTGTTGATATTCTTTTCCTGCATCTAATAACGGCGTTTTTTCTTTTTTAAATAAATCTCTAATTTTACTAAATAATCCCATTTTTCCTCCATTTAGTAATCAAGCATCATTGCTTTTTTTACTTTTTTCATTGTTTCTTTTGCTACCGCTCTTGCTTTTTCTGTGCCTTCCATTAAAATTTTATCAACTTCTTCTGGATGTGCTTCGTAATATGCTCTTTTTTCTCTTATTGGTCTCAATTCTTCAATTATATTTTTAGCAAGTTGTTTTTTGCATGCTACACAACCACGTTTTCCTGCTTTACATTCTTCACATACTGTTTTTACATCTTCTTTTGGTGTAAATAAATTGTGATAATATGCAACCATACATATATCAGGATTTCCTGGATCATCTTTTTTTATTCTTGCTGGGTCTGTTACCGCACTCATGACTTTTTTTGTTATTTCTTCTTCACCATCTGATAAATAAATTGCATTTCCTAATGATTTACCCATTTTTTCGTTTCCGTCTAGTCCTTTTATTCTTTTTGAGTTTGATAGTACTGCTTTTGGTTCTTTTAGCACTCCTTCACCATATATACTGTTGAACTTTCTGACTATTTCTCTACATTGTTCTATTAGTGGTAATTGGTCTTCTCCAACCGGTACTAGCTCACCTTCAAATGTTGTTATATCTGCAGCCTGACTTACTGGATATCCTAAAAATCCATATGTTACACTTTCTCCAAAGATGTCTCTTTTTTGTGCAATTTCTGTTTTTACTGTTGGATTTCTTTCTAGTCTAGCTATTGTTACCAAATTTGAATAGAATACAGTTAGTTCCGCTGTCTCTGGTATCATTGATTGTATATATATTGTTGTTTTTTTAGGATCTATTCCCACTGATAAGTAATCCATTGCAACTTCTCTTACATTTTTTCTTACTTTTTCTGGGTTGTTAAAGTTGTCTGTTAGTGCTTGTACATCTGCTATTAATATATATGGGTCATATTCTGGATTGTCTTGCATTTCTACTCTAGTTTTTAGGGATCCAAAATAGTGACCTATGTGTAATTTTCCTGTTGGTCTATCTCCTGTTAATACTCTCTTTTTATTCATTTTTATATTTCCTCCGTTAGTTCGCCCATTATTGGACATTGATGTTAAAAGTATACCATATTTTAGTTAAAATTTCAAATAAAATACGGTGTTTCTGTAAATTTTTATGTATTTTTTTATTTTTTCCAAATATATTTGATATTATATCATATAAAAATGGAAAGGAAACTAATTTTATGAAAAAAATATTATTTAAAGGTGCTGGTTCTGCAGTACCAACTCCATTTAATGAAAATGGTGTAAATTTAGAAGAGTTTAAACGATTTTTGCAATTTCAAATTGATAATGATATTGATGCTTTAATTGTTTGTGGTACAACTGGAGAAAGTTCAACAATGACTAAAGATGAAAAAATTGCTGTTATTAAATGTGCTGTCCAAATTGCAAATAAAAATAAAACTTCAACACGAAAAATTCCTGTTATTGCAGGAACTGGCTCAAATAATACCAAAGAAGCAATTGAAATGTCTAAAATTGCTGAGTCATTAGGTGTTGATGGACTTTTAGTTGTTACACCATATTATAACAAAACAACCCAAAAAGGTTTAATTGCACATTATAAGGCAATTGCAGAAAATATTAATATTCCAATTATTTTATATAATGTACCTAGCAGAACAGGATTGAATATTGAGCCAGAAACATGTTTAGAATTATCAAAAATTGATAATATTGTTGCTATAAAAGAGGCCAGCCGGTAATATCTCTCAAGTTGCAGAAATTGCTTTTTTGTGTGGTGATAATCTGCATATTTACTCTGGTAATGATGATCAAGCAATTCCTATTTGCTCTTTAGGTGGATTGGGTGTTATTTCTGTTTTATCAAATATAAAACCAAAATTTACGCATGATATGATTTGGAACTTTTTGAATGGAAATGTTCAAAAGGCAAAAACTATGCAATTAGATGCTATTCCATTGATACAAGATTTATTTATAGAAGTTAATCCTATTCCTGTTAAGAGATCTTTAAATAAAATAGGCTTTAAATTCGGGAAAACGAGACTTCCTTTGTTGACATAAGTCCTTTTTATTATATAATGTTGGCATAACAAAAATGTTAAGCACAAAAGGAGGCTTTTATGGTCGAGTTTAAAAATGAAAATGGAACAATTTGTTCCAAAACAGAAAAATACTATAATATCATAAAAAAATATGCTAAACGGTACAAATTAAAAAACACAAAGATTGCACTCGATTTGGCAATTATGTTACATCAGGATCAATTTAGAGATGGTGGTGCTCCATACATTATCCACCCATTAGAAGCAACAAATTACCTAATTTTATTAGGTATATGGAGTCCTATTTTCAAAATGGAATTGGATTCTTCTCATGATGAGTCACTTGCAGAAGAGCTTGCACATCAAGATTTGGATATTCTTTTAGCAGCAATGTTATTACATGATACATTAGAAGACTGCAAAGATAAGCTGTCAAGTGGAGGAAATGAATTTGTTGATTGCTTTGGTTTACATCCAGATGTTTTGCTTTTTGTTCAGGCTTTAACCAAGAACAAGGATAATCCTAATTTTTCAAATTCCGGTTATTATGAGTATATCGGCACAAGATGGCAAACAAGCATCATGAAAATTGCTGATAGACTCAGCAATTGTTCAACAATTGACTCGTTCAATACAAAGCGAATGGAAAAATATGTTAGAGAAATTGTTAGGTATTTTTATCCTATGATTTCCCGTACAAAAGATAATTTTCCAAGCTTTTCACGAGTTCTTACTATAATGAAATATCTTATAGTATCAATCACTGAAACTGTTGCTGCTGTATTAAATTTGGATGATGTCTTAACACCAGATTTATACGAAAAGACCTATTATTTTATAAAAGGCTTTGCAGTTGCAAAAGATAAGCAAAACACATTGAAGGCGTTGTCGCTTGCGCGTATGTATTATGAAGGATATACACGTAAAAGCGGTGATCCATTTATTATTCACCCTTTAAGAGTTGCATCTTATTTGATAGCTCTCAAAATTGATGATGATGAAATCATTGCAGCTGCACTTCTACATGAAATAATCAAAAAATGCCACTTAGCATATAATGGTATTGAAATTTTAACACAATATCGTTTAAGTCCAAAGGTTTTAGATTATGTTAGGCTACTTGCCAACAGTGAACAATATCCGCTTGATATTTATTATTCTGCCATGCAGGAATATCCAGAAGTATTGTTGCTTAAGCTTTCAAACAGAGCGCATACGTGTACTTCATTGGTTAAGGCTTCAGATATTAACACACTCAATTATCTAAATGAATGGAAGGAATATATTGTGGAATTAGGTACTTACGGTGCTAAACATTATCCAGCATATTCCAACTCAATTAAGTTGATGTGTTTTCAAATTGATGCTGTTTGCAATATAGTATCACATCTTAAGCCAATCAAAAGTTAAACATTTTTAAACAAATAAAGGGCTGGTATTCCAGTCCTTTACTTCATTTTTTCTTTTATTTTAACCAATGTATTTAAAGCATCAATTGGAGTCAACTCATTTAAATTAACCTTATCTATCTCGTGAGCAATTTCTGCCAATTTATAATTAAACATATCAAATTGTCCCTCGACAGCCTTCTTACTTTCCTGTTTTTTACCAGTTAAGATATTCTTTCTTTCTAAACCTCTTAAAATTTCGTCTGCTTTTTGTGTTACAGCCTTTGGTACACCTGCTAAACGCGCAACATGGATTCCATAACTTTCGTCTGTTCCACCTGGTATAATTTTTCTTAAAAAGATAATATCTTCTCCTTTTTCTTTAACTGCAATGTTGTAATTTTTTACACCTTCTAGTTTTTCTTCTAGTTCTGTTAATTCGTGGTAATGTGTCGCAAATAATGTTTTTGCTCCGCATTTTTCTTTATCTGCAATGTATTCTGCAACTGCCCAAGCAATTGATAAACCGTCATATGTTGATGTTCCTCTTCCTATTTCATCTAATATTACTAAACTGTTTGATGTTGCTTCTTTAAGAATTGTTGCAACTTCCATCATTTCTACCATAAATGTACTTTGTCCCATACTTAAGTCGTCTGATGCTCCAACCCTTGTAAATATTTTATCTACAACACCTATGTGTGCTTCTGATGCTGGTACAAATGAGCCTACTTGTGCCATTAATGTAATTAATGCAACTTGTCTCATATATGTTGATTTACCAGCCATGTTAGGTCCTGTTATAATTGATAATCTATTTTCTTCTTTATCAAGATATGTATCATTTTCAACAAATACACCTGTTCCAAGCATTTTGTCTATTACAGGATGTCTTCCACCTTTAATGTCTAAAATTCCTGAATCATCTACTTCTGGCATACAATAATTCAAATCTTCTGCAACTGTTGCAAATGATGTAAGTACATCTAATGTTGATACAATGTTTGCTGATTTTTGTAGTCTTTTTACATTTTTAGCAATTTTGTCTCTTATTTGTACAAAAGCGTTATATTCTAAGTTTACAACTTTTTCTTCTGCTCCAAGTATTTGATTTTCTAGGTTTTTCAAGTCTTCTGTTATAAATCTTTCTGCATTTGTTAATGTTTGTTTTCTAACAAATCTTTCTGGCACTTGGTCTAAATATGATTTTGTAACTTCTATGAAATATCCAAATACTTTGTTAAATCCAACTTTTAAATTTTTAATTCCTGTTTTTTCTCTTTCTTCTGCTTCTAATTGAATTATCCAATTTTTGCCCTCTGTTGTAGCAGTCTTCAACTTATCAATTTCTTCGTTATATCCAAGTTTGATAATTCCACCGTCTTTTACTGTCATTGGTGGATCTTCTACTATTGATTTATCAATAAGTTCATAAATATCTTGTAACTCATCTAAGTTTTCATATAAATCTTTAAGCATAGGAGAATTTACATTTGCTAATACCTTTTTCAAATCTGGTAATTTTGATAATGAATTTTTCAATGTTATCATATCTCTTGCATTTGCATTTCCATAAGCCATTTTACCTGCAAGACGTTCAATGTCATATACTTTTTTAAGATTTTCTATAACATCTCCTCTTAAAATAACATCATCTTTTAATTCTTTTACAGACTCTAGTCTTCTATTAATTTCTGTTGTGTCTATAAGTGGATCATTTAGCCATCTTCTTAAGGCTCTTCCTCCCATTGAAGTTGATGTTTTATCTAGTACCCATAAAAGTGTCCCTTTTTTGGATTTATCTCTCATTTTTTCAGTTATTTCAAGGTTTCTTCTTGCATTGATATCAAGTGACATATATTTTGAAATATTATAAACTGTTATCTTGTTGATGTGGTCAAGTGTTGTCATTTGAGTTTGTTCAATATATTCAATTAATGCATTTATTGAACAAACAGCTAATGTTTTGTCAGCAATGTTTTCTATCTCTTTTTGATTACTATCAACAAAATTAAATCTATATTTTATTTTTTCCGCATCATCTGTAAAGAATTTATCATTAAATCTTGTAATGTATGAGTCAAATCTTTCTTTTATTTTGTCCATTTCTTCTTGACAGTCTGACATCATACTGTTTATAACAAGTTCTGATGGCATATATCTTGCAATTTCGTCTAGAACTAATGGGAAGTTTTGGTTGTCCTTTATTTCTGCAGAATAAAATTCACCTGTTGAAATATCACATACACTAATTCCAAAATAAATTCCAGATTTAAAAATTGACATTATGAAGTTATTTTTTCTTTCTTCTAGCATATTACTATCAACTACAGTACCTGGTGTTACTACTCTTATAACACCTCTTTTTACTATTCCTTTTGCAGTTTTTGGGTCTTCTAATTGTTCGCATATTGCAACTTTATAGCCTTTTGCAATCAATCTTGATATATATATTTCTGCTGCATGATGTGGTATT
The DNA here is from genome assembly GCA_001916065.1 of Clostridium sp. 28_17. Classification (GTDB taxonomy): domain Bacteria; phylum Bacillota; class Clostridia; order TANB77; family CAG-508; genus CAG-269. Next base: position 28,357 of record MNRS01000017.1, read on the forward strand.
CCGCACATTGGTGCTCTTTCCTCTTGTCCACAATCTTTTCCTGTTAACGTTAATTCTAGTTCTCTTGAAGCTGTTACTGCATCGTCAAAGAACATTTCATAAAAGTCTCCTAGTCTGTAAAATAGGATGCAGTCTTTGTATTGTTCTTTTGTTTCAAGATATCTTTGCATCATTGGTGAAAATTCTGCCATATTTATTACTTCCTTTCTTATCTTTTCTGTCAAAAAAATCATCCATTTTTGACAAATCTTCTCTTTATTTTTTTATTATTTCAATTCACCTTTCAAATACCACATATGTTCAGAAACAATTTTAAGTTCTATCATACTTCCTATTAAACACTTGTCACCCTCAAAAATAACAACTTTATTACTATCTGTTCTACCAGTAAGCATATCATCATTATTTTTGCTAGTACCTTCAACTAAAACTTTTTGTGTAGTTCCAATATATTTTTGATTATTTTCTGCAATTTGACTTTCAACTAAGGCTTTTAATTTATTAAATCTAATATGTTTTTGTTCTTCTGGAACTTGATTTTCCATTCTATTACCAGGTGTTCCAACTCTTCTTGAATAAATAAACATATACACTTGCTCGAATTTTACTTTTTCTACCACATCTAGTGTGTCTTCAAACTCTTCATCTGTTTCACCTGGAAAACCTACAATTATATCTGTTGATAATGTTAAGTTTGGAATTCCTGCTTTCATTTTTTCTACCAAGTTTAAATATTGTTCCTTAGTGTATTTTCTGTTCATTTCTTTTAATACTTTTGTGTTTCCAGATTGTAGTGGCAAATGTACTAATTTGCATACTTTATCACATTCTGCAATTGCTTTTATAACATCATCTGTAAAATCCTTTGGATGTGGTGATACAAATCTGATTCTTTCTATTCCTTCTATTTTGTTTACTGCTCTTAGTAATGTTGCAAATGAATTTACTCCTTCATATTCTTCAAATTCTATGCCTTTTTCTCTTTCTACTCTTAAATATGAATTAACATTTTGGCCTAAAAGTGTAATTTCTTTATATCCTTGTTTTGCAAGTTCCCTTACTTCTTCAATTATTGCTCTAGGTTCTCTGCTTCTTTCTCTTCCACGTACATATGGAACTATACAATAACTACAGAAGTTGTTACATCCATTCATTATTGTTACAGATGCTTTTATGCTACTATCTCTTTTTATTGGTAGTCCTTCATATACTTTTCCATCTATGTCTAGTATATCTTCTAATTTTGTTTTATTTTCTATAACTTCATATAAATCTTGTGGAAATTTGTGTAATGTGTGTGTTCCAAATATTATGTCTGTATATGGATAACTTTCTTTTATTTTGTCTGTGATGTGTTTTTCTTGCATCATGCATCCACCAATTGCTATAATTGTTCCACGTTCTTCTTTTATTTTTTTAAGTTCTCCTAATTTTCCAAATAATTTATCTTCTGCATTTTCTCTTACACAACATGTGTTAAACAATGCTAGGTCTGCTTCTTTTTGATTTTCTGTTCTAGTATATCCCATTTTTTCTAACATTCCGCATAGTTTTTCTGAGTCGTTTTCGTTTAATTGGCATCCCATTGTTAGTATACTATATTTTAGGTTTTTATTTTCATTTATTTTTTTTACTTTTTCTATGTATTCTTTTTGTATATTTATTTCGTTTTCTGTGTTCAATTTTTATTCCTACCCTTCATTTTCTATTCTAATTCTTTCATTGCTTGTTCGTATTGTTCTTTATTTGGTGCTTTTCCGTGCCATTCTGCTTTATTTTCCATAAAAGATACGCCTTTTCCTTTTATAGTTTTTGCAATAATACACACTGGTTTTCCTTTAACATTTCTGGCAACATCAAATGCATCTATAATTTCTTGATAATTATGTCCATCTATATTTATTACTTGAAATCCAAAACTTTTGAATTTTTCATCAATTGGATATGAACTCATTACTTCTTCAATTGTCCCATCTATTTGTAAATTATTATTATCTACTATCACACATAGATTATCTAATTTATATTTATTCAATGCCATTGCTGCTTCCCAAACTTGTCCTTCTTCTATTTCTCCATCTCCCATTATGCAATACACTCTATAGTTTTTTTTATCTAATTTTCCGGCAATTGCCATTCCATTTGCAGCAGATAATCCTTGTCCTAGAGAACCTGTTGTCATGTCAACGCCTGGTATTTTTTTCATATCTGGATGTCCTTGTAATCTGCTATCAATGTGTCTTAGTGTTTTTAATTCTTCTATATTAAAATATCCTCTGTTTGCTAATGTTGAATATAATGCTGGTGCGCAATGTCCTTTTGATAAAACAAGTCTATCTCTGTTTTCATCTTTTGGATTTTCTGGATTTATATTCATTTCATAAAAATATAAGACTGTCATTATATCTGCAATTGATAGTGAACCTCCTGGGTGACCAGAGTTACCACCAAATACTGCTTCTATAATTCCTCTTCTAATATTTTTTGAAATTTTGCTTAATTTTTCTATATCATTTATCTTTTCCATAATTCTTCCTCCTATGTTCTGCAATTATGTTGATTGCTTTTATATTATATAATTTTTATTCATTTTATTCAACCTTTTTAATATAATTTATGGTATAATAACTACAAATTGTAATTGTGAAAGGTGTGATTATATGTTTGAAAAATATCTTAATAAAACTGAACTTATTGAAAATTTACAAGTGCTTATAAAAATCCCAAGTGTTCATGCAGAATCTTCTGTTCCTAATGAACCCTTTGGGCTAAATACTGTTAAGGCTCTTGAATATGTTTTAGATTTAGGCAAAAAATTAGGATTCAAAGCTAAAAATATTGATGGATACTGTGGTTATATTGAATTCGGGGAAGGCTCTGAATTAATTGGAATTGTTGGACATTTAGATGTTGTGCCAGAAGGAGAAAATTGGACCTATCCTCCATTTGATGCACGCATCGAAGATAATAAAATTTATGGTAGAGGTGCTATTGATGACAAAGGTCCAGTTATGGCAAGTTTGTATGCTATGAAGGCAGTTATGGACTATTGTTCTGAAAATAATATTTCTATAAATAAAAGGGTACGATTAATTTTAGGTCTAAATGAAGAAAGAGACTGGAAATGCATTAATTATTATAAAGAACATGAGGAAATTCCTTCTATAGGATTTAGTCCTGATGCAGACTTTCCTTGTATATATGCAGAAAAAGGTTTATTGTCTCCATTTTTAATTATGGACTATTCTAATTTTAAAGATAAAGATATCATTTTAAGTGATATAAACTGTAATAATAATCCTTTAAATGTTGTACCTAAATATTGTAGTTGTACAATTTCTGTTAAAAATAATATTGACATTGATGATGTTATTTCTTTTGTACGAAGTGTTATTAATGAACCATCTTTTAAAATTGATATTGAAATTTTAAATAATAATCAAATAAAACTTATATCTCGTGGCGTTCAAGCACATGCCGCACATCCTGATTTAGGTATAAATGCTATAACTAATTTGATTATTATTTTGGATAAATTATTTAAGAATTATGATATTGTTATACCTTTATTTGATTTATTTACTCAATATATTGGTCTTGATTATAATGGAAATAAATTAGGAATTAATGTTCCTGATGAGTCTGGAGAACTTACTTTAAATGTTGGTAAATTTTATTTTAAAGGTGATGAATTAAAAATTGGATTTAATTTAAGAGTTCCTATTAATACTCCCTTTGAATTTATAGCAAATAAATTTACAGAAGTTAGTGAAAATTATAGTGATGTTCATTGTGAACTTGGTGGTAAAATGAATCCTTTATATGTTCCAAAAGATTCATATTTAGTTAAAACTCTTTGCAAAATTTATAATGATGTTACTAATTCTAATGCAGAACCTATTGCTATTGGTGGTGCTACCTATGCTCGTGCTTTTGATAATTTTGTTTCTTTTGGTGCCAATTTACCTGGTCAAAAAGATATGTGCCATCAAACTGATGAGTTTGTTTCTATTGATAATTTACTTTTGGCATATGAGATTTATTGTAGGGCTATTTATGAACTTTTACATTAAGAAAGTTTATAACTTTCCTAGAATATAAAAAAAGAGGGGTTTGGGTTCGTAGACCCATAATCCCTTTTATTCTCCAAAAATTTCTTTAAATTCTTGTTCATTTATTTTCTCTTGAGCAAGCAATGTCTGAGCAATAGCATCTAATTTATCTCTATGTTCAATCAATAACTTTTGTGCATTATTATATGCCTCATCAATTAATGATTTAACCTCTGCTCCAATTTTATCACCAATATTTTCTCCAAATACAAACATATCATTTTGCTCTTTTCCTTGGAAGTCAATTGGTCCTAAATTGTCACTCATACCGTATTTTGTAACCATTTCTCTTGCTATTCTTGTTGCAACTTCTATATCGTTACTTGCACCTGTTGAAATATCATCTAAAACTAATTTTTCTGCCGCTCTACCACCAAGTAATGCTATAAGTTTTTCTTTCATTTCTGTTTTAGAAATATAATATTTATCTTCATCAGATTTGTACATTGTATATCCACCTGCAACACCTCTTGGTATAATTGATACTTCTTTTACATCTGTTTGTGTTGGTAAATATCTACTTACAACCGCATGTCCTGCTTCGTGGTATGCAGTTAATTTTTTGTCTTTTTCTGAATATACTCTTGTTTTCTTTTCTAGTCCTACTGTTACCTTTTTTACTGCTTCTTCTATATCAGAGTTTTCTATTTCATCATGTTTGTTTATTGTTGCTATAATTGCTGCTTCATTTAAAATATTAGCAAGTTCTGCACCTGTAAATCCTGCAGTGTCTTCTGCTATACTTTCTAAGTTTACATCATCAGAAAGTTTTTTATCTTCCGCATGAATTTTTAAAATTTCTAATCTTCCTTTTAAATCAGGTACTGGAATTGTTATTTGTCTATCAAATCTTCCTGGTCTTAATAATGCTTTATCTAGCATTTCAGGTCTATTTGTTGCTGCTAATACTATTATAGTTTCTTCTGAACTGAATCCATCCATTTCAACTAATAATTGATTTAGTGTTTGATTGTTTTCTGTTTCTGCTCCACTGTTTGATGTTCTTCTTGCTCCTATTGCATCAATCTCATCTATAAACACTATACATGGAGATAATTTTCTTGCTCTTTCAAACAATTTTCTAACTCTTGATGCACCAAGTCCTGCAAACATTTCTATAAATTCTGAACCACTCATTGAAATAAATGGTACATCTGCTTCTCCTGCAATTGCTTTTGCTATCAATGTTTTACCTGTTCCTGGTTTTCCATATAATAAAACTCCTTTTGGAATTTTTGCACCCATTTTACTGAATTTTTCTGGTTTTTTCAAAAAGTCTACTATTTCAATTAATTCTTCTTTTTCTTCGTCAAGTCCTGCAACATCTTTAAATTTTATTTTTGTTTTTCTTTCTGTATCATCATATACTTGTCCTTTTTCTCCCAAACCTTGCATTTTGAATATCATTACAAATAATGCTACCATTACAATTGTTGGAAGTAAACTTAATAATGCTGTTGATAAAACTACTAATGTACTTTTTGGTTTTTGTATTAACTCTATTTCATTTCCTTCTGCTACTTTTTGTTGTACTAATTCGATAAATGCTTCTGTGTTTGGAACTATAGATTTCTTTTCTTCATCTACATTTTTCATTTTTACTTTTACTGATGTACTTCCAACTGACATTTCTATTTTTTCTACATTTCCATATGATATCTCTTTTATTAGGTCTGTATATGCTAATGTTTTATCATCTTGATTTTGATTTTTGCTAACAAAATACATTGATATACCTACCATTATTACTAGAATAACCCCTAATATTATTGATGATATTAGTATTTTCTTGTCATTTTTTTTGTTTTGGTTTTTATCCATTTATTTTTTTATTCCTTTCTTTCTTGTTTTTTACGCATTTGAGCCTTCTGGTTCTTCTCCGTCATTATCTTTTTCTTCTTGTTCTTTATTCTGTTCTTCTTTTTTCTTTTTGTCTTTTTTGCTTTCTGGTTTTTCTCTCTTTTCTTCTTTATTTTCTTCTTTATTTTCTTCTTTAATTTGTTTTTCTACTTCAACTATTTTTTGAACTTCACCTTGTTTCTTGTTAAATTCTGTTTTTAAAATAAATATTGCAGCCATTATATATATTGAAGCTATTAATGCATATAATACCTCAAAATATGATATTTGATATGGGTAAAATGCATTTATTGCTATATATATAATATTTAATAATGCAGGTAATGTTATTGCATATATTGCCATATTAAATATTGCTACATATCTTATTTTTAGTTTTAATATCATTGTTGCTAAATATCCAAAAATACTTATAATTATGATGTAGAATAGTAGGTTTATTAAATAAATCACAAATGAGTATATTAATAGTGATGCAAATAAACTAAAATATAAATTCATTATTCCATTTCCATTTAAATAATCTAATAGTGATTGTTTATTGAATTCTGTTATTCCCATTTGTCCAAACAAGTCTTTGTAACTATAATCTGTTGTTCCGTTTGTACCAGATTGTTTTAACATTAATTTGTTTTTTAAAATTATTACTGCATTTTCTTCATCACTTGTTTCTTCTATATATTGATTAATTTGTTGTTCATCGTCTGTTTTTGTATCTACTATAATTTTTCCAAAGTTTTCATTTTCATCTATTATTGCTTCTTCTGCTCCAACTTGTAATGTATCTTCTTTATATGTTAATTCTGGTATTTTTTTGTCTATATATTTTGCTACTTCTTTTACTTTTAGACTTGTTCTATATACAGTTGCAAATGATGATATTACTCCTATAATTAATACTAATGTCATTAAATATATTATCGCTCTTCCTAATCCTTCTGCTGATAATTCTGGATATTTTTCTATTTTGTTTATTGAATACCAAATCTTTTTAAAAAATCCTTTATTTATTTTTTCTTGAGGCTCTTTTTTCATTTTTTCACATTCCTTTCTTAGGTTCTATTTGAATTGTGGTTATTTCAATTCCATTCCCTTTTAACGCTACTATCAACGTGTTTTATGTTTGCATTAAAAATCACTTCATCTCCTATTTTTATATCTTTTCCAGTTATATCAACTGTAACATGATATGTTCCAACTCTTCCCAATATAGGACAATTTTGATTGTTTATGTTTACATACATTTGTTGCTTTTTTAATGCATCTTTTATATCTCTTACAATATATCTTATTTTGTCAACAGTTCTAAACATATCTCTTCCAGTTTGTATATTTATTCCGTCCATATATCCTGTTGGGATTATTGCAACTGTTGTGGTTCTTTTGGTTGTGTATGCATTTGAATAACCTACATTAAATCCTTTTGGTAATTCTTTTATTTCTGCTACATTTGATTTTAAATATCCTATTTTTTTTAGTCCCATTGTGTTTTTAAATGATATTCTTCCTGTAAATGCTGAACCTATTCTTACTGCATTTAAATGCATTTGTGGGAATTTTATAAATGCTGATGTATTACATACATGCAATATTCCTGTTTCTATTTCATTCATTTTTAATGTTTCTATACAATCTATAAATCTATTAAATTGGGTTTTTGTGTATTTATCGTCATAGTATGCGTTTGAAAAATGTGTGAAAGTTCCTTCTATTTTTATATTTTGCAATGGTTTTATTGTTTTTATTATTTCTTCTCTATTACTATATATAAATCCATATCTTCCAAACCCTGTATCTATTTTTAAATGTACTTTTATTTTTTTGTTTAGTTCTTGTCCTACTTTTTCAACTGTTTCTGCTGCTTCTTTTGAGCCTATTGTTAAAATTATATTATTTTCTACAAGTGTTTGTATGTCTTCTTTTATTGCAGTTGAAGATAACATTAATATTTTTGCGTCTGTTTCTTCAATTCCTGCTTGTCTTATTTTTAGTGCTTCTTCAATTGTTGATACTGCTAAAAAATTTATACCATTGTCTATTAAAAATTTTGAGTATTCTTCAATTCCTAAGCCATATCCATTTGCTTTTACTACTGCTATTATTTTTACTTTTTTTCCATTGTCGTCTGGTAAATTTGTTTCTGCATATTCTTTTATTTTTTGTATGTTATATCTTAAATCTTCTTTATTTATAACTACTGCTTTCACATTTTCCTCCGTTTTTTTAACCAATTGGGACGTTGTTCATTTGGTTGAAAAATTTTTGATTATTTTCAGCCATTAAATATACGTCCCTTATGGTTCTAATGGTCTATTTTTTTATGTTTCTTTTTATTTGTCTTAATGTTCTAAATGCCTTTTCTGAGAATTTGTATAATCTATATTTTACTGGTTTAAATGGTATGTATATTTCGCCTATAAATTCTGTAAATTTTGCTCCAAATCCTTTTTTAAATCTGTATAATCCATATTGTGGATGATTTTCATCAACAACTCCTGATACACCTCTAAAATCATATATATCATCATGTCTTGCTATTGCCATTTTTATCATTTCCCATTGCAATAAATAATTTGGCATTAAATTTCTGTGTTGATTACTACTTGCTCCGTATAAGTACCATGTTTTGTTTCCATAGAATATTGGTATTACACCTGATATTGGTTTTCCATCATAATAAGCCATTAATAATTTCATATGTCCACCTGGTACCATGTTGTCATACATTTTTTCAAAATATGATAATGGTCTTGTTATAAATCCATCCCTGTTTCCTGTTTCTATCATTATTTTGTGGAAGTCTTTTAAATCTTCTCTTGTTCCTTCTTTTACTGTTACGCCTTTTCTTCCTGCTAAACGGATATTATATCTCCATTTTTGGTGGAATCCTGCCATTACTTCTTCTTCTGTTTTATCTTTTATGTCTAGTCTAAATACAAATCTTGGTTGTATTTCGTCTTTGAAGTCTTTTGCATCATCTTTTATTTTGTATCCTAAATTTGTTACTATATCTCTAAATGCTTGGTCTTCTTTTTCTATATCTGGTTCTATTCTAAGTCCAATCGCATTATATTTTTTTGCTAATTCCTTTGCGCCGTCTGTTAGTTGTTTCATTACTGATATGTCATGTATGTCACACACTGGACCTCTTGATGCGTACATAATATTGCCAAATATTGGCATTTTTCTTATCCATACACATAGTGATCCTATTATGTTTTTGTCTTCGTCTTCTGCTAGTATTACTTCTGGTTTCCAGTTTGGTTTCTTTACTTCTGCCCATTCTAGTGATTGTTGAAAGTTACATCTTTCGTTTCCTTCTAAAAATTTTTTGTATTGTTGTTTCGATTCTTCGTCTTCTACAAATCTCATTCTTATTTTTTCCTCCTAATTTATTTGCAATTATTCATATTTTACACCAGACAAGGTTTTTTTACAAGTTATTGTTCTGTTTTTTGCAAAATTTCTTTTAATCTATCAGTTTGTTTTGTTAAATATAAATAACCTATCAACGCTTCAAATGCTGTTGAATACATATAATCTTGGACATTAGCATTTTTAGGTAAATGATGATTTTCTGCATTTCTTCCTCTTCTTACAATATCTTGTTCCTTTTCTGTTAAATCATCATATATCTTTTTTAATGTCTTTGCTTGTGCTTGAGCCTTAACATGTTTTATTGCCTCTATATGTAACGCATGTGGTTTTAATTTTGTTTCATTTACTAATTTTGTTCTTATATATAATTCATATACGCAGTCTCCGACATATGCCCAAGTTAGTGGTGGCATCATATTTACTTCTTGTTCATCTTTTTTTAATTCTATATAATCGTTCAATATTTTTATTCCTTTCATTTTTTACCGTTACAATTTACAGTTTCTTAAATTATTATTTGCTAAGTCATTCCAATTTAGTAATTATAACTATCTTCAAATATCTTTTTGGTTTGATTTATTGAATTCATTATATTGTTCATGTTCTTTTGTTTCTTGCTCAGTTATATTGCTTGAAAAATTATCTTGCTTATAATAATCCGTAAATTGCTTGTGCTTTTCTTTAGAATTACTTACCGGCAATGCTTTTGCTTTATTTTTTAACATCGTGTTTTTAAATCTACTTATAAGATTTATCCACTTATTTTTTCTTTCCATTTTTTTTAAATATTTATCTAAATTTTTATCAATTGGTTTTAATAGTGCATCAATTTCATCATCTCTTCTAAATAAAAAATTATTATATATTTCATCAAATGATTTTTTTCCACAAAAATTTTCTAAAAAATCTTCCATAAACTTTACATCATTATTAAGATATATTTTCATAAGAATATTAGAATCTTTAGTATATTTTATCATCATTGGTTCTAATTTTGAAAAAAGTCTGTTTCCTTGCCTATAATTTCTTGGCTTTTCTCCACTTATTTTGCACGCAATATAGTCTGTAATTCCTTCATTTATTTCATTAGAAAATCTTAGGCTTCCATCACCTGCAATTCCATTTACTGTTCTATGTCCGTTGCTGTCAAATTTGCTAGATAGTGTATGTAAAACTTCATGAATAACTGTATGTTTTGTAGCATATGGGCCAAGATAGCTTTCTCCATTACGATTAAATCCTTCTAATTTTTCATTGTCATAATCTGATTTTCCATATGCTTTTAGCAAATCTGTAATATAATCGTATATATGAATTTTTGAAAAAGCTTTTTCCACTCTTTCTGTAGTAGTATATTTCATTAATTCTGAATTATATATTTTATATTTTGCTTCATTTACTAAATCGTAATTCATCATTTTTCCTCTCTAATCTCTTAATTAACCTTTTCTATTGTTACTTTTCCTAATTTTCCGTTTTTAAACTCATCTAATATTAATCTTGATGTCTTTTCTTCGTCTATTTTTCCTCCTGTCATCATGCATCCTCTTTTTTTGCCTATTTCTAGCATAATTTCATAAATATTAGCGTTTTCAGGTTGTTCTTTTTCTAGTGTTTGTTCTATAAATTTTTCGTCTATTTTATATCTATCACATAATTTTGTTCTATAATTTTCTAATAAAAATTTCGTTAATTGATATGCTATTTCTATCTTATCTAATATTTCTTCTTTTATTGAACCTGTAAAACATAAGTGTAATGCCACTTCTTCACTTTCAAATTTTGGCCATAAAACTCCTGGTGTATCCAGTAGTTCTATTTTTTCGTTTATTCTAATCCATTGCTTTTGTTTTGTAACTCCTGGTTTGTTTCCAACTCCTGCTGTTGTTCTTTTTGATATTCTATTTATAAATGATGATTTACCAACATTTGGTATTCCTAATATCATTGCTCTTATTTTTCTTCCTGTTCTTCCTTTTTCTGCATGAGCATCTAAATCTATTTGCATTATTTTTTCTATTTGTCTAATACATTCGTCTATCCCTCTTCCTGAGTTTGAGTCTACCAATACTGTTGGTATGTTTTTCTTTTTGAAATGTTCAACCCATAATTTGTTTTGTCTGTCATCTGATAAATCGCATTTATTTAGTACTATTATTTTCTTTTTATTTTTTGTTATTTCTGCAATATTTGGATTTTGACTTGATATTGGTATACGTGCATCTAATAGTTCTATTACTATATCTATTAATTTTAAGTCTTGTATTATTTGTTTTTTTGTTTTTTCCATGTGCCCTGGATACCAATTTAGACGGACCTTACTTTTATCATTATCATTATTTTTCTTTTCTGCTCTAATTTTTCTTTTTTGGTACATATCCATTTAAATCACTTCCTTTTTGTAATTTGTATCCCCTATTTTATGGTATATTATTTACTTATATCTCTTGTATTTAAAATCCATAATATTTTTTCACATTGTCATATGATAGCTTTTCAAAAAACATTTTTCCAGTAATAGTTGGTTTTAGTTGTCGTACACTATCTATGTTAAATGAAATTAATCCGTCTTTTTCATAGCAATCCCTAATATATACAAAAAATAAAGGATTTATTTTATATCCAGAAATTCTGCCATTTCCGCCTCTTTCTTTTCTTGATTGTAGTTTTTCTTTTTTTATACATACGGTGTTTTCTTCTATTGATGCACCCATATTTTCCAAAAATCTCTTTAGTGCTTTTGGAGTCCACACTTTATAATGATTTCTTCCGGCTGGGCGTATTTCACCTTCTAAATTTGCCCATATTGATATTTGATTTACAGGCATCATAACTAAATTACCATAACAATCTTCTGTGCATAAAACATCTGCATATTTTTTTCTATAATTATTTGTTACTGCTAAATTAACACTTTCTTCAGAAAATTCATTAATATTATGTCCCATTGATTCAAAGAAATTTAAATTTTTTTGTTCTAACAGCATATCTTTAAATTGTGGATATCTTTCAATAAAGTTATCAGTTATTTTTATTTTTCCATCTTCTCCATATTTTGGTAGATCAGGTTCACTTGCTTTTGCACCTTGCTCTTTAAATTCTATTGTATAAATATTTAAATCCATTACTGTTATTAAGGCACTATCAATACCATTGCATCCACCTGCTTGAATCAGCATACGGCTCTTATCACTGTTATAGTAGACATATCTTGGAACTAATGAATATGATTTTAGTAATGCTTTTATATTTTTATTTATCATATCATTGTTGTTGTTTAAACAAATGTGGAACTGGTTTAACTCAAACATATTCGCTAATGTTTGAGCATAAACACATTCACTAAATACTGCTGGTTGAATATTTTTTCCAGTTTCGTAGCTTTTTGCTATTTGATTTGCTAAAGCAGGACATTTTTTCTCTATTTGTAGTAAATCCATCAAATTTCTTCGTGCAATTGCTTTTTTCCACAAATTGTTTCTTGTTCTTTTATCATAAATTACTTCTTGCTTTTTTATTGTATAAAATTCTTTCATTATTTCTGATTGCAATTTTGTTAATGGTATTTCACTCATATTTTGTCTTATAATTAATCAATTATTTTAATTAGTTGATTAACCCCTTTCTTTTATTATTTTTTATTGTTCTTTATATTAAAAAAATTATTTGAATGAATATTGTCAAAAACCTCAGCGTTTTCCTTAATTTTTAAAATATTTAATATCATGTTATTAATTTTATTTTTGTATTCTTCTGGAAATTTTATGTTTTCTTGTTTTTCTCCTGCATTTAATTTGAATTTTTTGTATTGACTTTCTTTGTTAATCATATCTATCGCGATGTTTTTGAATTTTTCTTTTTCCTTGCTATCTAAAAGATTTAATGGTATTGGCATTTTTTCCAGTAATCCTTTGGGATATGTTATCCCTCCATCATAAATTCTCCACCACCAATATGCAAAACTTGAATTTATTACGCAATATACAAAATAAAATGCATCCTCTTCTTCAAAATTTAATGTAATTGATCCTTTTCTAGCTAATTTTTTTGAGGAAGCCGTTGTATTGTATCTGCATGTATTTGGCATATTAATTAAAAATTTATTTGCATCTTTAGTTACTAAATCTTTTATAGTATATTGAGAATTATTAATCCAACTTTTATATATTTGGCTTAATCTTTTATCTATTTTTTTAAATTCTTTATTTTTTTCATCAATAATTTGATATTCATTTGGAAGTACTTTTTCTAAAACTTTGCATTTTAGCAATTTATTTCTTTCTTCGTTTTTGAATCTGATCATTGGAGTAATTTTAAATCCTTTTTTATCATCTGATTTTTTTAATAAAGTTATTGCTGCTCTAACCGAATTTGCTGTATTAGTATTAAAAATTCCATGTTTTCTACCACAAAAGATATTTCCAGGTACATTGTCAAAATTAACTATAAATCCATTTCCATATTTGCACATATTTTGTCTTAATGAATAAAATTTGTTCCCTGAAATAAAACTATATGGTGTTATTATAACTGTTGATTCACTTTGTTTAAAAATTTTGTCCATAAAGGCTGAATAATATTCATGTGAATCCTCTATAACTTCTGTTTCATCCCATTCTTTTTTTATCTCTTTGAAATTTGCGTACGGAGGATTTGCTATTGTTTTGCAATTATTTGGAAGTACTATATTTTTATTTAAAAAATCGCCACGTATATCATGTATTTTGTTTTTTAAGTCATTTCCATATTTTTTTATTATTATGGTTTTGCATATTTTTAGTGCTATTTTATCTGAGTCATATAAATATACTCTTCCAGCCTTTAATAATTCTTTGGCTTGTTTTTCTCCTATATATTCTAGATATGTTAGTATAAGTTTACCTGTGCCACATGCAACATCACATATATTTTCGCCTTCACATTTTGAAAGCCATTCACTCATTATAAGTGCTACATCATCTGGCGTATAATATTGTCCACTTTTTTTCTTTTTTATTTTATCTTCTATTGCTAGACCAATTTCATATAGTTCACCAAAGTTTTTTGTATCTAAGAATTCATTTTCCTCTTTTTTCAAAACATATTCACAAATTTCGTTCCATGTCTTTTCTAAACCTATTTCTTTTATATCTTCAATATATTGATTTAAATTGTATTCGCTGTATTTTTGTATATTTTTATTCATTTTTTATCCTTTCGTGCATACCTCTAAACTTTGACAAATTTATAAACAAATCTGAAAATTTTATATTTTTGTTTTGTTCTTACAAAGTTCTATAATTATTTTTGTCTGCCCTATCATCTAATTTTCTATCAAATTCTTCGTTTTTGTAGAACCAATCTGTTTTCTTATCTGTTGGATTTTCTTTTCTATTTTTATCTAAAAGTAAGTCTATTAAAACTGCTAAAGGTAATATTATTCCTATCATAGAAAACATTAAATCTGTACTTTGTGCAACTGTTAATGCATCATGTGACATTATACTTAATTTATTAGTTACATCATTTCCAAAATATAATGCATGTATTGTAAGATATAAAAGGCTTCCTAACAATTTTCTTTTTACTATTAATACCAAGCATAATAAAGTTGCAAATAATATTGCAATTTCAAATCCTTCATTTATTGGTGTCATTCCTAAAAAGTCTTTTCCCATTTGTGACGCTATGGTTATTATAATTCTTATAATCCAGAATACTATCATAAACATTACTAATAAATATGTTGAAAATTTTTTCATAATTTTTCTCTCCCTTTTTATTTACTTTTTTGAATAAATCTAAAACTTTCATATGCAACGTAATTTTATATATTAGGAATGTTATCATACTATGACAACTTTCCTAGAAGATAAAAAAGAGCGGAGTATCCGCCCTATTCTTAAAATTAATCTACAAAATCAAAATCATCTTTAAATTTTTCTTTGAATATTTCAAATACTTTGTTTAATGTTTCTTCGTCTTCTACACTTACATATGATTCTTCTTCTGAATCTTCGTCATCATTGTCTTCTACTTTTAGTATTACTACTTCTCCTTCGTCTTCCTCTCCATCTTCTGTTATAGGTAATAATACAACGTATTCTTCATCATCTAAATCAATTAAATCTAGGAATTCAAATTTTACCTCGTTTCCATCTTCATCATTTAATATTACTATATTATCTAATTCGTCTCCTTCGTAATTTTCGTTCATAATTTAATTCTCCTTTCAAATTTATTATCAATATAATATCGTATTTTATGAATTTTTGCAACTGTTTTTTAATTTTTTTTATTTATATATGTTTCTAAAATATATACTGCAGATATAGTATCTACAATATCTCTTTTTTTATTCTTATTGACTTCTAAAAAATTCATTGTTTTATGTGCTGCTACAGTTGTTAGGCGTTCATCTATAGTTTCTATTTTCATTTTGTTGTATTTGCATTTAAGTTTATGTATAAATTGTTCTGTTCTTTCTGCTCTAACTGTTTTTTCACCTTTCAAATTATATGGCATTCCTACAACCAATGTGTCAACTTCATATTTTTCTAATATTTCGTCTAATCTTCTTAAAACTATTTTATCTGAATTATTTCTTTGTATTGTTTCTAAACCTTGTGCTGTTATATTTAGCGGATCTGTTATTGCTATTCCAACACGTGCATCTCCATAGTCTATTCCTAATTTTCTCATTATTCATCCTCTAATCCTAAGCCAATATAACTTTTTACCATTTTTTCTAGTAATTCGTCTCTTTCTATTGTTCTAATTTTATTTCTTGCATCATTATAACTTGTTATATATGTTGGATCTCCTGATAAAATATATCCAACTATTTGGTTTATTGGGTTATACCCTTTTTCTGTTAATGCTGCATATACATCTTTTAATATTTCTTTTGCCTTTGTGTTTTCTTCTCTTTCAACTTGAAAGCTCATTGTTTTATCAAAATCCATTGCTATTGCTCCTTTCATTTAACTATTTACAATAATATAAATAAAATTTATATTATTGTAATTAAATTATATATTAGTAATATTACTTTCGTTTGCATCACAATTGTCTAAGTATTCTTCTTGTTTCTTTAATACTTCTTCAAGTCCTGTTCCTTTGTAATATGTTGATAGTGTAAAGTTTAATTTTGGGCATACTTCCATTTTTTTGTTTTCCTCTTCTTCGTCATTGGTTTCATTTAAACTAATTATTGTATTTTCTAGTTTTTCTTTTAATTCGTTTATAAATTCTGCTACTCCGTTAAGTTCTACTCCTGAAAAGGCTATTACAAATTTAGGTCCCATATATCTTACATACACATATTGTGTAGATATATTTTGTTTTATGTATTCACTTGTTTTTTCTATTACTTTGTTTCCTAGTTCTCTACAATATTTGTGATTTATTTTTTCTAGATTTATTATTTTATACATACATATTGTTGATGTTGTATATTGGTCTATTATTTTTCTTCCTTCTCCATATAAATATTCTTCTGAATATAGTCCTGAGAATAAATCTTTTCTGACTATTGATTCTATTGTTTTTTGATGTCCTACTGTTTTTAGTACAGATACAATATTGTCTTTTATTACTTCTAATACTGTTGTGTCAACATTGTCAAAGTCGTGTGGTGTTCCACTTTCTATAATCCAATATCCTATATAAACATTGTCTATATATAATGGGAAGAATATTGCTGATTTGGCTCTTCCAAATTCCATCTTTTGATATGGCAATCTTTCTTGGTCATTGTTTACTGTAACATATTTAGGAGTGGCTTGTGCTATACTGTCTTTAAACATGTCAACGTCTTGCAATGATTTTAATGCATCCCAATGCATTTCATCGACATTTGATGCTTTTATTTCATATTCTGCACCATTAAATACAACTATAGTAGAATATTTAATTTCATATTTTTCTATTAATATTTCATTTATTCTTTTTATTTTGTCATCAACTGATGATGTTTGTCCTATAGCACTCATAAAATCTTGCACTACGGAAAGGTTGTTTATTTTTTGATTAATATTTTTATATGTTTGTATTTTTTTATGTATATTTAGGTTATATGCTATTAATCCTAAAACTGCTATTATTAAAATTACTACTACTATTATTAGCACTTTTTTACCCTCCTAATTGTTATTTTAATATCTATTTTTCATTTGATTTAGCGTTGAGTTCATGCTTGGTGAAAATACTCCACTGTTTTTGTCTATTGTTGGTGGTGTATATGTTGATTTTCCTGAAATTGATGGATATATCATATCTGCTAAACTATTTAATATTTGTAAGATATTCTTTGGATATCCTTTTGTTGATACTTCACAATTTATTATATTTTCCATATATCTTGTATATACTTCTTCATTAAATGGAACTCCAACATATCTTATTGTGTTTTTATCAAATAATTCTGTCATGAATGACATTGCTGGATCATTATAATATGCCATTCCACCTATTATTGATTTGTCGTTTACTCCTCTTAGTTTTAATGCCTTATTTAATACTATTCTTAATTTATTTTGATCTAAGATATTTTTAGATTTTAATTCTCTTAAAAATGCTGTTAATGGTTGTATTGTTAGTATGTCAAAGGTTTGAACTAAATATATTTCTTGTGTTTTTTCAAAATATTGAAGTGGTGTGTTAAAGTCACAGTCAATTAATACCAATGAATGTTTTTTTAACAATGTTTGTAATATTGTTCCTGCATTTTCTATTCCTTCTGTTTCTTCTGGTAATGATGTATATACTGTTAAATTTCTGTTTACTTGTATCCCGTTTGCAATTCCTTGTAATAAATTTGGAATAGAGTTCATTGCAACTTTTCTTAAATCTTCTTCATTTTTTGTATAAATATAGTATGAATTTCTATTTTGGGTTGTATCTAATATTGCTGTATCTATTCCCATTCTTGCAGTTATATCTGCTATATTGTTCACAATAAATGATGTTCCATTTTTACTTGTTCCTACAAAGCATGCCACTTTTTTGTCTGATGTTAATAAATTTGTAATATCTACATTGTCATATTGAATATCAGTATTTTGTAGGCTGTTTCCATACATTGTGCCTGTATTGTTTTCGTATGTAGGATTCATATTATTAGTGTATGTGTTATTTATTTGTTCTTCTGTTTCATCTACTTCTGGCAATACTGTTGTTTCTTTTTCTTCTAGTCCTGGCAATATGTTTTCATTTTCATTTTCTTCTAACCCCGGTAAAGTTATCTCTTCTTTATTTTCTTCTTCAAAACCTGGTAATATAACTTCTTCTTTTTTCTCTTCTTCAAGTCCTGGTAATGTTATATTTTCTTGTTCTTCTATCACTGTATTTTTACGAGGTCTTCCTCTTTTTCTTTTTGGAGTTGCCTCTTCAGTTGCTTCTGGAAGTGGATTTTTACGAGGTCTTCCTCTTCTTCTTTTTGGTTCTTCTGTAACAGGTTCTTCTACTTTATTTTCTTCTTTTTTTGTTTCTTTTTTAATTTCTGGTTTCTTTTCTTCTTCGAAGTCGTCATCACTTAATAATTTATCTATTCTATCCATATCTTCTTTTTCAAACATTGGTCCTTTTTTGCTTATACTTGTTACTGTTTTTTCTGGTGCTGGTGTTTCTTCTTCATCTTCTATTAAGTCTTGGAACGCTTTAGCAGCCTTTGGTTTTGCTAGTTTCTTTGTGCTATTCATATTTACAGATGATGGAATAACAACTGGCCTTGAAAGTATTTTCTCTTTATTTCCTGTATTTAGTAATTTTTCACTTGGACCATCATTTTTTGTTTTTTTACCTTCGTTTTGTGCTCTTAAATTATCTGAAACTCTGCTGTTAAATGATATTATTTCCTGATATTTTGGTGATTTTTCCTCTAATACCGCTCTTACGTTTAAAGGTAAAAATTTGCTTATTATTCTTAATTGTACATCATTGTATTGTGATGCTATATTATTAAAACTTTCTACGTATTTTTTTTCGTCTTTTCCTAGTCTTTTATAGTGTGCTAATATATTTTGTATCTCAACTTCACTTACATCATTTTCATTTTCTGTTTGATAAGAGACATCTTCTGAATCTATTTTATAATATATTTTTGCTTCTTTTTTTGAACGTGGTTTGTTTAACAATTCGCAAACTTTATCAACACTTCTGTCATTTCCTAGTAGTGCATTATATATTCCTATTCCAAATAATTTTACTAACATTTCTTCTGATTTTTCTCTTCTGTCTGAGCATATTAATATTATTGGAATATCGTCTCCCCTCATATTTGATGCTTCATCACTAATACTATCTAATTTGTCAAATATAAATTTGTCTATTTGAGAATATTGTGTGTTTGAAAATGCTTCCAAATCTTCACTTATAACTATTCTGTCATAGTTTTTATCTTTTTGTAATTCTTTTAGTATTGCATTGAAGTAATATACATTTTTATATGAAATTATTTCTTTATAGTTTTTTTGATATCTTTTTACTATTGATTCTGATATCTCATCATTACTTACTGCAAATAAAACTTTCATTGGTTACCCCCTTCCAAATTTTACAAACATTGCAAATGCTAGTGGTAAAATCTGGCATATAATTAATAATGTAACAAATGTTACTATTAAGCCCATTCCTTTTTCTAATGTATCTAATTTTCTTATACCTATTACATATTGGTGTATTGCTCCTATTGCAATTCCTAAAAAGCAAAATGGAATACTGTATATTCTAACTATATTTAAAATATATGCAACTGTTCCATATGCGTCTGAGCCATATTTTTGTTTATAGTCTTCTAGTGATTTTGTTTGTGTTTCTTTTATTTCAACTAATTGACTTTCTGTTTTATTGTCTATTGCTTTTGTTGTTTCAGCATATACTGTATTGGTAAAAGTAAATATCCCTAATGTCATTACTAATATAGTGAATATTGCTAATACTTTTTTCATTTTTTTAGCCCCTTTCTTATTTTCTTAAAAGTACTTATTTTTTTACATTTTTTATACCTATATATCATACAATATCTTCAAAAAAATATCAAGGAATTTTACAAAAAATTTACAATTTGTTATATAAATACTGCATTTTAGAGTAAACTGCATTTGCCCAGTTTTTGTCTGTTGCATATTTTGTGTTTATTCCCTTTAGTGTTGGTCCATTGTAATATGTTCCTGCGGCCTTTTCTCCTCCATAAATACTTGTACCCGCAGGATTTAAATAATATTTAACAAATACTCTTGCTAATAAATCTATGCTTTCTGAATAATTTGTAAAATTATATGCTCCGTTATATGGATTTGAATCATATGCACCATATCCAAATAAATTATTTTTTTGTAATGCTATTTTTGATGTTCCCCACGCACTTTCGTGTATTCCTACGGATGCAACAAATATTCCATTTATATTGTATTGTTTTTCAATGTAATAAAAATATTCCGCATTTTTTTCAAATATTTTATTTGTATCTTTACTATCTGATAATGCCTTTTTAAATTGTTCTAAAGTTAATCCACTTGGTTTGTTTAATTGCATATTTATGCTAAGTGTTGATAATAATTGTCCTTTTGTTTTTGTTTCTGCCGTTGTTTGTTTTTGCTCTTCACTTGCATTTGGATTTATGTATATTGTACATTCTGCTTTAACCCATCCTGTTATATTTTGATATGATATTTTATACCAGTTTTGTGTTATCTCTAGTATTTTTAGTTCTTCTTCTTTTTTTAATGTTGTTATTTTTCTACTTTCTTCTGTTGCTTCCGCTCTTACTGCCAATTCGTCTGATGTTACATATATTTTGTCACCAACTTTAGCTTTATAATTGCTTGTATAGTTTGCCCCACCTATTTCTACTATTTTGTTTGCTGATGCTTTTGTTATTGTTGCATTTGTTTGTTCTTCTTTGATTTGATTTCCGTCTTTGTCATATGTTGTTTTTATTGTAATTTCTTGTTTTCCTTGTCTTCCTTCCTGCACTACTACTGACATTCCTTTTGGTATTTCTTTATTTGTTCTATACTCTGTTAAATATTCTAATACTTCTTCTTTTTTTGTTATTTGTTCTGTCTGCCCATTATTTGTATTTTGATTTATTATTTGGTCTATATCTATTTTATTTGCTTGGCTTATTTCCTGATTTTTTTCTGTTGTGTTTATTGTTTTGCTTGCATTGTCTGAATTTGCAGTCGTTTCTTTTGCATATGATTTATTTGTTGGAAAGTACATATTGAAAAATATTATTATATATAATATTGTAAAAAATGCAAATGCTAATATTATTATTGTTTTTAATGTTATTTTTATTTTATTTTCTTTTGTTTTCATTTTTTCTTTTCCTTTCATTTTTCTATTTTATGTGAAAGTTTTCTCTGTTTTTCTACTATTATTTTAATATTTCTGTGCTTTTTTGTCAATGGAAAATAAGTAGCAAATGTCGAAATTTCTCATATAATAAAAATAAAGGAGGATACAAAATGTTTGGAAGAAGAAAATGTTATTGTATGAATAATAATTATCAAAACAATTCATGTGAAGAACAAAACGACATAATGGAAGACAAATGTTCAAATGTAGCCAATGCAAATTTTAGCTGTAATCAAAATGAATACATGGATTGTTGTGAATGTGGATTTGAAGAAGAAGATAATGTATTTCCAGAAAATCCAATGTTAGGTCAAAGTTATGTACCTATCCAATATATGGATAAAACATTTAAACCATGTGTAGGACTAAAAATGGGAACAATATTTCCAGAATTGGTCAGTCCTTATATGCCAGGTCAATCTATGAATGAAATAGAATATTTGGCAGCAACAAATACTATAAAGGAGGGCTGTAACAAATGTCAATAGAAAAAGAAGAAATGTTACAACAAATAAGATGTTGTGATTTTGCAATAAATGAACTTGCTTTATATTTAGATACACACCCAACAGATGACAACGCACTTTGCTTACACAGAAGATATTGCAGAGAAGCAAAAGATTTGAAAGATAAATATCAAAAAATCTATGGTCCTTTAACAATTAATTTTCCATGTAATAAATGGAGATGGCTAGAAGAACCATGGCCTTGGGAAGGAGGAATGAATTAATGTGGACTTATAATAAAACATTACAATATCCAATTAATATAAAATGTTCAGATCCAAGATTAGCAAAAGTAATAATTTCTCAATATGGTGGACCTGACGGCGAACTTGCAGCGTCTCTAAGATATTTATCTCAAAGATTTGGCATGCCAGACCAAAATGCAAAGGCTATTCTTAATGATATAGGTACTGAAGAACTTGCTCACCTTGAAATGGTAGGAACAATTGTACATCAATTGACAAGAGGTGCTTCAATTGAAGAAATAGAAAAAGCAGGTTTAGGACCATATTATACAGACCATGGCGTTGATATATATCCACAATCAGCAGCAGGCGCTCCATTTACAGCAGCATATATTGCATGTAAAGGTGACCCAATTGCAAACTTACAAGAAGATTTGGCTGCCGAACAAAAAGCTCGTGCAACTTATGAAAAATTAATTGATTTATGTAGAGATAACCCAGATGTTATTGACCCATTAAGATATTTAAGAGAAAGAGAAGTTGTTCATTTCCAAAGATTTGGTGAGGCTTTAAGAGGCGTTCAAGATAAATTGGCCGAAAAGAAATTTTATATGAATGATTGCAAATAATTAAAAAAGAATGATTTAAAACAAAAAAGTCAAACTTTTTATGTTTGACTTTTTTACATTTTTTCTGGCATTTCTATTCCTAGTAAATTTGCACCTTGTTTTAAAACTTGTGATACTGCATAAGTTAAGTAAACACGTGCATCCTGGACATCTTTATCATCAACAATAATTTTATTTTCATTATAAAAACTACTATATGCTTTTGCTAATTCAATTAAATATCTCGCAAGTATTGATGGTTCGTTCTTATCTGTTACTTGAATTAATATATCTTCGAAATTATAAATCAATTTTAAAATTGCCATTGAATATTCATCTGATAAATTGTCTATTTTAACATTTTCGATTTTTGGTAAATATCCTGCCTTTTCTAATACACTTTTTGTTCTAACATATGTATATTGAATATATGGTCCTGTTTCGCCTTGAAAGTTTAATATTGTATTCCAATCAAAGACTTCATCTTTAATTCTTGACGCAGACATATCATTAAATATAACTGCACCTATTCCAACTTTTTTAGCAACTTCTTCTTTATTTTCCAAGTCCGGATTTTTTTGTTCAATTATTTCTTTGGCTCTAGAAATTGCTTCATTTAACAATTCTTCAAGTTTAATAATATTACCTTCTCTTGTTGACATTTTTCCTTCTGGTAGCAATACCATTCCAAATGACACATGTTCTAGTCCATTTGTATATTTTTCATCTAATCCTAAAAGTTTTGCAACTTCAAATACTTGTTTAAAGTGTAATACTTGTTCATATGATGTTACATATAATGCTTTATCAAAATCATATGTTCTAGCCCTATATAAAATTGCAGCTAAATCCCTTGTTGCATATGTTGTAGAACCATTTGATTTTTCTATTATACATGGTGTATTTATTCCTTTATCTTCCAAGTCTATTATTTTTGCTCCTTGTGATTCTACAAGTTTACCTGTTTTTTTTAACAAATCTATTACTTCTGGCATCTTGTCAGAATAGAATGACTCTCCATTCCAAGAATCAAACTTGCTTCCAAGTAAATCATATACTTTTTGAAATTCTTGTAAACTTAGTTTTCTAAATTTTTTCCAAATTTCTACGCAATATGAATCTCCATCTTCTAATTTTTTGAAATTATTTCTGCAATTTTCTAATATTTGTTCATCATTTTTGCATGCTTCATTTATTCTTATATAGATTTTTGTTAATTCATTTATTGGATCTTTTTCAATGTCATATTCTTCGCCCCACATTTTGTAGCCTTCTATTAATTTTCCAAATTGTGTTCCATAATCCCCTAAATGATTTACACCTGTAACATTATATCCTAAATATTTGTATATATTGTATAGTGCTCCACCTATTACTGTTGAACGTAAATGGCCTATATGAAATGGCTTTGCAATATTGGGTGCTGAATAGTCTATGACAATGTTTTTTCCTTCTCCCACTATTGATTTTCCATATTGCTCTGTCTTTGATATTTCTCCTAATACTTCTTCTGCTAATGTTGATTTGTTTATAAAAAAGTTTAAGTAACCTCCTGCTACTTCTACTTTTTCTATTTCTTCTACAGGTTCTATTTTTTCTTTTATTTCATCTGCAATTGCTGGTGGTGCCTTCCTCAATTCCTTTGCTAACCTAAAACATGGAAAGGCGTAATCGCCATTTTTGCTATCTTTAGGTGTTTCTATGTAACCTTCCAATTCTTTTGCATTTATTTCTATTGTTTTTGATATCTGTTTTGCTATTATTTGTTTAAAATTTTTCATTGAAACCTTCCTTTTATTTTTCTAACCTTTTTTCATTTTCAATAATAGTCATAATTATTTGAACAGTTTTTTCTAAATCATCATTTTTTATTACATAATCATATAAATTAATTTTAGATTCCTCATATTCTAGCCTGTTTAAACGTAATTGCATATCCGCTTCTGATAAATTATCACCACGATTTATAAGTCTATTTTTTAATTCTTCTTTATCAACTTTTAAAAATATTGTAACTAATTTCGTATCATTAGATAACATTTTGATTAAATTTTCTGTACCATTTACTTCTATATCTTTAACTATTATTTTACCACTCTGAATTTTTTCATTCATTAATTTTTTAGATGTACCATAATAATTTTCATGATGCAAATCATATTCATAAAATTCTCCATTATTTATTTTTTCTTTAAATTCTTCTTTTGATATAAAGTGATATTGTATACCCTCTTCTTCTCCTGGTCTTGGTCCTCTAGACGTAAAAGATGGAAGTGATATAACATTTTCCATCCTTTTTATTAATTCTTTTTTTATTGTATCTTTACCTGCTCCAGAAACTCCTGATAATATTACTAGCATTTTAATTCCCCTTTTTATTATTCTTCTATTTCTGTATCTTTTTTTGCTTCTTCATTATTTTGTTCTTCACTTTGTTCTTTGATTTCTTCTTTATTTTCTTCTTTATTTTCTTCTTCTCTTATAATCTCAAATTTACCCTCTGCAAGTTCATTTGCTGCTAATGTTACAGGTGATTCTTCTTTAACTTTTGTCAAAGGTTCATCTCCCATTGCAATTTGTCTAGCCCTTTTTGATGTTGCTATTACCAATTCATATCTGTTTTTGGCTTTTTTTAATAATTCTGTAACCGTTGGTTTTACTATCATTTTCATTTTCCTCCTAAATTTTTAAAATTCAAATTCCTAAAGATTTAAATTTATAATTATTTTCTAATCATCTTCTTGTATTTGTGCCGATGTAGTTGTAATATCTTTATCTAATCTTCCAGCAACAGTCTCTGGTTGTACAGCTGACAAAATTATATGTCCAGAGTCAGTTATTATTACTGCTCTTGTTCGTCTTCCACATGTTGCATCAACCGCTGTTTTATCATCCTTTGCTTCTTGAACCATTCTTTTTATTGGAGCTGATTCAGGGCTAACTATTGCTACTATTCTATCTGCAGAAACAATATTTCCAAATCCTATATTTACTAATTGCATACTAATCCCTCCATTCTAATCTTTCATCTTATTTTACATCGTTTTAAATTTTTAGACTTCTATTTTTTATAAAATCTATTCTATATTTTGTACTTGTTCTCTAATGTCCTCTATCTCAGTTTTTATATCGATAACTCCATTTGTTATTTCAAGATTATTTGCCTTTGAACCTATAGTGTTTGTTTCCCTGTTCATTTCTTGTATAATAAAATCTAGTTTTTTTCCTATAGCTCCATCTTGGTTATTGGATATTAAATTTTCAAATTGAAATATATGGCTCTTTAGTCTTGTAATTTCTTCCTCAATTGAACATTTATCTGCATATATTACAACTTCTTGTGCTAACCTTGATTTATCTACTTCATCGTTTTTTAATAACTCTTTTACTCTCTTTTCTAATTTTACTACATATTCTTCAATAAGTCCAGTAGATTTTGCAGATATTTCCACTATTTTGCTTTGAATGTTCCTTATCCTCTGCAATAAATCTTGAGAAATCTTTTCTCCCTCTATATTTTTCATTTCTAAAATTCTAGTTACTGCACCTTGTGTTACTTGTTTTATTTCATCTTTTATTTTTGAATTTTCTTCATCTACTTTTATTGTTAATACATCCGGAATTTTAGCAATATCCATAACCTCTATATTACTTTCTATTTTTTCTTCTTGTGCAAGTTCTTTTAGCTGTTCAATATATAATTTTGCAAGTTGCTTATTTATTTCTATTTTTCTTCCTTCTTCACTATTATTTTCAAAACTAACAAATACGTCTATTTTTCCTCTTTTAATTTTATTGGATATTTCTTTTTTTATGGTTTCTTCCAAATAACTTATTGCTTTAGGAATTTTTACATTAATATCCAGGTATCTATGGTTTACACTTTTTATTTCAATTTGGTATTCTCTGCCTTCTACACTAAGATTTTGCTTTCCATACCCAGTCATACTTCTAATCATTTTTCTTCATCAACTTTCTTTTTGGTTGTTTTCTTTTTTTTATTTTCTATTCCTTGTTTTTCAACTTTTGTTGTTGCCTTTTTCTTCGTTGCAGGTGTCTTTGGTGTTTTTGATTTTGTTTCTTTGTTTTTTGTTACGTCCTTTTCAACTTTTGTTGTTGTTTTTTTCTTAGTTGCAGGTGTCTTTGGTGTTTTTGATTTTGCCTCTTTGTTTTCTGTTACGTCCTTTTCAACTTTTGTTGTTGTTTTTTTCTTTGTTACAGGTGTCTTTGGTGTTTTTGATTTTGCCTCTGTCTTTTCTATTACGTCCTTTTCAACTTTTGTTGTTGCCTTTTTCTTCGTTGCAGGTGTCTTTGTTGTTTTTGATTTTGCCTCTGTCTTTTTCGTTGTTGTCACATCATTTTTTAATTTTATATCTTCTATTTTATCTTTTTTTCTCTTAGTAGCCTCTTTTTTCACCGGTTCTTTTTCCTTAACAATTTCTTTAATATCACTCAAATCATCTGCTATTTCTTTTCTTCCTTTTGTATAATACCATATACATTTTACTATAAAATATATTGCAATTATATATGATGAAGCCAAAAAATAAATTTTAAAATTAAAATTAAATCTTTTCGTTATATACTGGCTTGTAAGTGTATACGCCGATAATACCAAAACTTCAATTCCTTGGACCACTAAGTCATCATCATCTTTTTTATATGCTAATTCAAAAATAAAAATTGCTAAAAATAAAAATATCATTGTGCATATTTCAATTCCTCTTTCTAAATATAATGCACTAATCTTTTCGCTTACTAAATTTAAAGTCAAAAAATAAATAACTACCAATATTGCTTTTAGTATATTTAGATATATTTTTTTCATATGTTTCTCACTAACTTCTTTCATATATTCAATCCCTTTCTATTTCTCTAGTTCATACATTATAATGCTTAATACATTTAGTGCAACAGTCTCTGTTCTTAATATTTTCTTTCCCAATGTTACTATTTTTGCACCATTATTTTCTAATTGTTCTACATCATTTTCTTCTAGTCCGCCCTCTGGTCCTATTACTATTCCTATCTTGATTTTGCCTTCTTTATATTTTTCTTTTATTTGCTTCAATTGTTCTTTTAATGTTCTATTTTGTTCATTTTCATAGGCTACTATAACTATATCATATTTTGGAATTAATTCATACATATTTTTTATATTTATTACATTATTTATATGTGGTATGATATCTCTTCCACTTTGTTTTGCAGCAACTTCAGATATTTTTTGCCATCTTTCAACTTTTTTACTTTTATCTTTTTCATTTAGTTTTACAACACATCTTTTCATTTCTACTGGAGTTATATCATATACCCCCAGTTCCACTGCTTTTTGAATTATAAATTCCATTTTATCTGCTTTGGGTAATCCTTGAAAAATTGTTACTTCTATATTTGATTCTACTTGCTTCTGAATTTTTTGTTTTATTTTGCATGTTATATTTTCATTTTCTATGTTTTGTATTTTACATAGAAAATTTTCTCCATTTTGATTGTTACAAATTTGTATTTCGTCTCCTATTTTTGCTCTTAGTACTTTTTTTATGTGATTTACATCTTGTCCGATTATTATTATTTCGTCTTTTTTTATTTGTTCTTCTTTTACAAAAAATTTGGGCATTTTGTTCTCCTTATTGGTCTTTGTTTTTTACAAATCAGATTATATCATACTTATTATTCTTTTTCAAATCAATTTTCAAATAATTTTATGAACTGTAACTTGTAACGAGTAAAAAACCAGAATTAAGATTTTGTACGCAGTGCAAACTGCTACAAAATCTAATTTCTGCCATATTTATCTTCTACAGAAAGTTATCATACTATGATAATATCATACTATGATAACTTTCCTGGAATATAAAAAAAGAGAGTATCATTTTTTGATACTCTCTACGCTTTAATAATTTTCTGCTTTTATTTCAAAATAAGCCTTTGGATGTGCACATACTGGGCATATTTCTGGAGCACTTTTTCCAATAACTATATGTCCACAATTTCTACATTTCCATATTCTATCTCCATCTTTGCTAAATACTAACCCATTCTCTACATTTTCTAATAATTTTAAATATCTTTGTTCATGTTCTTTTTCTATTTTTGCAACTTCTGAAAATAAATAAGCAATATGGTTAAATCCTTCTTCTTTAGCCTCTTGTGCCATTCTATCATACATATCTGTCCATTCAAAATTTTCACCTTCTGCAGCTGCTTTTAAATTTTCTGCAGTTGATTTTATTTCTCCACCTTGTAATAATTTGAACCACATTTTTGCGTGTTCTTTTTCATTATCTGCTGTTTCTTGGAATATTGCTGCTATTTGCTCATATCCTTCTTTTTTTGCTTTACTTGCAAAATACGTATATTTATTTCTTGCTTGTGATTCTCCAGCAAATGCTTCCATTAA
The DNA here is from genome assembly GCA_001916065.1 of Clostridium sp. 28_17. Taxonomy (GTDB): domain Bacteria; phylum Bacillota; class Clostridia; order TANB77; family CAG-508; genus CAG-269. The sequence goes on from MNRS01000017.1 coordinate 57,751, forward strand.
ATTTTTTTCTGTTTTTGATCCTTTTAATTCCATTCTGATACCTCCTAATTTTCTTTTTATACTTGCAGTTTATATCAATTATATATTTTTGTCAATATTTTTATTTTATATTTTTATTTTATATTTCTTCAAATTTTGTTCTTTAATGGTTAAAATTAATGTTCTCTCTTTTTTTCTTCATTATCTTCTTTAATATTTCCAATAAACTTTCCGTTTAATTTAATACCTCTTTGCATCGTATTTAAATCAATATATTCGTGTGTATACATTTTTGAGATTTTTTTACTTTTTTTATTTATCAGATTTCCTAAATGTCTAATATAATTGTATTTTAAATCAACCGTATTTATTGTTTTATTTTTAGCAATTATTTCTGATTCCCTTTGTTCTGTTAATGGCATATAAATTTTAGTGGTTAATCTTCTCCCCTTATACATCATATCTTTTTCACCCTCATAAATTGGTATAATTGCATCACTTTTTGTTTCATCAAAAAATTGTATGATATTTTTCTTTCTCATATGGAGTTTTAATGGCAAATTAAATCCTGGATAATCAATACCAATTAGTATAAAATTATCATCATTTATTTTGTCTTCGGGTATATAGCCCCAATTAGTTATTTTGCTATTATGATTTATTTGTAGCAATAGTTCTCTAATCATTGTTTCTTTAGTTTCATATATTAATTTTATATTATTTCTTATAGATTGACAACAATCTATGTCTTTCAAAAAATCATTTTCTATATCTGGTAAAATATTATCAAATTCAAATTTATAGTTTCCCTTAAAATCACTTGTTATATTTTTTTTATAATCATAACGTGCATATCTATAATTTTCGCTTTCATCATATTCTGTAATATTCTTTCTTGCTTTTTCTGCTATATTATCCAATAATTTCAATTTTAGAACAATTCCAAATAGAACTTCATCAGAAATTTGATCTATATTATTTTTATCTTCTATGTTATCCCAAAGATTTAGGCTATCCATTATAAATATTCCTTTTTTTATTTCTGATGCGCATTTTGAGACCCTATTTTGCCAAAACGCATTCAATACTGTTAATTGTTCTAAAGATAGTGTATCTATATATTCATCAGTGAATATGTTTTTTAATCCAATATCTTCATCAATTTTCTCTGTTTCATACTTATAACACATATTTTTTAAATCTAATCTTTTATAATCTTCATTTTGTTGTTGAATTTCTTCTTCTAAAAATCCATATTTTTCTAGAAATTTTCCTGCGATTTTTAAACTATTTTTTTCACATTTAATCAATTTCTTTTCTATTTCATTATGACCATACGGAACAATATCTTTTATCAAATCTAATTCATTTTCTATATCAATTTTTTTATCTTCTTTTATGTCTAATTTATTTTCTGCATTTATTGATTTTTTATTCATTAATTTTTTTTCAAATTCAAAATCGTCTTTTGCTAAAGTATTTTTTATTGCTCTTGACATCTTTACTTTTTCTCTTAATTCTGATAACATTAGTTCCATTTGAAACTCAGCACATTTTCTTACACCTTGTTCTAATTTTGCTGATTCTTTGTCAAAATCAATTTCTTCCAAATCAATATCTTTTACATCATTATATACTTGTTCTAATAATACAGGATTTGAACTCAAGATTTTTAATGCGTTTTCTTGGAGTTGTATTTTTTCTGTTCCTGCAACCTTTAAATAGTCATATGTATCTGCTATAAACTCTTGATATATTATATTTCTAATATTTTCATCTTCATTAAAATATTTTTTTAAATGCATTACATATTTTCGTAATGTATTTAAGGACTTTCTAGCACTAGATACTTCTAAAATTTTATTATTATTAGTTCTTTTTACAAAATTCATTTCTTCTTTGAAGTTTAATTTCATATTACAAAATCTCCTTCTTTTATGCAGTCTTATGTTACCTATTATATCACATAAGCCTTGATTTTTCAAGGTTTTATTAGAATTGTCTATAAAAGGTAGAAATTTGTAGAAAAAAGTTATATAATATGTACGAAATATTTTTATGAAAGGAAAAATTAAAATGATAGATTTACTTTCACCTGTTGGTGATTTTGATTGCTTAAAAGCGGCTGTTCAAAATGGAGCAAATAGTGTATACTTTGGTGCAAATTTATTTAGTGCTAGGGCCTTTGCATCTAATTTTGACACTACTACTTTAGAAAAAGCAATATTATATGCAAAAACAAGAGGTGTAAAAACAAATTTAACTTTAAATACTCTTGTTACTGACGACGAGTTTAACGAAGCATTTGAACTAGCAAAAAAAGCATATGAATTTGGTATAGATGCTATAATTGTTCAAGATTTAGGATTGGCAAAACAATTAATTAAATATTTTCCAGATTTAGACATACATGCAAGCACCCAAATGACTGCACACAATTTACAAGGAGTTTTAGAATTGCAAAGACTTGGTTTTAAAAGAGTTGTTCTTTCTCGTGAGCTTTCTCTTCAAGAAATTGAATATATTTGCAAAAATACAAATGTAGAAATTGAAGTTTTTGTTCATGGTGCATTATGTATTTCTTATTCAGGTCAATGCCTATTTTCTAGTATGGTTGGAGGCCGTTCTGGTAACCGTGGAAAATGTGCACAACCATGTAGATTACCATATAAACTGTTAGAAAATGATAAAGAAATTGACAAAGGTCATCTTTTAAGTACGCGTGATTTATGTGGATTAGATTGCATTCCTGATCTAATAAAAGCAGGCGTTACATGCTTAAAAATTGAAGGTAGAATGAAAAATCCTGAATATGTTGCAACTGTTACTAGAATTTATAGAAAATATATAGACTTGGCAGAAGCCTTAATTAATACGCAAAAATTTATAGATGAAGAGAATTTAGATATTTATGATTTTAAAGAAAATACCACAAATGAATCCAAATATATTATTAATGAAAACGATAGAAAAACATTATTACAAGCATTTAACAGAGGTATGTCATCTTCTGGGCATCTTTTAAATGAACCCAACAAAAATTTAGTCTTTAAAGACAAGCCTAACAATATGGGATTATTTTTAGGCAAAGTCCAGAAATATAACAAAAACAAAGGTTACATCACTGTAAAATTACAAGAGTCCATTGAAATTGGTGACACCATATCTTTAGAAAAAGAAAAAGGTTCTTATAATGTTTCTGAGTTAATGGACAAAAATAGAAATATCAAAGAAACCTCTATCGGCCAGACTGTAACTATTGGTAGAATGAAAGGTAACATCAATTTAGGTGATAACATATACAAAATGTCTTCTAAAACATTAAGCACGCTTGCTCAAAACAGTATAAATGGTGAACATAGAAAAATATCTTTAAATTGTAAAGTTACAATAAAACACAATGAACCATTAAAAATAACAGTTACTCCAACTACAGAGACTGCAAATAATTTAGATATATACTCTAATTTAAATATTACATATAATTCAGAAATTATACCTGAAAATGCGCAAAATAGACCCTTAGAAAAAGAAAAAATTATTGCTCAAATTAATAAAACCAATGATTCTATTTTTGAGTTTTCTAATATAGAAGTTGAATTAGACCCTAATATCTTTTTACCAAAGTTTAGTGCTACTCTAAATGATTTAAGAAGAAAAGTTTTAGAATCAGTCTATGATTATGCTATTTCAAATATCAAAAGAACTTGCATTAAAAAAGTAGAACCAGATTCACTAAACAATGAAGTTAAAAATAGTTTAAACGATAACACTAAAACAATTTCAGTTTTATTAAATATTTTAAATCTTGACTTTGACTATTCAAGATTAGATGGATTTGATAATATTTATATTCCTTTAAAATATTTTTCAATAAAAAAATATGATGGAATTTTGAAAACTTTAGAGCAAAAATTTAATGTTTACATTTATATGCCTACAATAATAAAAGCAAATTACAGAAACCTACTTTTTAGTAATATATTTAATACTATTGAAAACCATAATATAAAAGGATTTGTAATTTCTAATATTTCTAATTTATTGTTATTAGAAAATGTTTTAAAAAATCCTGATTACAATTTTGATTTAATTGCAAATTATACATTTAATGTTTTCAATTTGCATAGTGTATTAGAACTAAAAAAATTAGGAATTAATAAATATACAATTTCACCTGAATCTACTAAAGAAATTATAAATAGCCTTTGTAATTTTGTCAAAAATTCAACTATTTCAGGAAATGGTACATCAGGATTAAAAACTCTTTTACCTGCTGAATTAATTGTTTATGGAAAGACACCTCTTATGAATATGAATTATTGTCCACTTGGTAAGGCTAACAAATGCTACCCTACTTGTACATCTAAATGTATGACTGATAATTCTTATTTCTTAGAGGATAGACTTAAAATGAAATTTAGAATTTTGTTTGATAATATTCAAACTGTTTCTACAATTTATAATTGTAAAACTACTTCCATTTCTCCTAATGATTTTTCTAGTGTTAATTGTTATAGAATTGATATTCTGGATGAATCAATTGATGAAATTAATAATATTGTTAATACTGTTAAAAAAGGTGAACGTTTAGAAGGTAAAGAATTTACTAATGGAAATATAAATAGAGAAATTTAAAAAATGTCCTTTTGGGATTATTCTGTTTTGGATTTTTATTCCAATCATAATATCGTATTCCAAAAGGACATTCTATATTTAATTAAATTTGTTTACTACTTAAATCAATTAATAAATCCATATTATCATCTTTAGCGGCTTTATTTCTTCTAATAGCTCCACATTTTTTGCATCTAAAAACAATAACATATCCTTTTTTTCCATCTATTTCCATACTAACTGGTTCTAAATCCCCATGGCATTCTTCTGCTCTATCTCCTGGATTTTTATCAACATGTTTTGAATGTAAACAATATGGGCAATGATTTCTACATGAATACCCTAATTTAGGTACCTTTTTGCCACAATTTTCACATATAAATTCTTCGTCTATTTCTGTAAATCTACTATCTTTTAACATTTTTCACTCCTATTAATGCAAGTCAAATGTTCCTCCACCTAAGAACTCTTTCAATAATGAATTGTTTGGAACATAATCTCTTGGTATTTCTCTAAAATATTTTAAAATATTTATTAATCTTTGTGCTTCCGCATATTCCTTATATTCAGGTGTAATTTCTTGTAATAATGGCATTGCTATTGGTTTTAATGCATTTAATTCATATATTAATGATGTATTAAAAATTGTATTTGCTGACTCTTGGAATGGGAATATATTTTTTTCTTCTCCTTCTGTTACCTTATGCCATGTATTTAATGTATGTAATGCAGAATAACTTCTAAATTGATAATCCCTTACAATTCTTCTTATTAAACGAGTATCTGTTGTTGAAATTCTATTGTATCTATCCATGTTTAAAACAGTCAATGCACTAATATATATTTTGTATTTTTGATCCATTGGAATTTGACTTGTTAATTTGTCATTTAAACAATGTATCCCTTCTATTACAAGGATTTCGTCATCTGCTAATTTCATTTTTTTGCCATTATATCTTTTTGTACCTACAGCAAAATCAAATTCTGGAACTTCTATCTCTTCTCCATTCAATAATTTCACCAAATGTTCATTGAATAATTTTAGGTCAATTGCTTCTATACACTCAAAATTATATTCTCCATTTTCATCTCTTGGGGTATCTTGTCTTTCTACAAAGTAGTTGTCAACTGATATTGTAACAGGTTTTAATCCATTTAAACGTAATTGAATTCCAAGCCTTTGTGCAAATGTTGTTTTTCCTGATGATGATGGTCCTGCAATTAGTACCATTTTTACATTTTTTCTTTTTGCGATATCATCTGCTATATTAGCAATTTTCTTTTCATGTAAAGCTTCTGCAAGCATTATTACATCTTTTATTCTGTCTTCTTCTATTGCTTTGTTTAACTTATACACTGTTAAAACATCTAATACAGAATGGATTTTTTCAAATTCCTCTAATGCCCAAGCCAATTTTTTAGTTTCTTGAAATTCTGGCATTTGTGTTGGCTCTTTTGAACTTGGATATCTTATTAAAAATCCATTTGCATATTTTACAACATCAAATATTTTTATAACTCCTGTTCTGTTTGCTAGTGTTCCAAAGCAATAGTTATAATATTTTTCGCAGTAATACATATATATTGGATCATTTTCTTCAAAATCAAATTGCAATCTTCCTTTTGATGTGTCTGTTTCATCATAAAATTTTTGTGCTTCTTTTCTTGTCATTTCTACCTTTTTTATTGGTAAATCTTTTTCAATGATTTCTTGCATTTTTTGTTTTAGTTTTTCTGTAAATTCTTTTGTTATTTTTATATTGTCACATTTACAGTACATTGCATTGCCAAGTTGATATTCTACCATTAGTTTTTCTTTTGGATATAAACTTTCAAATGCTTTTCCCATTATATATACAATTGTTCTAACATATATTTTCATTCCTTCTTTTGATGAAATATCTATTAATTCTATGTTTGCTCCTTCTTCTATTTGTGTTTCTAAATTTCTGTAATCGTTGTTATATAAGCATCCTATTACTTCGTATTCACTATTTTTTATTTCTTCTGCCAAGGCTTTTCTTACTGTTAAACCTCTTTCAATTTTTCTTGTTCTTCCTTTATATTTTATGTTCATTTGTTTTTCTCCTCCTTTATTTAAATTTATAAAATAAATTTTTTGTATAAATTTAAATTCTTTCTCTTGTTTATTAATTACGTTAATTATTTTATACTAATTACTTAAATAAGTCAATAAATTTTATTTCTCCAAGTTATATTTTATACTATTTTGGATATAATTTTATTAAATATATTTGTGGGAGATGGTATTATGGATTTACAAAGAGTTCATTCTATTTTGAATAATAAAGAAAAATCAGATGTTTTTTATGATGAACGTCCTGTTTGGATTCAAGGTGTTGATGAAAAACGTGATATTGCAAAGGTTGGATTTGTTGATAATTTTGAAGAAAAGGATGTTTATATTGAAGATTTATATGAAAAGAATTTATTTAATTAATATTTGTACAAACAAATTATAATAGCCCAAAAGATATTTATACATCTTCTGGGCTTAATCCATTAATTGTTTAATTGAGCAATCATTTGAATAATCTCAACTCCGTATAGAGGTCTGGTTTGTTTTCGAATATCTAGCTGGTATTCTATTATAGAATTTAACTTTATTTTTAACATTTCCAAATCATCTGTTGTTAAATTATATATACCAGTTGTATATCTTGGAAACCTTCCATTTTCTAATAACAGCACTCTTATATTAGAATAATCTTCATCTGAAAGTGTTTCAATTTTATATCCATTAACAATATTCAGTTTCATTGCCTTTTGAGCAAGCCTAACCCGTTCTTCTGAAGTTGTTTCTATTTCAACCTCATATATTTTCATTTGAGTTGCTAAATAATGGGCAATTATTCTTTTCTCTTCTTGTTTTGAAACTCTTTCATACTTTTCTGATGTAACATAAATTCCATCTTCAAGTATCTCCACTGTTAATTCTACTTCTGAATTTCCAAGATCCCGCTCTTCAACTTTAAAACCATTTCCATATCTTTCTAATGTCGTCAACATAATGTTTTCCTCCTTTTGCTCTGTCAATTAGTTCACTGGTTAAAATATTTTTTATATGTATTAACCTGTAAAACAGGATTATAAAAAGTCAATTAGCATTTGCTAATATTATGTAAAAAGTATATCACCATTTTTTCAAAAAGTAAAGAAAAATCACTGAAAATTCAGTCATTTCGACCTTTCCTAGTGATTTTTATAAAAAATATTTAATATTAAAATTCGATTTTTTCCGCTATCCAAGCTTCCAAGTCATCAATTTTAACTCTAACTTGTTCCATTGTGTCTCTATCTCTAACAGTAACTGATTCATCCTCTAAAGTATCAAAATCAACAGTTACGCAATATGGTGTTCCAATTTCATCTTCTCTTCTATAACGTTTACCAATTGAACCTGCAGCATCATAATCACACATAAATTTCTTAGCAAGTTTGCTATATACTTCTTCTGCCTTATCTGACAATTTTTTAGATAATGGAAGTACTGCAACTTTATATGGTGCTAATGCTGGATGTAAGTGTAATACAACTCTTGTATCACCTTCAGCGATTTCTTCTTCATCATATGCGTTGCATAAAAATGCAAGAACTACTCTGTCTGCTCCTAATGATGGCTCAATTACATATGGTACATATTTTTCGTTTGTTTCTGGATCTTGATATGATAAATCTTGTTTTGAATGATTCATATGTTGTGTTAAATCATAGTCAGTTCTATCAGCAATTCCCCATAATTCTCCCCATCCAAATGGGAAAGCAAATTCTATGTCTGTTGTTGCTTTGCTATAAAATACTAATTCTTCTGGTGAATGGTCTCTTAATCTAATATTTTCTTTTTTCATTCCTAAATTGATTAAGAAGTTTTCACAATAGTCTTTCCAATATTTATGCCATTCTAAGTCTGTTCCTGGTTTGCAGAAAAATTCAAGTTCCATTTGTTCAAATTCTCTTGTTCTAAATGTAAAATTTCCTGGTGTTATTTCGTTTCTAAATGCTTTACCTATTTGGGCAATTCCCATTGGTATTTTCTTTCTTGATGTACGTAATACATTTTTGAAATCAACAAATATTCCTTGTGCTGTTTCTGGTCTTAAATATACTGTTGATGTTGTATCTTCTGTTACTCCTTGGAATGTTTTAAACATTAAGTTGAATTTTCTTATATCTGTAAAGTTTGTTTTTCCACATGATGGACATGGTATTTTATTTTCATTTATGAAATTGATTAATTCTTCATCTGTCATTCCATCTGCTATCATGTCTTTTCCGTTTTCATGTGCCCATTCTTCTATTAATTTATCTGCTCTATGTCTTGTTTTACATTCTTTACAGTCTATTAATGGGTCTGAAAAACCTCCAACATGTCCTGAAGCTACCCATGTTTCTGGGTTCATTAATATTGCTGCATCAAGTCCTACTATATTTGGTTGTTCTTGTATGAATTTTTTTCTCCATGCTGCTTTTACATTGTTTTTTAATTCATTTCCTAAAGGTCCATAGTCCCAAGTATTTGCTAATCCTCCATAAATTTCTGATCCAGGATATATAAATCCTCTTCCTTTGCATAGTGCAACTAATGTGTCCATTGATTTTAACATAATTATTCCTCCCTTTTTATATTATAAAATTTTTGTATATCTTTATGCTCGAAAAATTTTGACTTTTAATATCAAAAAGCCAGAATTAAGATTTTGTACGCAGTGCAAACTGCTACAAAATCTAATTTCTGCCATATTTATCTTCTACAGAAAGTTATCATACTATGATAACAGAAAGTTATCATACTATGATAACTTTCCTAGAATATAAAAAAACTTCCGAGCCTAGCTATACATTTAGCTAGGGACGAAAGTTTAGTTCCGCGTTTCCACCCTAATTCTTAAAGTTTTGCTTTTGCATTACTTTAAGCACCTTAATTTTTATTACTCCAAAGCTCCCCATACTTATTTTATTACGAATATTTCAGCTTATTATTCGCTCTCTTTAATAAAATGTCAAGTACTTTTTCTTTTTCATTGTAATTTTCTTATTTAACTATATATTTTTATACTACAATTGTTTTTAAAAGTCAAGTTTTTTAGGCAATTTTCTTGAAATTGATAAATATGAAAAAGAAAGAAAAGCTATAATGTGTGAAAATAGAGAATTGAAAGAAAAGTGCGAAAATATGGAAAATGATTATTTTGTTAAACTAAAAAAGAATTACGAAAAGTTATAAATACATTTGAAAAAACAGTAGATAAATTCATACATTGGGTATGTACCAAATTTTCAGTTCCTTCTGAAAAAGAATTTATTCGAGATTTTCAAATTAAAAATGCTATTTATCTTGATCCAGAAAAACAGATTGAATATGAGGAAGAATTAGAAAACGAATATGAAATGTAAATTTAACAAAAAGATGTCCCTTGTATTACCAAAGGACATCTTTTTGTAAGATTATGCTTTTTTCAGATCATAATGCTGTACATCTTCGGAACACCATACTTCGAAACCAGGACCCGCATCTTCTCTCAACCCTTTACTAATAACAAGGTTGTTAAATTCGAGCAGTTCTCTCTCCAGCTGTGGATTGCTTTTAACCGCTACTCCAAAATTCCAGCCAATGAAATGATCGAGAAAGTCATTTAGAAAATACTTCTTTGCCTCAATGACTTGATCAGGCTTTACCTTATTGTTTCGGATAGCATCATCGGTAAGCACAAAACTTGCTTTGCCAGTATAGTCCGGACATACTTCATCATCAAGTCTGATAGCAAATCCAGCAGAAGCAATGAACATATCATCATCGATGTATTTGGCATACAATCTAACCATCTGCAATATAATATCACTTAAGTTAGTAATGCACTTAAACGATGATTGATTATCCATTATCATTTTGTTTTCTCCATCAAACTTACCGTACCATTCAATAGGACATGTAGGCATTCCATCATTTGCAGGATGTAACAATATATAATTGCCTTTTACAGCATAAACTTGGTTTACATACTTTTCATTTGAATGGAGCTTTTTACCTGTCGCTTTTGAAATATATTCGATACCATTTTCAGTAGCAACCTTCTTCGCTGTATTTTTTTGAAAATTATCATTGAATGTCTTGGTTGTAACTCCTGTTACTTTCCGTTCTTCTGTTCCTTTTGTCTCTTCAGCTTTTACTCCGAAAAGATTTGAAAAAAATTTGCTAAGCATAAAATTCCTCCTTACAATTGTTATATGAGAATTATTTATTATTTGCTATTTATATCGCATAGCTACGAATTATGTTTATATTATACCACAAAAAACTCTAAAGTACAAACGCAACAAGATTTTTAGTAATTTGAAAGGAGTTTTTAATCATGAAAAAAGAAAGAACAAACAAAAATGTAAAAATTAGAGGAAATGGAGAAGGAACAATTTATTTTAGTGAAGCTTTAAATAAATATGTTGCACAATATGTCGAACCTTCTACTGGCAAAAGAAAAACATTAACACAAAGGAAAAACGAAGAAAAAAAAAGAATTTAAAGATAGATTTACTAAAGGCTCTACTTATGCTAGAGATATTGATACTTTAAAACAAATTGAAAAATGCTGCCCTGATTTCATTAATAAGTCCATACAAAATGTTTCCTTATTTGATATTCAAAAATCAAAAGAAAATATGAATAAATATGCAAAATCTGGGATAGATAGAATGTAGCGATTACTACATAAAGCATTTTCTATTGCTTCTTCTTCTATTGGTTTAATTAGAGTATATTAGATAATGAAGAAAAAAATCATAAATATCGTAATATAGTAAAAATAGAATGGTTAACGGGAATGAGAATTGGAGAAGTTTTATCTCGTTCTGTCAATGATATAAATTCAGATAAAACAAAGTTACATATTCATAATACTCTTACTAGAGCTGAAAAAAATAATACATCTCCTCTGAATAAAAACTATCTTAAATGAAGAATTATCTAATAATATAACAAATATATATGGACTATTATTTTGGGACTTCGAAAAAAATACTTTTATAAGTGATAAAGAAATAAATGCTTGGTTAAGACGAATAAATAAAAAATATAATATAAGTAGTTATCTACAACTTTTTTCGACTCTCATAACGACCGATACAAATATCAATCAATTTATTAAAGTATATCATAAATTTTAATAAATACAAGATTTTTACTAAAAATTTATAAGATTAAATTTTAAAGGAACCCCATAAAGGAGTTCCACTAACTCAAAATTCTAGAATTCTAGAATTCCAGTTACGATTTAGATTTTTCTAAAATTTCTTTCGGTTCTTCTCTCTCAAAACAACATTTTTCAGGACCTTTCTTATACAAACATTTTACAGAACCTCCGTTAAGTTGCCGTTTACAAATGCAAGCACCTTTATTATATTTACATAAAGGGGCAGATTCGTAATCTTCTTCATTGTCCGTTTCAGAATTAACCTTTGATTTCAATTCAAGCTTTAATCCTAGAATAGTTTTTCCAAATCTCATAAATATATCCTCCTTACAATTGTTATATGAGAATTACAAGTTGCATACTATTTATATCGCATAGCTACGAACTAAATAATATTATATCATAGCTTTATTGATTTGTCAGTAGTTTTACATATTTTTTAGTTTATCATTTGATGGATATTTTATTTTTACTTTAAAGTTTTCTTATTTTCCTTTTCTAATTGTTTTAAACTCTTTTTAGGTGTTGGTAAATCTTCTGGCATAGTTCCACCATTCTTTGCAATTACTTCTCTTATATTTTTTCCAATGTTATAATGAGTTTTGTTTGCCTCTTTTTCAGTAAAAATATTATCTTTTTTTAATTTTGATTCAGTTTGTGTAATACGAAATAAATTAGCTGCAAGTTCTTCGCTTCCCATATTGTCTAAAATATCTTCTCTATATCTTAATCCTTTTCTTTTTGCAATATCATCAGCTGTTTCACCATTATATAAACCTTTATAGCCTGAATTGTGAAATTTGTCAAAATTTTTAACTCCTGCTTTTTTCGCAGCTTGATTAAGTGAGTAATTTCCTTTTCGTGTTAAATCTCTTTGATAAAATCTTTTCTCATCTTCCGTTAACATACTATATTCTTTTTCACTAATTTCTTGCTTTCTAGTTTGAACTGCAAAATATGTTTGAGCAAGAGCAATTACTTTTTTCTACTATCTCCATTTTGTGCTATTAAATAACAAGCATAACGAGTCAATTTATAATCTAAAATTGTTTTTTCTGCTCCTTTTGGCATTTTTATCGTTTTACTGACGTCAGTAAAATGTTCAAACACACTAAAAAGAAAAAAATCAACCATTTTACTGATTGATTTTCATATCTATCTGTTCTATTAGTTCGAACAGAAACATCATTGGTGCAGATGGCCGGAATCGAACCGGCACGGTTTATTCAACCGCAGGATTTTAAGTCCTGTGCGTCTACCAGTTCCGCCACATCTGCATTTAATATTGAACTGGCTTGTCCTAACGACAATTGATATTATAATATTATATAAAAGATTTGTCAATACATTTTTAAAAATTTTTTTAAATTTTTTTGATAAAAAATTTATCTGTATTAATAATTTAAAAATTCAGAAGTTACACCAGTTCCATCCAAAACTTTAGTTTCTTCTGAATTCAAAATTATTAATTTATGTATTATGCATTTGTTGTTCCATTGTTGCTGTCAAATGGAATAAATTTATTTACTATGCTTTGTTGTTCTACACCTTCTGCTCTGAATGTCATAAATGATGTATTGATTTTACTTTCAATTTCTTCTTCTATAACATCTTGAGTTGCGTGTTCTGCCAAAACTAATTCACTTACTAATATTTGTTTAGCATTATTTAGCATTTTCTTTTCTCCTGTAGATAGTCCTTTTTCTTTTTGTTTAAAACTTAGGTTTCTAACAACATCTGCAACTTCGTAAATGTCTCCACTTTTCATTTTATCCATATTATCTCTATATCTTTTGTTCCAATTTTTTTCCATTTCTGTTTCATCTTGGCTAAGTACTTTAAATACTTTTTCTGCTGATTGTTTATCTATTATATTTCTAACACCAACCTCTTCAGCTTTTGCTGTTGGTATCATTACCTTTACATTACTTGGCATTTTTAATATATAATATGATTGTTTTTCCCCTAAAATATCTTTTTCTTCTATTGAATCTATTGTCCCTGCTCCATGCATTGGGTATACTATTTTGTCTCCTACATTGAACATGTAAGTCAACTCCTTTCATTTTGTTAAACATTTTTCAGCAAAAAAATATTATAAAGTTATGTCTATATGAAATAACTTTATTGGATTTTTTAACCATATTTATTATACTACAAAAAAAGAAAAAAGTCAAAGCATTTATTTTGACTTTTTATGTTATTTTGCCTTGAACCCTTGTATTTTCAAGGCAAAAAATTTTTTTATATTTTTTCTGTTGACTTTGTGTTCATTTTTTATTTTGATGTTGATCCAAATCCTCCAATTCTTTCTCCTTCTGCTACGTCATCATCTGTTACAAAGTATTTTTGGAATACTCCTTGTCCTATTGCTTCACCTTTTTTTATTGTTACATCTTCTTCTTTGATATTGTAAAATGCGAACATGATGTGTCCGTCATTGTCAGGGTTTCCATAGTAGTCTTTGTCTATTACTCCTACACTATTGGCTAGTATTAGTCCTTTTTTCTTTGGGTTTGAACTTCTGTTGTATAACATTAGTACTTCGTCGTCTTGCATATATGCTTTTATTCCTGTTTTTATTAGTGTTGGTGCCATTCCTTTTTTGAAACTTGGTATTGTTACGTCTTCTGCTGCTTCTATGTCATATCCTGCTGAGTATTTTGTTTTTCTTATTGGTAGATTTATTCCTTTTTCTTCAAATCCTTTTGCTATTTCAAATCCTCTTATTTTTTCCATTTCTTTTCTTCCCTTCTTTTTGTTTTTTCTTTTATATTTTTACATATGGATTTTAAATTGTCAAGGGGTGATTTTGAAGTTTCGGTATTTTTTCAAAAATGTCATTTTTTTTATGCTATATAAAAAAAGACCACCGGTTAAGGTGGCGCCACCGCTAGGTGCCAAGTTCTGTTTTACAGGGCCTATCCTTTTTTCAAAGGCTAGGCCTGTTAATCAGAACTTGGCATTCTAACGTATTGCATTCGTTAGAAGCGCTCTTTTAGAGTTCTTCTAATAAAAGTTTTTTATTTATATGATTAAGTTACGGCTTGAGCGTCCAGTTCTACAAATATAAAAGTGGACGGAAACCTACGTAGTCGTTGCTGTTGGAAGTGCGGCTGCTGATGCGATTGCTCGTGATATCGCTGATGTCGTTGTAATCGCCTCCCATACGGACACAAGGAAAGTTGGAATGGCTTGTTGACGTTTCTGTTGTCCATTCCCCTACATTACTTGCCATGTCATAAACATTGCACTGCTTGTCTATTTTTTTTGTTTCCCTTAAAGCATTTGTTCCAGTTTGTAATAATGAACTATTGAAACTATTTTTTATAGAATATTTTTTATTTGTTCCACAATTTTGTAAAAATAATGTTGCAGTATCCCATGCATAACTATTCATTAAATCACTTGTAAAATTATTACTTGTATACATTCCTTGCGC
Organism: Clostridium sp. 28_17; assembly: GCA_001916065.1. Classification (GTDB taxonomy): domain Bacteria; phylum Bacillota; class Clostridia; order TANB77; family CAG-508; genus CAG-269. The sequence goes on from MNRS01000017.1 coordinate 72,994, forward strand.
TAGTTGTGCCGCTTGTTGTTGTTTTACATAATTATATACTTGATCTGTTCCTTTTTCTGTTATTTGTGTTAAATCATTTCCTATATCATTTCTTGGCGTTGTTGTTCTTGCTTCATATCTACCGATGTAATATCCTCCATTTGCTTTTACGCTATTTTTAAAGTTTGTTATATTTTTAGCAATTGATTTACCTTCTATATTTTTTAATGTTGATGGGTTATTTGCATCCTCTTCAACAATATAACTTCCAGAATATACACTTTCTGCTCCTGTTGAATAATCAAAATCATATCTTTCCAATGTAATTGTTGTTTCTGTTCCAACTGGAATCCAAACAAATTGGCTTCCTGCAGTTGCTGTTGGTTTTCCATCTTTATCAACTGTTGCATCTTCTATTACAATTCCTTTGTCAACTGTTGTTGCATCTCCTGTTATTTTAAATCCTGCTGGGATAACTATTTTGTTTTCTTTTGCGTCTACTAACTCTGTATTTTTTTCGGTACTAAGTACTTTTTCTTTTGCTTGTTCTACTGTTTTATTATTATTTTTTTTAGGTAAATAATTATCTATCTCATTTTCGTATTCATCTAATTTTGTGTTTTGGTCTAGTTCTGCATTTGCTGATTTTTGTTTTGCATCTTTTGCTTTTCCAAATATTCCTGTATTTGTTAATGCAGATATTGAAATTCCTGCTAAAATCAAAAGTATAATTATAGTAATCACTAACGCAACTAGTGTAATACCTTTGTTCTTGTTTTTTAACATATTATTTTTGTTTTTTGTAAATTATTTACTTCAATAAATAATGTTCTATTGAATTAATCTCGACAAAGGTACTAAATTTTCAATGTACAAATTATTTACTTCCGTAAATGTTTTACACAATTATTTTAATATAACTTTTCTTATTTTGCAATACTTTTTTTGATTTCCATTGCACATTTTGTGTATATTTTTTCACCCATATTAAACAATCAAATTCAATGAATATCAACAGAAAAAAACGATATCTTGCTTCTTACAAAATACCGTTTATATTATATTTATTTCTTATATACTACGCTCTTGATTCAACAATAAGCTTAATTCCTGTTCTATCTTCTCCCTCTACTTCTACTTCTGCAAAAGCTGGTATACATACCAAATCAACGCCTGATGGTGCTACAAAACCTCTTGCTATTGCTACTGCTTTTACGGCTTGATTTAATGCTCCTGCTCCAATTGCTTGCATTTCTGCTTTGTTTGATTCTTTAACTAATCCAGCGATTGCTCCTGCTACTGAATTAGGGTTTGATTTTGATGAAATTTTTAAAATTTCCATTTTCTTTTGCCTCCTAATTATAATTTATTTTTTGTTGCAACTTTTATGATGATATTTTATAACTTCTGGAAAAAAATGTAAATAGTTTTCTGGAAATTTTTTCAAGTTTTCATCGCAATATATTCGTTTTTTCGACATTATACTAATAAAAGCAAGTTGAATAGAACAAATCTGAAAATTTTCAATTTTTAGTCTTAACTCTACTTTTTATCATACTCAAAAAAAATTGAAATTTTCAGTAAATTTGTTCGTGCGCGAAAATTTATGAAATAAATTTTCTGTGCAGTATAATTTAATATACTAGGAAAGTTGTATAACTTTCCTAGTATATTAAAAATCACAGTTTATAACCTATATACTGTGATCTTCTATTTTTATTTTCCTATATATATTCTTTTTATTCCTACAACCTTTGATGTATTATCATCAACATCAAAAACTACTCCATTAAATATAGATTTACCATCTGCAATTCTATATCTCTCTGGCAATGTAGTCTCAAAACGTTTTATTGACGCTTTAATATCCATACCTATTACAGAATGTTCAGGGCCAGTCATTCCTATATCTGTTATATATCCAGTTCCATTTTGTAATATTTTTTCATCTGCTGTTTGTACATGTGTATGTGTTCCAAAAATTGCAGTTACTTTTCCATCTAAATAATATCCTAACGCTATTTTTTCTGCAGTTGCTTCAGCATGAAAATCTACAAAAATCATGTCAACCTTGTTTTCAATTTTTGATATTATTTTTTTTGCTATCAAAAATGGATTTTCTGTTAAAATATTTATATCAACTCTTCCCATTAAGTTGATTACTGCTATTTTTTTACCTTTACATTCATATATGTTATATCCTTTTCCAACAACGCCCTCAGGGTAATTTGCGGGTCTTATTATTTTAGGATTATCTATAAATTTAAATATGTCCTTTTTCCCCCATGTATGATTTCCCATTGTTACAACATCTACGCCTTGTGATATTATATCATTAAAGTTTTTTTCTGTAATTCCCATTCCTTCTGCTGAATTTTCTCCATTTACTATTGTAAAGTCTATGTTTTCTTTTTCTTTTATTCCTTTAAGTTGTTGTTTTAATTCATTTATGCCTGCAGAACCTACAATGTCTCCAACTGCTAAAATTTTCATTCTCTATTTTCGTCCTTTCTTAATTCTCAATCTTAAGTTAGAAAAAGAATTGCATTTTATTGTCCTATTCCATATTGTTTATACATCCAAGATGTGTAATCAAATGGTGTTAATGTTTCTGGCATACCATAGTCAATTCCATAAGTTTCAACTCTAATTGATGTAACTTTTGGTGCATTTACTGGTGTACTAATTTCTGCATTTTCTGTATTTTCTTGTCCATCTGCTGCTTTTACTTCAACTTCTTCTATTTTATGTACAATATCCATTCCTTCTGTTACTTTACCAAATGCTGCGTAATATCCATTTAAATTTGTGTTTTCTTTTGTCATTATAAAGAATTGTGAACATCCTGAATTATATGATTCCTTTGTTAGGCTTGATGAGTATTGTGTATAGTCTGCTCTTGCCATTGCTAATGTTCCTTCTTCAAATTTTATGGTATTTGTTACTCCATTTGATAAAAATTCACCTTTTATTGTATAGTCTTTGTCTTCTCCACCATCTTTTAAGTTACTTATTTTTGCTCCAGTTTTTCCATCTCCGTCTTTTGAACCTGCTTGTATCATAAAGTCTTTTACTATTCTGTGGAATGTTGTTCCATCATAAAATCCATTATTTGCTAGTTTTATAAAGTTTGCTACAGATTCTGGTGCTTGGTCTGGATATAATTCCATTTTTATCGTTCCAAAGTTTTCTACTTCCATTGTTGCTACTGGATTTTGACTTTTAAATGTTGCCTTTTTATAATATCCAAATCCTACAACCCCTATTAATACTATTATAGCGATCATTGCTACTATCCAAATTATTTTTCCTACGTTTTTCATTTTTTACTTTTTCTCCCTTCGCTTTTTTATTTTTATTCGAACATAAATTGTTCTTGCATTCTTCTTAAAGACTGCCTAATTGTTCTTGCTCTAACTTCACCAATTCCATCAACTTCGTCTAAACTTTCTATGTCTGCTGCAAGTACGTGTTGGAATGATTTAAATGATGATACTAAGTTTTCTACTATATTTGATGGCATTCGTGGTATTTTATTTAAAATTCTGTATCCTCTTGTATATACACCAACTTCGTCATAATTGTCAAATGTTTCATATCCTAGTAATTTTGCAATTGTGTTTTCTCTGGTCATTTCTTCATACTGGATTTTTGACAATTCCTCTATAACCTTTTCTGGTGTCTTCTTTTTTCTAGTTGATTTTGAAGCAACTATATAATCTTTTATAATTAATTCTTCTTCTTTTTCTAGTCCACCCATTAATTCCTGTAATTGCATGCTTACAAGTCTTCCATCAACACCTAATTCATAAATTTGATTTTTTATTTCGTCTGCTATTCTTCGTACTCTTTCTGCCCTTTGAATTACATCAATTACATTTTTAAGTGTTACGATGTCATTAAATTCGTACTCGTTTAATATTGAAAGTCTATTGTCAAATACTTTTCTGTATCTTTCTAGAGTTTGTATTCCTTGGTTTGCTTTATTTAGTACTGCGTTTGTGTCTTCTAGTATATATCTAAAGTCACCTTTAAATATTGTGATTATATTTCTTCTTTGCGATATGCTTATTACAAGTTCTCCTGTTTGTTTTGCTGTTCTTTCTGCAGTTCTGTGTCTTGTTCCTGTTTCTCTTGTTTCTATTTCTCTTGATGGTATAAGTTGTGCATTTGCGAATAGTATTCGTTTCAAATCACCACTTAAAACAATTGCTCCATCCATTTTTGCCAATTCATATAGTTTTGATGATGTGTATTCTTCGTTTATGTAAAAGCCTCCGTCAACAATTTCTTTTATTACGTCATTGTTGTCAGTTATAAGTAATAAGGCACCTGTTTTTGCTCTTAGTATATTTTCCAGTCCATCTCTAATTGGTGTTCCTGGTGCAATTAGTTTTAGCAAATCTGCTGTCACTTTTCTTCCTCCCTTCCTTCTAAGTTAATTACTTTTCTGGTCTTGTCCTAATTTTTGGGAAACGTGCATTAAAAACACGTTTTCATTGCCTCATTTATGTCTTTGACTCCTATTATATCTAATTTAAACTTTTCTTTCAAGCCTTTTTTGTTACTTTCTGGAATTATACATTTTTTGAATCCTAATTTTTCTGCTTCTTTTAGTCTTTTTTCTATCATATTTATTCTTCTAACTTCGCCTGTAAGACCAACTTCACCCATTATTGCAATACCTTTTTCAATTGGCTTATTTTTGTAACTTGATGCGGTTACCATTAAAATTCCTAAGTCTATTGAAGGTTCGCTAATTTTTAGACCTCCAACAACATTTAAATAAACATCTTGATTTCCTAAGTTCATACCTGCTCTTTTTTCTAAAACTGCTATTAATAATGCTAGTCTATTGTAGTCTATACCGTTTGCGGTTCTTTTTGGATATCCAAATACACTTTGTGATGTTAATGCTTGCAATTCTACTAGCATTGACCTTGTTCCCTCCATACATGATACAATACATGAACCTGGTGGGTTGTCTTCTCTTTCTGAAATTAATACATCAGAAGGATTTGTTATTTCGCACATTCCTTCTCCTCTCATTTCAAACATACCAATTTCATTTGTTGAACCAAATCTGTTTTTTACACCTCTTAATATTCTGTATGAAAAATATCTTTCACCTTCCAGGTATAAAACAGTATCTACCATATGTTCCAAAACTCTTGGTCCAGCTATGTTTCCGTCTTTAGTAACATGTCCTATAATTATTGTTGTTATATTTCTTGATTTACATACTCTCATTATTTGTGATGTTATTTCTCTTACTTGGCTTACACTTCCTGCCGCTGCAGATATTTCTTCTGAGTACATTGTTTGTATTGAGTCTATTATTACTAATTTTGGATTTAAATTTATTATATTTTGATTTACTACATCTATATCTGTTTCTCCCAAAAATAGTATGTTCTCATTATTTATTCCGTAATCTATCTGCTCTAAGTTTTATTTGTTCTGCTGATTCCTCTCCTGAAACATACAAAACTTGTCCTTCTCCCCTTACTTTATCACATAATTGCAGAATTAATGTTGATTTACCAATACCGGGTTCTCCACCTAGTAAAATTAATGAGCCTTTTACAAGTCCACCTCCTAAAACTCTGTCTAGTTCATCAAATCCTGTTGATGTTCTTATTGTTTCTTTTGCTTCATATGAGTTTAATTTTTGTGGTACATTGTTTGTTCCTTTTTCTGCTTTTAGTGAACTATTTTTGCTTTCCACTATTTTTTGTTCAAAAAAAGTATTCCAACTTCCACATGCAGGGCATTTTCCTAGCCATTTTCCTGATTCGTATCCACATTCATTGCATACAAATACTGTTTTGTTTTTTGCCATCTTTTTTATCATTCCCTTCTAAGGTACAATTTTAGTTAAAAATTTTTCTTTTGTAGTCTTATCTTCTTGTAAAATTTTTTCTCTTTATTATAACAGAAAAAGTATAACACATCTTTAATTTATATTCCATACTTTTTTTGTTTTTTTCCTAATTTTCTCTTCCTATTTCCAACAAAATATGATAAAATAGTGCCAGTTTATATATCAAAAGAAAAATTAGGAGGATTTTATTATGGAATTTAATAAATGTAGTAGATGTGGAAATTTTTATGTATCAAATGATAATGTATGCCCTAAATGTAGTGCAAAGGACACTTTGGAATTTGAAACTTTTAAATCATATGTTGAAGAAAATGGTTTAAATCAAAACTTAGATGCAATCTCTGGAGTAACTGGTATTGCCGTTAAAAATTTGAATAGATTTTTAAATTATTCTGAATTTAATGAAGAATTTAAAAATAATAAAAATATAAAACTATAAAATCATATAATTATAAAATTATAAAATTTTAATATGTGCTACAAAATATTTTTATATTTATATATTTTTGCACATTTTTAATTAATTAGAAAGGACGATTTAATAATGACAAATGTATTTAATATTTTAGAAGAAAGAGGATATATTGAGCAAATGACTCATCCTACAGAAATAAAAGAACTTTTTGGAAAAGAAAGTGTTCCATTTTATATTGGAATCGACCCAACAGCAGACAGTTTACACGTTGGTCACTTTGTTTCTTTAATGGTTGCAAGTCATATGCAAAAATGTGGACACAAACCTATCATATTAGTTGGTGGTGGAACTGCTACAATTGGTGACCCATCTGGAAAAACTGATATGAGAAAAATGATGACAAGAGAAACAATTGACCATAATGTTGAATGCATCAAAAAGCAAATTGAAAAATTCATTAGTTTTGAAGGTGAAAATGCTGCAATTATTGTAAACAATGCAGACTGGCTTTTAGACTTGAACTTTGTTCAATTTATGAGAGATATTGGTAGCCTATTCTCTGTTAATAAAATGCTTGCAGCAGAATGTTACAAACAAAGAATGGAAACCGGTTTAACATTTTTCGAAATGAGTTATATGCTTATGCAATCTTATGACTTTTTACATTTATATGAAACATATGGATGTAAATTGGAAATGGGAGGAAACGACCAATGGTCTAACATCCTTGGTGGTGTTGACTTAATTAGAAGAATTGGAAAAGATGATTCTTATGGTTTAACATTCAAACTTCTTACAACAAAAGAAGGTAAAAAAATGGGTAAAACTGAAAAAGGAGCTTTATGGTTAGACCCAGAAAAAACTTCACCATACGAATTTTATCAATATTGGAGAAACATTGAAGATGAAAGTGTTGAAAATGTTTTAAAATTATTAACATTCTTACCTATGGATAAAATAAAAGAACTTGCTTCTTTAAAAGATGAGCAAATTAATGAGGCTAAAAAAATTGCCGCTTTTGAAATCACAAAATTAGTTCATGGTGAAGAAGAAGCAAAAAAGGCAGAAGAAGCTTCTAATGCCCTATTTACTGGTAAAGGTAATTTAGATAATATGCCTACAGTTGAATTGGAAAATAGAAATATTTCAATTTTGGATGCTATTATTTTAACTGGTATTGCTCCTTCTAAAGGTCAAGCCAGAACTTTGGTCAATCAAGGTGGTATTTCTTTGAATGATAATAAGGTTTCTGATGTGAATTATGTTCTTTCAGATGTTGATTTTAATGATGGTTATGCTATTTTGAAAAAAGGAAAAAAAGTATTTTATAAATTAGTATAAAAAATCGGGATAAGGGGACGGGTCTCCAATCCCGATTTTTTCTTTTTTCAATATATAACTTATAAAATAAAAATTAGGGATAGGGGGACGGGTCTCCAATCCCGATTTTTTTCGATTTTTTCAAAATATGACTCATAAAATAAAAATTAGGGATTGGAGACCCGTCCCCCTATCCCTAATTTTTATTCTACTATATTTTCAATTACATTATTTACTTCATTAACTTCATTTTTAGTTTCTGCTTTTTTCTTATCTTCTTTAGCCTTTTCAGCCTCCAAAGAATCAATTAAACTTTGTAACTTTTTAATATCTGAACCCATAAGTTCCCAATCTTTATTATTAGTAGACTCAGACAAGTTTTTATTAGCCTTAACAATTGCATCAATTAAGCCATCTATATCTTCAGTATTTTCAACTTCAATGCTAGATGCTTCTTTTGAAAGTAAATTCTTAACTGCCATATCTAAATTATCACCAATTGCAACTTTATTACCTGATGCTACAACAACCTTTTTAAGCATTGGTATTTTTGATTCTTCATTCAACATTGTTTGATAAATTGATTCTACATACAATAATGTATTGTTTACTGGAACAACTACCATATCCTTTGTAACTTTTGTTCCACTTGTATTCAAGCTTTGAATTTCAGAATATATAGTCTCATCTTGTTCAATTTGATTATCTAATTGCATTGGTCCCAAAATGTTACTATCTTGTGAAAATTTATATAATTTTAATTTATTTAAATTTCCATCTGTTGTTCCTACTAAATATGAAATTAAGTTTTGTTTTGATTCTGGTGTATAAATTTGTATTAAACCAATTTCATTTTTTCCGTCATTGTTAACCATTGTGTAATATGGTTTTAATTCTGTTCCTGTTGATTTTGTTACATTTGTTGTGTTGTATTTTGCCAAACTCCATACGTCATCTGTTCTGTATAATACATCTGGTTTTACATTATGATATATTTTTAATAATTCAGCTTGAACATTATATAAAAATTCTGGATAAATAAAATGTTCTGATATATCTGTTGGTATTTCTGAATTTATATCTTCAAATACTGTTGGATATATGTTTCTATATGCCATAGCAATTGGGTCTGTTTTATCTGTTACATAGAATTTCATTTTACCATCATATGCGTCTATTATTACCTTTACAGAGTTTCTAATATAATTGATTTTTTCTTTTATTCCATCATGTTCTATTGATGTGTATTGTGAATATGGATAATCACTTGAAACCGTATATGCATCTAATACCCATACTGTTTTACCATCTTCTGTTACAACTGTATATGGATTTTCGTCATATATTAAATATGGCATTGCTTCTTTTGCTCTTTTAATTATGTTTCTGTTTATTAAGATTTTGCTGTCTTTGTTTATTTCTGTTGAGAATGATAAGTTTAAGTCCCCTGTTCTTATTCCTAAAATTAATCTATCAATAAATCCAAGTTGTAAACCTGCATTACCATTATATGTTGATGTATGTTCTAATCCATATTCATCTGTGTAATCATATTCTTTTTTATTCTTTACATTTGTTGCTATTGCATTGTTTGTTTCTAGTCCAAAATAAATATCTTGAGTTTTTGTTCCTAATTGATCATCTTTTCCAGATACATCTTTTTGGATATAGTTTAGGCTTCCTGTTGTAGTTGCATTGGTTGCGTCTATTGCAATTTGACCTTTTCCGTGTGTGTATTCATATGTTTTGCTATTATATGTTCTTCCTGAGTTTGTAACTTCTCTTGGTGCTAAATATAAAAGTTTATCTTCTCCTGAAATTTTATATTTTGCAATATTTGCATTTCTATATGTGTAATAACCTGTTCCTGTTTGATTATCGTCTAATGTTTTTAATACAACATCTTGATTTACCAATCTTGTGTTGTTTATTACTTCTGCATTTTCGTTTACTTCATTTTGTGTTATTGTTCCTGAGTTTTCCAAGTTTGATTCTTCAATATCTATGTTGTATGCTGCTTTTGTGTATTTAATATTATCTGCAATATAGTCTTTTTCTTTATCTAGGGTATTTGATTTTACAAATATCAAATCAAATACGATTATAATTAAAAACATTGCAACTAAATATCCTGGTATAACTACTAAATTTTTTAATACTTTTGATGTATTGTTTTGTTTAAATGCTTTGATTGCACGTATTACAAATATTATTATTATAAATGAAAATACTAAATATCCCCATCTTTGAATCATTATGTCTGTGTAACTTGCACCAATTATTTCTACGTTTTCTGCAGAGTCTGCATCATTTTTTATTGTTAGCATTTTGCTTAATGATATGTTTGTTGTATTTAATATATTTATTAGTGCTACACCTATAACTGCTAAAATTACATTTCTTAATATTTTTTTGATTAGTAAACTTTCTCTTACCATTTTTCCGTCTACGCCGTCAAAATTTCTGTTAAATACAATAACATAGTAAATTGCCATGTATATTGTTAATCCTATAATTATTCCTATAAAGTACAATAATAATGTTTGTATAAATGGTTTTTGGAACATATAAAATGCTATGTCAAATCCAAATACTGGGTCATTTATTCCAAATGATGTGTTACTTGCACACAATAGAAATTGCTTCATAAGTGTATTTGATACTAATGTGCTTACAATTACTGATGTTACAAATGATATTGATTTGTTCAACAATTTTGGCATTTCTTTCTTTTCTTTTTCAAAAAATGGTTTTAATCCTTTTTTTATTCCCCTATTTGTAAAATACATTATTATGTATAATAGTACAAAATTAATTCCAAAAATTATATATTTGCATTTTAAATTTGTTTCAAATGCTTGTATGTAATTTTCTCCTAGTTCTTTGTATTGTAAGTATGTTCCTCTTAAACTTACATAACTACAAATTGCGAATATTGCTATAAATAATAGTACAATAATCATCCTTGTTTTACTTTTTTTCTTTTCCAATTTTCTCTCCTCCACTTTTCTTGTTAGGGACAATTTTTTATATTTCTTTTGGATCCGATGCTTCAAACAGAAACGTCCCTAAAACGGCATGTTTGATTTTAAATTATTGCTTTAACAAAATCTTCTGAATTAAAGATTTCCATGTCGTCTATTTGTTCCCCAACTCCAATAAATTTTACTGGAATTTTATTTTCTTCAACAATTCCTATAACAACTCCACCTTTTGCTGTTCCATCAAGTTTTGTTAAAACTATTCCTGTTATGTCTGTTTCTTGTTTAAATGCTTTTACTTGTGAAATAGCATTTTGTCCTGTTGTTCCATCAATTACTAGTAAAACTTCTTTGTCCGCATCTGGCATTTCTTTGTTTATGACTTTTTGTATTTTGTTTAATTCATCCATTAAGTATTTTTTGTTGTGAAGTCTTCCAGCAGTGTCAACAATTAGCACATCTGCTCCATTTTCTTTTGTCATCTTAATTGCATCATATACTACTGATGCTGGGTCTACTCCTTCGTCTCTTTTAACGATATCTGCTCCTGCTCTTTTTGCCCATATTTCTAGTTGTTCAACTGCTGCGGCTCTAAATGTGTCTGCTGCGGCAACTACAACTTTTTTGCCATTTTTTGCTAGTCTATTCGCCATTTTTCCAATTGATGTTGTTTTTCCAACTCCATTTACTCCAACTACTAGGATTACTGATGGTTTTGTGTTTAGATGTAATTCGATGTCTGTAACATCTAGTATTTTTTGCATTTCTTCTCTTAATGCTTGTTTTACTTCTTCTTCGTCTTGGATTTTTTCTTTTTTGATTTTTTCTCTTAAATTTGATATTATTTTTATTGATGTGTTCATTCCTATGTCTGACATTATTAGTACTTCTTCTAGTTCGTCTAGGAAGTCTTCATCTACTTTTCTGAAGTTTTTGAATACGTTGTTTATTTTTTCATCAAATGATGTTTTTGTTTTGTTTAATCCGTTTTTTAATTTATCGAAAAATCCCATAAATTTTTCCGCCTTTCTTTTGTCGTTTTCTTTATATTATATATTTTCTTAACACTATTAGTATAGCATATTTTACTAGTTATGGCAACCATTTTTTGAGACATACTTGGTGTAAGATTTTAAAAATATATTCAATTTTTATTGTAAAATATTTTTGCATGTGTTATAATTTTTTTGTTAATGTTTTCGCCAATATAGCTCAGTTGGTAGAGCAACGGATTCGTAATCAAAGTGTCAAAAATTATATAGATTAGTTATCTCTAAGAGATTTCTAATCTATTATTGCTTTTTGACAACCATTTTGACAACTTTTTATATGATAATTAATTTGCAAATTTACAATCTAATGTTCCTAACAAATATAATTTTTCTGCTAAATTTTTATTATTTATTATAATATCAATTTCTTCTTTATTAAATAAATTAATATTTTCTTCTACCCTTTTGCTTATAATTTCATTAAAATTAATTACTTCATTTTCTACTACATCTTTCATAGCTTAAACCTTCTTTCATATAAAAATTTGACATTTCATACTTAAGAAGTTATACTGTATATGTACTTATTTTTAAGTATGAAATTTTTGTGGTTAGAAGAAGATAGTTGACGGCAATCTCTTATCTTCTTCTTTCTTATTTTATATGAATGAAAAATAATGTCAAGTTTTCCAATCTCGTTTTCGACAAAAAAGTCCGCAAAGTCAATAACTGTGCGGAAAAATTTTTTTAATTTTTTTATATATCCATATTTAATTCTCTTAAAATTTTAGTTCTCAAATAATTCCAATTGAGTTTTGAAATATATTGCATAGACATACTACTCAATAAGCAATTTTCTTTTGCAAATTTATTCCACTCTTGTACAGATGGAAAACTTTCTAATTGTTGTGTTACGATTTTCAGTTGCTTATATGACTGTTCATAATATACTTGCATTTCGCTATCAGCAGGATAGCTTATTCTTTGTATATTATTATAATATTCGTTTATTAACTTATCCATTTCATCGCTTATTTTTCTTGTTTCTTCTGCATTTACTCCGTGTTTTTTGATGCTTTTATGCAATTTATTTCTCAAACTCTTTATTCTCTTTACATTATCTTGTTGCATCTTTTTCCTCGTTTTTTCTTTTTAAGCCAATAATTTTCTTTATTTTATTCTTTAAAATTATTAAACGTTTGTCTGGAATTATTATAAACATTTCTTTTAAAAATTCAAACTCATTCTTACTATGCTTTTGTAATATTTCTAATGTATTTTCTGTTATTTCATGAGAACACAAAGTAAGTGCGCTAAATAAACAATTTTGGTGAGCATACTCATCCCACTCTTCTCTTGTCACATACGGATTCTTTTTTATATATTTTATAAATTCTTTTTTACTTTTTTCATAATAATTAATCATATTTATATTATTTACATTATTTTAAAAAATATTCAAAAAAAGTCCCATTCGGGACTATTTCTCTTTTAGTATACTTGTAATTATGCTTTCATAACTTCTTTTTGACATAAATTGCAAACTCTGTATACTTAATAAGTTAAATCTTTTTGCTAATTCTGTATATTGTTTTCTTGTTAGTCTTATTTTTAAATATTTCATCATTTGTAGTGATTTAATATATGCTTCGTTCATATTCATCACCTCTACATATATTGTAGCACATTATGTTAATTTTGTGTGTCGAATGGTGTCGATTTTATAGATTTATTTTTTATTCATACCTTCGTTTAAAATTTTTTGTGTATCTTTTATACCTATTCCCAAATCTTCTATAATTTGTTCTGTATGCATAGAATAATTTAATCTTTGTAATGCAGTCATAATTCGTAGTTGATTCATTAATATTGTATTTTGAATTTCATCCATATATAAAACCTCCATTTCTGTCAATATTATAACAGAAATTTTCTGTAATTTCAATTAAAAAATGCTTATTTTTAGCCAAAAATCAAGCCTTCACAATCAATTTTAAGCCGTTTTATTTTTCAATCAATGTAATTATATACCTTGATTTTAAGCCATAAAACACAAAAAAGAGGTAAATTGAAATTAATCAATTTACCTCTTTTTTTTATCTAACTCCACCTGTCCATTTAGCAAATCCTATCTTGTAATTATTTGTTCCGTCTATTTTATATCTTACCATTGGTCTATTATTAAATATTCCAAAACAATCACATTCTTCGTATGGTGATAAACTTCCTATTACTTTTGTTAAACTTGTATCTGCATATATAATTTCTTTTGTTGAACCGTTTTTATATCTTCTCACTGGTTCATCACTCCCTTCAACTTTTGATACTGCTACTGTAGTTGTAGCCTGTCCTAATTTATTTGCTACATCATTCTTAAATTGTATCCAAGCCTGTTCATTTCTTACATAATATCTTGGACATTCTTTTCCAGTCACATCGTAGTGTCTTATAATTGCATCTATACCTAAGTTATATCTTTTACATATATCTACACATAATTCTACTAAACTATTATATGTATTATCATTGAACTTTCCGTCCCAATCTGGATGGCAATCTTCTATTCCTATAGATTTTCTGTTCATACTATAAGAACCTGAATGGAAAGCAACTTCATTTTCTGGTATACATCTTATTATTTCACCGTTTAAACCGATTATATAATGAGATGAAGCATATGTTTTATGTGATGTTGCTAAACTCTCAAAATAGTTTCTGTTGGCTATTGCACTTGAATTTGCATTACCAACCCAATGAACTACAATTTTTTGTATAGTTCCTTGTTTTTCTCCACTTCTTGAATATGGATTTATTGTTAATAGTCTTTCTTCTATATTATTCATTTGCTTCACCTCTTGTATCTTCTTCTGCAAGTTCCATTGTTTCTACAATTTCTTCTTCCATAATTATTCCCCCTTGTCATTGTTTAGTTTTTCTTTTAACTTGTCTGGCATTTTTACACCTAATTTATCACAATTCTCTGCTAAACTAGATATTTCCATAAAACATATGTATCCTACTGTAAAATATAATATTAGTTCTGTTCCTAGTGCAAATTTTGTTAGTATCCCTACTAGCACATACACTAGTTCTCCAAATTTTTTAGATAGTCCTGCTCTCATTTTTGCACTTTTAAAATCATTGTTTTTCCAAGCAATTACAACTCCTGTCAAAACATCAATTATTATTAAAAGCATTGGTGCTAATATTGCCCACCAAAGGTTTGTGAAATGTATATTTTGCATTATTTCATTCATTTTTTACTCCTATTCTGCTACTTCTGTAGCTTCTATATTTTTTTCGTTTTCTTCAACTTCTACATATGTATCTTCTACTAGTAATGTTAATTCACTATATTCTTCATCACTGATTTTGCTCATAGCATAAAATACATTTAGTTTGTTTTCAATATCTGCTTTTTCTTTGTAGTATTTTTTTGTTATTAGTTTCTTTAATAATTCTACTATCATTTATTCCACCTCACTTTCTACTTCTTTTTGCAAGTTATCTAATAGCATTGCACTTGTTTGTGTTGTACTTAACAACTGCTTTATTTCGTCTATTTCATTTTGCATTTTTTGATTTTGTGTTTCTTGGTCTTTTACATAGTCTAAACTCAATATTGCTTTACTATCTGTTGTTATGTTTGTTACGTTTTTATATGTTCTTGCATTGTTTAGTTCTTTTGCTACTGCTTTTTGTTCGTCTGTGAATTTTTGTCTTATTGGTGTTCGTAATTGAAAATACAAAACCAAAGGTTGTCCTGAATTATACATTTCTGATAATTTATTTTTCCACTCTTCTAGAGTTGTTATTGTAGAATTAGAACCTAAACAAAATCTAAAATCAGAATGCGTTGTAGTAATATTAGCTATATCAAATGCCATTACATCTTGTTCCCATATAGAGCCTATCTGCTTAAAATAGTTGCATAACCCTTTTGCATTTTCTGGTACTGCAAATTTAGATGATATATCACAAGGTGAAAAATAAAAAGTAGGATATTTATTACCAGATTTATTCCAAAGCTCTGTTCCATCAAATATTTTCTTTCCCCACACATGAACTTCTTCTTCGTTGTCATAATCAAGATAATCGTTTTCTAACATTTCAGTCTGCGTTGGCATTATGTATGATTGCTCTTCGTGTTGTTCGAATGAACTTTCTGTTGAGCTTTCTTCTATTTGAAAACTTTCTTTTATACTATCGTTCAATGTAGAATTAACAAACCAAATATATATGCCAGAATCGTCACATATAAATTTCTTAGAATTAATTTCTTGTCCATTTAAAACTGTCATTCCTTGCGTTACATCTAAAGTATCTATTTTTCCGATTCTATTTCTATCTAGATTGACTTTGCAACTGCGTGTATATTCTTTTCCTTTTTCTGCATAAAATAAAAATGATTCTGAATTATTATCAATTTTTATTTTAAAATCACTTATACTAAAATATCCTTTTACATTTTTTATTGCCAAATTCTTATTACATTTAGTTACTTTAACACAACCTTGTCCATATTTGCTGTACGGTGTGGCTACTTTACCTTTTTCTAATTTTATTTTTTCTCTTGTTACTACTTTGCCCCTAACTGATACACTATAAGCAATTTTCATATACTTAGCATTGCTTACAACTTCAAATGTATTATTAAATGTACCACGAAGGCCACATGACTTTCCTGATATAAATTTTTTATTTTCATCATAATAACATACTGTTACTTGAAAATAATCTGAACTACTCTCCCATCCAAAAGTATACGTTTTGTTTAATATTTCTATAAAATCTGAACATTTCCAAGAATTGTTTGAAATTATTTCACCTGTTTTTTCATTTAAAAATCCATCTTTCACAGCGGCTATATCAAACTCATTCACATTACTACCAACAGACTTAATCTCACTTTTGTAATCTGGTGATGGACTTGCTCCGTATTGTTCGTATTTCGTTGCACTAGCACTAGCATTTTTTATAAGTTCTAGTTGCGGTTTAAATACAATATTATTTAGTGTTACTCCTTTTCTTACTACAATTCTTCCTTTTATTAGTTTTGACTCTGTATATGTTTTTACAGAACCATCTGATGTACTTATTAAATTTCCAGTTGCATATGCAGAACCATCTGTATTATAACAATCTACGTATGTAAAAAATGTATCTTTACTTTCATCATTTCTACCATCACTTAACTTATATGTGCCTGCTGCAATTGTTGTGAATTTACTACCTAAATAAACTACAATTGCATCTGTAGCAGTTCCATTTGCTTTTATTATACCTTTTGAGTCTTTTGTAAATGTGACTCCATTTACTGTTCCTTTATCTGTATCATTTAATAAGAGATTCTTTCCACTTCTCGTCTCTTGCTCACTGTTTCCACTTATTCCAATGATGCTTCTACAGTTGCTACTGTCTTCTACGTGTATGTATTCTCCGCTTGCTTGTCCTCGTATGCTTGCTTGATAAAAGTCTTCTTGTGATTCTTTTAACTCTTTTTCTAGTTCTGTTATTTTATTACTTGATGTTTCTGTGTTTTCTTGTAGTTGTCCTATATTTGTATCTTGTTCTTTATTCTTTGAGTTTATGTTTGATATGTCTGTATTGACTTTTTTTGCATTTTCATTTATTTTATCCCAGTTTCCATTTAAGTAATTTTCTATATCAAACTTTTCTGTATTTGTCTCTACATTATCGTGTTTTTTTAACTTTAAAAAATCAGTTTCACTCATTTATTTACCTCCTTTTCAAGAGTTTCTATTCTTTGTATTAAACTTTGTATTAATTCATCTTTTTGTTTGTCTTTTGCTTGTAATTTTTCAATTTGTTCTTGTTGTTCTTGTATTGCTTTATATGCAATAGAAATCATGTTATATGTATTTGCACCAATTTCTTTTCCATTTTCATCTACTGCTGTCAACTCTTTTGAATATTTATATTTATCACCAATTACAAAACCAATACTTTCTTTACTTGTACTATTATCTGTTTTATAATTAAATTTATAAATATCCGTATCTTTTATTATTTTTATTGCATTATCTGTATATCTTTTAATATTCTTTTTTGTTTCTTCTCTTGAATTATTTATAAAAGCCTTACCACTTACATATCCATCAGTACAATTAATTCCTTTATATGCTGTTAAATTTTCTGTACTTGTTATATCTCCTTCAATATAAACATGTTTTCCTGTTATATCTCCAATATCTGTAAACAAACATTCTCCTATTTTAAAACTATTACTTCCTGCTTGATTTGCATAAAAAGAAATATTCCCTAATATATCAATTGCGGGATAATCCACTACATTTTGTGGTCGTATATTCATCAATATTGTGCCTGTTCCTGTATCTTCAAATGTTACATTTCCCATTGCAACATCACCGCTTATGAAAATGTCTCCTGTTTTTATTCCCGTTCCAATTCCATCTAAAATCAGATTACAAGCACTTAAAACTAATTCTCCAGAAGAAGCATCACTATTTTTAGGTCCCATAGAAAAATTTTTTATATACAGGATTGGCCAAAACTTTCCATCACTTTTTGTTGTTATTCCCCAAGCCATACCATCAGATATTTCTTTATCATATTCTCCTGATACCCCAAAACTTATATAATTTTGATTATCAATTGCATTTACACCCATTTCTCCAAATTCAGTTCCATCTTCTTTGTAAAAATGTTGTCCCGTCTTATCCAATGCCATCATTACTTTTTTGTCTTTGTCCAATATTGCCAAACTTGCATTATTGTTTATTATCATCATTTGAATAAAATCTGATATTTGATTCCAAGCAACTTTTACATGTTCATAGTTTTGTTCTATTGCCGTGCCAAGTTTACTTGTTTCTGTATAACCTTTTAACTTGTCATCTGTATTAGAATTTGCACTTTTTATTGCTTCTTGTTTAGCATTTGATGTTTCTGTTTTTGTTGAATATGTTTTACTTACTTCACTTATTGTACTTTCTGCTGTTTGAGTTATTTTATTTTCTGTTTGTGTTTTTGTATAATAATTATTACTTAAATTTTTATTTGTGCTATCAGCTGTACTTTTTGCAGTCTCCGCCGTGCTTTTCGCAGTATCTGCTGTAGTTTGCGCTTTATCAGCCTTACCATCTACTGTTTTTACTTCTGTTTTTACTTCACTTACACTTTGTGTTATTCCGCTTATATCTTGTTCATGTTTTGTTATTTTTTTAGAATTTTCAGTTGTTTCTTCAACTAAGTCTTGTATTTTTCCTTCATTTTTTTTTGCCAGTCTTTCAACTTTTAAAGTTTTCTTTTCTTCTTTTGTTGTAACCTTATATTCTGTATTTGTCTCGTCTGGTAATTCCGCTTCTATATCACTTGATATTCCAGTATTAATTGTTATATTTGCTTTCAAATAATAAGACTTATATAAACTATCTTCTTTATCTCCTAATTCTATACATGCACATGGTTTTAACCACATTACACCAACATCAGAAGCCTCAAAAGAATAATATTCAAGTCCCTTTATCTGTTCAAACATTCCTTTAATAACTTTTTCCCTTTGAAATTCAATAAATTCATTTTCATCAAATCTAATTTCACATCTTCCATTTTGTGCTATGCTCTTTTCGTCTATTTCTTCAATATTGTCTTCTACATCTCCACGACCTAAAACCAGTGCATTTGCAGGTCCAAATTTTTCTTTTATTGTTAAATCTGTCAAATAAGATTTGTCTATTTTTTCTATAGCATCATTACTTACTTTATATAAATTCAATTTATTATCTTCTATAAATGCGGTTGTCAATGTTGCCTGTGCTACTTTTTCTAAAACATCTCTATATGTTAATTCCTGTGTTGTGAAAAAATCTTCTTCAACATCTAAATCAGCATTATAAAAGTCTGTGGAATATAATTCTACTCCACAGACTTCACACATTTTTTGTACCAATTTTAACATTTTGCAAGGATATATTAATTGCAATTCTGACTGTTTAAACGTTTTCATAAATCTAATCATTCTGTCATATCCTGTTACTGTTATTTCATCTTTTTTCTTGCTATCTTCGACATCTTTTATAAAATAATTTCCCAAATCTATATATTCAAATTTGTTATTAATAAATAGTCCATATTGGAAATTAATATCTTTGTCCTTTATTTCATTTGCATTTTTTACAGTAATTTCAACTTGCTTCATTATTGTTTTAAACAATTGACCATCAAAACTATATTTTAGTTCTTTTGCTATTATTACTTTCTGTTTTCTTAATTTCCAAACTGGCAATGCATTAAAAATATGGACTGGCATCATATGTATTTCTTTAACTGTTAATTCACCATCACATATACTTAATTTTATATTTTGTTGTTTTATCTTTTTCGTTATGTTCTTAAATTCATTACTTACACTCATGTTAATTGTGGCCTCCTATCTATTGCAGTCAACATTACTGAAAATTCATTCCAATAACCACCACACGCAAGTGGACTACTTTTTATTGCCTGACCATTGTAAAAATCTTCTGAAAATAAATCACCTTGTTTATAATTACTCATGTCCTTTTCTAATGAAAATTGAACATCACTTAAAAAAGGATGTTCAAGCAATTTTTTTATTAAATTATATTCTTCATCTGATACTATCCCAAACTTTATTTCTAAAGTTGTAAAATATCCAATAAAAGTACCACTATAATGTCCATCTAATGTATTTCTTCCAGTTCCATCACCCCAAAGAGGCTCTGGTCCAGGAATTAATTCAATAATTCCTGGTACTTGAATATTATTTACTATTAATTTTGGTTCATACATATTTAGCCTCCATTCGTTGCAAATCTATTTTTATTTTTAATTTTTTCAAGCTTTTTATTTAATTCATATCCATCAATATATAAATTAAAATCAAGACTTAGATTAATTAGAATTTGTATTATTTTCTCAAGTAATTCTATAACTTTTTCGTTATTTCCTAATCCCATTTCTTGAT
Source organism: Clostridium sp. 28_17 (assembly GCA_001916065.1). Lineage (GTDB taxonomy): Bacteria > Bacillota > Clostridia > TANB77 > CAG-508 > CAG-269. The sequence continues at coordinate 93,536 of MNRS01000017.1, forward strand.
TAGCCTTCTTATATAATGACATTAATTTGTCTTCTGGTGCAACTACCTCACCTTGATGTCTGTTATCACCTATCATAGCCAATTGAGGTGTGTTTGCTTTTACATAACCACCTTGCGCTAAAAATGGAATTTGCGGAACATATACTGAAGGTAACCAACTAAATGGTTGGAAACCTGCAATAGTAGCATTTCTTATCATTCTCAATGCTGTATTAATAGAATTGAATGGAATAGATACAACTCTATTAATTCCCCTTATTAATGAATTAACAATATTTCTAAAAGTATTTGCTATTCCTTGTTGTATTCCATCAAATATTCTTCCTCCTGTGCTAAACACATTTTTTACAGCATTCCATGCATTACTAAATATATTTCCAAACCATGATGCAACATTTCCAAAAACATTTTTTATGCCTTGCCATGCTCCAGACGCTCCATTTTTAAGTCCGCTCCATAAACTTCCAAAAGCATTTCGTATTGGATTTACTATTGTATTATTAAACCATTGACCTGCATTATTCCAAGCATTTTTTATTCCTTCCCAACATTTACTTGCAGTTTCTTTTACTTCATTCCAATTTTTTATTAATAATACTACAACCGCAATTAATGCTGCTATAGCCGCTACAACTAATGTTATTGGTGATGTTAATACTGCTAATGCTGCATTAAATAGCCATGTTGCTGCTGTTGCCGCTGTTGTTGCTACCGTACTAGCAATAGTTGCTGCAGTATTTGCAACTTTTGCTCCTGTATTAATAACCCATTGTGCTGCTTCTTTAACTAAAGCTGCCGTTCCTAAAGCAATGCTTACCACAAAATCTTTCGCATACATCAATGTTAACGCAATCGTTTCTGCTTTATCTGCAATTTTTGCAATTACATTCCCTAAAATAGCATTTTTTAGCAATCCCAATGCTGCAATTACTCCTCCTGCCTGTTGTATAAAAGACATTAATTCTACAACCTTCCACGCACTAAAAAATCCTAATACTGCAATTTCCATTCCAGTAACTACACTTTGATTATTACTCATCCAATTTCCTATTTCCGTTAAAACATCTGCCAACAAATTCAGTGTATCTACTATTACTCCACCTGTCCACTTTGCGACAGGCTCTAAAAAATTATTCCAAAACCATTGAAAAATTGGTTCAAAGGCTGTTATTAATGGATTTAGAACAGTTAATGCACCTGCAACTAAATTCAAAAATGCTGGAAGTAAATCTTGTATAGTCCATTTGGCCAATGGAACTAAAACATTGTCATATAACCATTTTAAACCATCTTTTATTGTGGTTATCAGTGGTTGTGCTGCTTCTTTTACTTTATTAAAAGAATTAATAAGCGGTTCAAAATTAATATCGCCAAATATTTTTCCTATATCACTTGCTTGTTTTTTTAGATTATCTGTTAAATTTAGTCCACTTGTATCTATTTTTCCTCCTGCACCACTTCCACTTGAAGAACTATCACTATCATCTTTCTTTAATATTTGTGCAGTATCAAATGAAGCCAAACTTTTTAAATCTTTAGCAGATTTTTTAGCACTATCTCCAATTCCACTCACAGCATCACTCGCTTTTGATGCATCGGATGCTAAATTTGAAACATTACTTGTGCTATCATCTACGCCAGCATTTCCAAATATCATTTCTGTAAATGATTTAAAAGCATTTGCTAACACTTGAAGTTTAGAAAGTACCATATTTATTCCTTTTACTAACGGTGTAAATATGTTAATAAATCCTTGTCCTAAAGTTGCCTTTAGTTCATTAAATCTTAAGCCTAATACCCTTGTTTGGTTTGCCCAACTATCACTTGTCCTTGCAAAATCTCCATTTGCTATATTCAATTTATCTAATACAAATTTATATCTTAAAGCCACTTTTTCCTGTTCAGACATTTTAGATGTTGTTTTTCCATAACCATTTGCCAATGCATATTGATCTAATGCATTCTGTGTCATTACAACACCTAAATCCTTTAGAGTCTCTGTTTCACCAGTAAATACTGATTTTAATTTTGTATATGCTTCATCACTTGATAAATTATAGAATGAAGCAACATCTCCAGTAAGTCCTGTTAATGTTTCTGACATTGCTAATGCTTCTTTATTCGAAAAATTAAACGCTTTTGCCATCGCACCAAACGTACCAACATATTTCTTTGTTACTGTTTGTCCCAAACCAAATTGAGTAATTGCATTTTCGGCAAACTTATTTACTTCTGTATTTAAACTTCCAAAAGTAACATCAACAACATTTTGTACTTCTGTTAAATCAGAGCCTAAATCAATACATTCTTTACCAAAATTTACTATTGCTTTAACAGAGAATGCTGCTAACGCTAATTTACCAATTTTCTTTAATGAGTTCTCTATTCCTGAACTTTTTATTGTATTTGTTGCATTCTTTAGTCCTTTGTTAAATGGATTTGAATTTAGCAATAATTCAAAGTCAACAGAGCCCACATTCGTACTCATACCTACTCCTCCCCTCTTTTTTAGGATAAAAGCAGGTATTGGCTAACTACTCACCACTAATGGTTGTGTTGCTCACTCTGTCTTTTTCATCTATATTAATTTTAATTGTTTTCTTACATCGTATACATTTTATTTCGCCCTTACATTGTTCAACTTTTAACAAAAGTTGATTACAGTTTGGACATCTTACTTCTATCATTTGTTATCACCAGCCATTTCTTTAAATGCTTTTTGAAATTCTGTAATAACTTTTTCATAATCTTCTTTGCTCATTTTCTTTGCTAATTTATTTCT